>JADMJR010000008.1 GCA_018780365.1 Acidovorax sp. | reverse complement strand
CGTGGGCATTGGTGGCGACCCCATCAATGGCCTGAAGCACATCGACGTGATGAAGGCTTTCAACGACGATCCAGACACCGACGCCGTCATCATGATCGGCGAAATCGGCGGCCCTGACGAAGCCGAAGCCGCCCAATGGTGCAAGGCCAACATGAAGAAGCCTATCGTGGGCTTCATCGCTGGCGTGACCGCCCCTCCCGGCAAGCGCATGGGCCACGCTGGCGCGCTGATCTCCGGCGGTGCCGACACGGCCGATGCCAAGCTCGCCATCATGGAAGAGTCGGGTTTCATCATCACCCGCAACCCGTCGGAACTGGGTAAATTGCTCAAGGCCCAGCTGAAGTAAGCAGCCACATGCCGGCAAAGGCATCCGCAAGCACAATTACGGACGCCCCCCGCTGCAAGGCCAGATAAACTGGCCGCTCCAATAAAAAGAGAAGCGCTTGGAACCCTGGTTCCCGGCGCTTCTTGCATTCATAACAGTGGAGTTCAGTATGGAGTTTGTGCATAGTGCCGATTTCTGGATCGGCCTGATGAAGATCGTCTGGATCAACATCATTCTCTCGGGCGACAACGCCGTGGTCATCGCACTCGCGGCCCGATCCCTTCCCCCGCATCAGCAAAAGAAGGCCGTCTTCTGGGGCTCCGGCGCCGCCGTGGTCCTGCGCATCCTGCTCACTGTTGTAGCGGCCAAGTTGCTGGAGCTGTCTTTCCTGCAGATCGTGGGCGGCTGCCTGCTGCTGTGGATTGGGTTTCAGCTGCTCAGCGATGATGAAGAGGACGAAGGCGAATCGAAGACCTATGGCAGCCTGATGGCCGCTGTCCGCACCATCCTCATTGCCGACCTGGTCATGAGCCTGGACAACGTGATTGCCGTGGCGGCAGCCGCACAAGGCAACGTCATCCTGCTGGTACTGGGCCTTGCCATCAGCATTCCCCTGGTGATCTTTGGCAGCACACTCATGATCAAGCTCATGGAGCGTTTTCCGTTCATCGTGCTGCTGGGCGCCGCGCTGATTGGCTGGGTGGGCGGTGAAACCATCGCCAGCGACGCCATCCTGCACGACTACGCCGTTGCACACCCAGCGCTTCACTACGTGGCTGCCGCCCTGGGGGCCGCGCTGGTGGTAGGCGTGGGCAAATTCTGGCCGTCCAAGCCTCGAAGCAGCGCCCCCCTCTGAGCGCGGGTCACATCAGCGGGCTCCCCCGCCGATGTGACAAAAATGACGCATCTAGGCACACAGAAGGCCCCTAGCCCGACAAGAACGGCACGGGGGTGGGCCTGCAAATCCGCTTTGCCCGGCAGCCTCCCAAAATCAGGCCTTCCAAGACTGGGCGCAGATATTGCTTGAATGACCACTCAATACCTGAGTGGAACAACAGCAAGTGGGAAGAAAAACCTCGGCACGGCGGCTTGATGTGTGGCGTACCGACGGCTTTTGGAGCGCACTGGCTGCGCTCGTGGTGGCGGCCCTCTGCGCAGCCACCGGGGTTTCCCAACGGCTGGAGCACGTGCTGTACGACGCCGCAACCAGCGTCTCCGCCCCCCCACCCCTGCCCGAAATCGCCATCGTCGGCATCGACGACGCCAGCCTGGCAGCCCTGGGGCCCTGGCCCTGGTCCCGCGACACCCACGCGCGGCTCATCGACCAACTGGCCACCAGCGGTGCCAAAACCATTGTCTACACCCCACACTTCACGGAGCCGCAAAGCGACCGGGGACTGGGCTATGTGCGCAAGATCCGGGAGACGCTGGCCACGGCAGGAGATGGCTCCCCATTGGCGGCAGAACTCGGCCGCATCGCCGCCGATGCCGACCTGGCACTGGACACCGACGCACGCCTGGCCAGTGCGATCCAGCGGGCCGGTAACGTGCTGCTGGCCTCACGTTATGCCTCCACGGGAACGCCTGCCGCACTGCCCGCCTACGTGCGCCGCAGCACGCTGCCTGATCCGGGCACCTACGCAACACCGGTCCAAGCCGCACAGCACCCCATCGGTGTCCTCGGCGCAGTGGCAGCCGGTGTGGGCCACCTGTATGCCGAGGCGGATCGGGATGGCCAGGTCCGCCGGGTACCACTGCTCTTGCAGTACGACAACGCCGGAGTCCCCTCGATGGCCTTGCTGGCCGCTCAACACAGCCTGCACCTGGGATCCAGCGACATTCGCATTCAGGAAGCCTCTGCCAGCCTGCGTCTGGGCGGCTTGCACATTGCAACCGACAGCGTAGCCGCGCTGCGCCCACGCACACAGACATCGCCCGATGGCTCTCCGGGCTTTCCCACCCACTCGTTTGCCAATGTGCTGGATGGCAAGACTCCCGCCGACAGCTTCAAGGACAAGATCGTGCTGGTGGGTGCCACCACCGAAGCGCTGGCCACCACTGGGAGGGTGCAGGGCGAGCGGGCCACCGCCCTGCCCGTCAATCTGCTGGCGCACACACTGTCCTCGATCCGCCTGGGCCTCGGCGTGCTGGAACCGGCCTGGGCCACCCTGGCCTGCGGACTGACTTTCGCCGGGGTCCTCCTGTATCTGGGACTGGCGGCGCCGAGGGCGCGCAAGCTGACAGGCCTCGGCGTGGGGGCCGCCTTGCTGTTGATTTTGGTGGGGATCGAATGGGTGTTGCTGCGCCATGCCGGCCTGTGGATTCCGCTGACGTTGCCCGCGCTGGGCCTGCTGGCGGGAGTGGCGGCAGGCGCGCTGCTCCGGGGGGACGGCGCGCAAACCCAGTCGCAGTCGGCCGAGGCCGCAGAAGCCAACCGGATGATGGGCCTGGCCCTGCAGGGCCAGGGCCAACTGGACATGGCTTTTGAACGCCTGCGCAAAGTGCCTGCCAGCGACGCCCTGCTGGACAACCTCTACCACCTGGCAGAAGACTTTGAGCGCAAGCGCAATTTTGCCAAGGCCAAGGCCGTCTACGAACATATCCTGCGGCACAACCGCCAGTACAAGGACACCCGAAGCCGTTACAAGCGGGTGCGCGCGCAGGCCCAGAGCGCTGGCGCCCCCCACAGCCAACCGGCATCCGTCCCACCCGCAGACACCGCCAGCCCCCGGCTTCCCGGGGATGCCACGCTGGGCGTGCCCATGCTCGGGCGCTACCAGATTGACCGGGAAATCGGCAAAGGGGCGATGGGCGTTGTCTACCTGGGACGAGACCCCAAGATCGGGCGGGTGGTGGCCATCAAGACCCTGGCCCTGGGACAGGAGTTCGAAGGCGACGCACTGGTCGACGCCCGCGCCCGGTTTTTCCGCGAGGCCGAAACCGCCGGACGTCTGCAGCACCCCCACATCGTGACCATCTTCGATGCAGGCGAAGAGCATGATCTGGCATACATCGCCATGGAGTTTCTCAAGGGCCGGGATCTGACCCACGCCTGCAGCCAGGAGCACCTGCTGCCCGTGCCCACGGTGCTGTCGATCGCGGCCCGTGTGGCGGATGCACTGGACTATGCCCACGCCCACAATGTGGTGCACCGTGACATCAAGCCTGCCAACATCATGTTCGACAGCGCCACCGACGCCGTGAAGGTGACCGACTTTGGCATTGCCCGCATCACCGACTCCAGCAAGACCCGCACGGGGCTGGTGCTAGGCACCCCCAGTTTCATGTCTCCCGAGCAACTCGCCGGAAAGAAGGTGGATGGCCGGTCGGATCTGTACTCGCTGGGCATCTCCCTGTTTCAGCTACTCACAGGCACCCTTCCGCTGCGCGGTGCATCCATGACCGAGCTGATGCACAAAATCGCCAGCGTAGACGCCCCGGACATCCGCGGGCTGCGCCCCGATCTCTCGCCAGCCATTGCCAAGGTGGTGGCACTGGCCTTGCAAAAACGCCCCGAGGCGCGCTACCAGACAGGCCGCCAGTTCGCCGCCGATCTGCGGCAGGCCACCGCTGGCACAGCCCAAGGCGCAGGCCTGCCCACGCCCGAGGCAGTGGTCTATGATGCGGACCGCGATGCAACAGGGCACGAGATGGCGGATTTTCAGGAAACCGTGATGGAGCCCCCCGCAGCCCGGGGAGCGGCAGCCCCGCCGATTTCAGGCGCCCAATGACGCTCGCCCACACATCCATGACCTACGAATTTTTCGCGCGGACCGACAAGGGCCGTGTGCGCACCAACAACGAAGATGCGGTGGCGGTAGACCGCGATGCGCAGGTCGCCATCCTGGCCGATGGCATGGGTGGCTACAACGCCGGAGAGGTTGCCAGCGGAATGGCCACGACCTTCATCCGCACCGAGATGGCCCGCTGGCTGGCCCAGGCCGGAGCCACGCCCCAGTCCACCGATGTGCGCCGTGCTCTGGAAATATGCGTGGAAAACGCCAACCACGCCATCCTGGGCGCATCGCTGTCCAACCCTCAATACGCCGGCATGGGCACGACACTGGTGGTCGCCGTGTTCCATGGCAGCCGCCTCATCCTCGGGCACATCGGCGATTCGCGCTGCTACCGGCTGCGCGATGGCGCGCTGCAGCAAATCACCCGGGACCACTCCTGGCTCCAGGAGCAGGTCGATGCCGGCCTGCTGACGGCCCAGCAGGCAGCGCTTTCTTCCAATCGCAACTTGGTGACCCGCGCCTTGGGCGTGGAGCCCAATGTCATGATGGAGGTCAATGAGTTCCAGGTAGCCTCCAACGACCTCTTTCTGCTGTGCTCCGACGGACTCACGGACATGGTGACGGACTCCGACCTGGCGGAGATGGTGCGCGCACCACTCCCATTGGAAGAAAAAGCCACACTGCTCATCGACACCGCCAATGCGAACGGCGGTCGTGATAACGTGAGCGTGCTGCTGGTGCAGGCTGCGGCGGGAGGCAAGAAGCGCGGCCTTATGTCCCGATTGCTAGGGGCCGCTTGAATGGCCCAAACCACAACAATTCATCACATCAGGAGTGGATCATGCCGAGAATGATCGTTTCAATCGACGGGGTCGTCATCAAGGAAGTACAACTGACCAAGGAGCGGACCACGCTCGGTCGGCGTCCATACAACGACATCGTGATCGACAATCTTGCCGTGAGCGGAGAGCATGCCGTGATCCACGTGGCCGAGCACGAGGTGGAGATTGAAGACCTGGGCAGCACCAATGGCACCTACGTGAATGCCAAGGCCGTCAAGCGCCAGGAACTGCGCAACGGCGACACGATCGAAGTCGGCAAGTACAAGATCCGCTTCCTGCAGGAGGCGGAAGGCCAGAACTTCGAGAAGACCATGATCTTCAAGCCGGGCATGGTGCCCCCCATGGGCGCAGCCACCGCAAGGCCTGTTTCCGCCGCGCCGGCGCCCGCCCCGATTTCTGCCGTGATCCGCGTCATGTCCGGCGCTGCGGCAGGGCGCGAGGTGTCGCTGCAGAAGGTAGTGACCACCATCGGCAAACCAGGTGTCGCCGTCGCCTCGATCACCAAACGGCACCAGGGCTTTGTGCTGGCCCATGTGGAGGGGCCTGAAACTCCCCTGCTCAACGGAGCCTCCATCGGGGCCGCTCCTGTGCCGCTCAAAAACGGTGATCGGCTGGAGCTGGCCGGCACCGAAATGCAATTCGAGCAAAGCTGACGACAGGTAGGCACCGCCTAAAGGGTGGCCGCCACACCACCCTCGTCGTCCCATCACCCCACCACGTGCGGCCAGGCTCATGCGACAGCAGCTCTCGCACCTGTTTCGCCGCCGCTGGCGGCGCATCGCCGTCACCCTGATTCCGCTGGTTTTTGCGCTTTTGCACATAGCAGATGTGCTCCACCTCCAGGTGCTGGAGCGGCTGGACAGCATCATCTACGACACCCGGCTGCGGGTCACGATGCCACGCACGCTGGACGAGCGGATCGTCATTGTTGACATCGACGAAAAGAGCCTGGGCCAGGTTGGCCAATGGCCGTGGAGACGCGACAAACTCGCCACTCTCGCGCGCGAATTGTTCGAGCGACAGCAGGTTTCGGTGGTGGGATTCGATGTCCTGTTCGCCGAGGCCGATGAAAGCTCCGGCCTCGCGACGCTGCAAGAGCTGGCCCAAGGCCCGCTGCGAGGACAGCTCGCCTTCAAGGAGCAACTGGCGCGCCTCGCGCCCTCCCTGAACTACGACGCACTTTTTGCACAGTCATTGCAGGGACGACCCGTGGTGCTGGGCTACTACCTCTCGGGTGATGACCGGGACGGCATCACCAAAGGCGCCTTGCCCCCCCCCGCACTCCCCCTGGAACGTCTGCGGGGGCTTCCCTTGATCGCCACTTCCTGGAAAGGCTACAGCAGCAATATTGAAAGCCTGGCCCATGCAGCACCTGCGGCCGGATTTTTCAACTCGATCACCGACGAAGATGGCGTCGTGCGATCCCTCCCGCTGCTGGCAGAGTACCAGGGGCACTATTACGAATCGCTGGCTCTGGCCATGTTTCGCACCGTGATTGGCTCGCCGGAAATCCACCCAGGCTTTGCAAACTCCACCCCCAATGGCACACACGACGCACTGCAGAGCATCATCCTGCGCGCGGATGGCCGCGCGCTGGCACTGCCCGTGGACGATCAGCTGGCCACACTCATCCCCTACCGGGGTCCTGGCGATGCCAAGGGTGGCTCGTTCCGGTACATCTCGGCCTCGGACGTGCTGGAAGGGTCTCTGCCGCCCGGCCAGTTGAAAGATCAACTTGTACTGGTCGGCTCCACCGCCCCAGGCCTGCTGGACCTGCGTGTGACCCCCGTCGGCAGAACTTACCCGGGCGTGGAAACGCATGCCAATGTTCTTTCGGCCTTTCTGGATGGCAAGAACATCGTGCGGCCCGACTACGCGATCGGGTTTGACGCACTGCAATTGCTCTGCTCAGGCCTCCTACTGGCCGTGGCGCTCCCTCTGCTGTCCGCCTCCTCGGCCGTGCTGCTGAGCGGCAGCGTGGTGGGCGCACTGGTCGGACTCAATCTCTGGCTCTATCTGGCGCATGGACTGGCCCTGCCACTCGCCACTGCGGTGGTGATGGCCCTGTTGGCGTTTGCGCTCAATATGGCGTATGGCTATTTTGTGGAAAGCCGATCCAAGCGCGAATTGGCCACCCTGTTCAGCGCCTACGTGCCACCAGAGCTCGTGGCCGAGATGGTCAAGCAGCCCGAGCACTACAGCATGCAGGCCACCAACCGCGAGCTGACCGTGATGTTTTGCGACATGCGTGGCTTCACCGCAATGTCGGAGCGCATGGAACCACTGCAGCTGCAGGCCCTGCTCAACGAGGTATTCAGCAAGCTCACTCACATCATCCGCAGCCACCGGGGCACCATCGACAAGTACATGGGGGACTGTGTCATGGCCTTTTGGGGCGCCCCTGTCGCCACCCCGGACCATGCCCAACTGGCCGTCTCAGCCGCCATGGAAATGGCACAGGCCATCGGTCAGATCAACACAGACCATCGCGCCCGCGGCCTGCCGGAGATCGGGGTGGGCATTGGACTCAACACGGGCATCATGTGCGTTGGGGACATGGGCTCGGACATACGCCGCGCCTATACCGTCATCGGCGACGCTGTGAACCTGGGCTCCCGGCTGGAGGGCCTTTCCAAACACTACGGCACCGCCATCGTTGTAAGCGAGAGCGCCCAATCTCTCGCCCCTCAGTTCGCCTGGCAACAGATGGACCGCGTGCGCGTCAAAGGCAAAGCGCAAGCGGTGCCCATTTACCAGCCTCTGTCGAAGCTGGGTGAGCTCCCAGAGCGCCAGGCCGAAGAACTCGCCATCTGGGCGCAATTTCTCACCGCCTACGCGGCCCAGGAATGGGCACAATGCGATGAACTGCTGGCACGCATGGGGGAATTTCGCCCCCACTGCGTGCTGCACGAGTTATATGCCACACGCGTGGCCAGCTTCCGCCTACAGCCTTACAACCCCGAATGGGACAGTGCCACCAATTTCGACACCAAGTAAACAACCAGAAGGCTTCACATGAAGGTTCGCGTGCTGGGTTGCTCCGGCGCTATCGCCAAGGACTGTCGCACGACATCGTTCTTGATCGGAGACAGCATCCTGCTGGATGCGGGAACTGGCGTGGGCGACCTGACCTTGGAGGAGATGGGCAAGATTGACCATGTGCTCCTCACCCACTCGCACCTCGACCACATTGCCGCACTGCCCTTGATGCTGGACGCGGTATCGTCGCTGCGCCGTTCGCCCGTGCAAGTGCATGCCTTGGCCGCGACGATCAAGGCACTCCAGTCGCATGTGTTCAACAACATCATCTGGCCAGACTTCAGCGCCATCCCGTCGCAGGCGTCGCCCTTCCTGCAGTACCAGCCCTTTGCCACCGGCCAACTGCTGACCATCGACGGCACCGAGATTGAAGTCCTTCCTGCACGCCACACCGTCCCCGCCGTGGGCTTCGGCGTGCGTGGAAACACCGGCTGGTGGATTTTTAGCGGAGACACCGAGCGCAACCAGCCGTTCTGGGACCGGGTCAACAACATGCCCGTGTCCTACCTCGTCATAGAAACCGCTTTCAGCAACCGCGAACGCGACCTGGCCCGCCGCAGCCTGCACCTATCCCCCGACACGCTGGCCCAGGAACTGGCCAACATACCGCCCTCCAACCGCTACCCCATCTACATCACGCACACCAAGCCGTCAGAAACAGAACTCATCATGGAAGAGATTCTGCAGCTTGATTGCACGGCAAGTACCCACCAAAGCCCCCACGACATCCGCTGGTTGATCGCAGGGCAGACGCTGGAAGTGTAGGAAGGAGTCGACTTGACAATACTGAGCGACAAAAATGTAAGACACCCAGAATGGCTGATGCATTTTTTGGCGCGACGTGGTGTGTCCGGATGACCTCTGCGGAGGAAGTTCGTCAACAATGTTGAGGGGCAGGTCTTTTTCTTGGTGTTTGCCCAGAAATTGCTTGACTTCCCTCACCCATCAAACATGCAACGGCGCGGTTTGCGCGAGGCTCGTTGCGGCACAGCGGCCTGACACTGCCGCACGCCATTTAGCCAAACGGGCACGGGGATTGCATAGCCACTGCGCATTTGCAACTTTTTCCTAGGAGTTTTTCATGAAGCGCTCTCTCCAAAAGGGTTTTACCCTGATCGAATTGATGATCGTGGTTGCGATCATCGGTATCTTGGCTGCTGTGGCCCTGCCGGCGTACCAGGACTACACCAAACGTGCTCGCATGTCCGAAGTAATCTTGGCTGGGTCCGCATGCCGCACCTCAATCACCGAGGTTTACCAAACGACTCCCTCCGGTGGCACACTGCCGACAGCCGGATCTTGGGGTTGCGAAGCGACCGGACCTAGCAAGTTCGTGTCTTCTGTTACAACCAACGGATCCGGCGTGATCACAGTTGGCGCTCGCAACGTTGGTGATGCTCAAATTGACGGCCTCCTTGTGCTCATCGCCCCCTCGGGCGCGGCCATTGGCGTTGGCGTTCCTCAATGGGTTTGTGGCGGCACAGGCACTACCGTTGCACTCAAATTCCTGCCAGGCTCTTGCCGCGGTCAATAATATAGATATCTATATCTCAAACAAAGCGCCCTCAGGGGCGCTTTGTTTTTTGCAAATCATGACTACACACCATCGTACAACAGCATGGATTTTTGGTCTTATGCTGATTGCAGCAACATTGCCATACCAGATTGCGATGGTTGTTCTCCCGAGCCCCACCTTTCTGAATGAGCTTGCAGCCGCAATAGGCTGGCTTTCGTTGACTATAGTTGCATTCAAGAATGCCCCAGCCACTCGAATTGGAACACCGATTACGATTTCTCTGGTAGCAATATTTTTCTTAATGATAGTTATTTCCGTACATGCACTATCTGGGCATGTATCAAACTGGAGCACGGCACTCCACTGGTTGTTTTTCCTTACCACAGCAATCCTATGCCTGCTTACAGGCAACCATCTAGCCCAAGGCCAAAATGCCACCATATGGGTTGATCAACTAGCATTCGCACTGATCTGCGGCGCCATTTTGGCATTCGCAGCAGAAATCTCTCAGTACCTGCAACTGGAGGTTAATCCATTCTTCATTTCGCCATTGAATGAGGCAGGCCGGATATACGGCAACATGCGCCAACCGAATCACATGGCCACATTTTTATGCATGGGAATCGTGGCCTCTGGATGGTTGTTCTACAGAAAGAAGATCGGTCTTTTTGCGACGTTACTACTGCTAACAGTAATTATTATTGGCATTGTACTGACAAGTTCCCGAACTGGAATTATCACCCTGGCAACACTGATATTTATCGGAATAATAATCAATCGCCGCCAAAAAAATAATCTACTCTGGCTTTTTTGCCTATTCGCACTGGTGCCTTTAAGCACGTGGGCACTAACCATCATCGCACAGCATCAAATCTATGATTATTATGGTGCCAGTCGATGGATAGAAACCATTAAAAATCCGATAGAAAATACAGGAACCCGCATCGAACTTTGGAAAAATGCATTGGAAATTCTACGGAAAAACTGGATGATTGGTACTGGATTTGGGCAGTTTCAATTTTACTACCTTTTATCAAATGTACCGATAGAATTCCCTGTCGCATTTAACAACGCACATCTCTTGCCATTGCAAATTGCTGCTGAATTTGGACTCCCTGTGGCTGTCGTTTTTTTTGGGCTACTGCTAGCCGCCACATATCTCTCCACAGGTGCAGTGAAAAACCCCATAGGTCTTACAGCCTCCCTGTTGGCCATGCCGATTTTCATCCATAGCATGTTTGAGTTCCCACTTTGGTATCTCTATTTTTTATTGCCCACTGCTTTTTTATTTGGATTATTTCTCGGATCTGCATCTATTGACGCGCATCAGCCTAATAAAAATACCCCAAAGGGGCACGTTGCTATCAATAGAATTGCACCAGCATTCGGCGGTGTGCTAATCCTCTTTACTCTTATTGCATGCATTCACTATCTCACCTTGGCAGCCATCTACAAACCGGGTGGCGCAGGGGACTCCATAGCAGAACGCAGAAAAACCGCAAACAATGCCTTCATTTTCAAATCTTGGGTAGCTAACTCAATGCTCACCTCATCGCTCCTAGACGCGCCAACGGATGATGAGGCCAGGGCAATGCTACCTGATTTCGACAGAGCTGCAAGATTTAATATGGATCAACTGTTTTTATATCGATATACATTGATACTTACCTTATCTGGCGATATTGAACGAGCAAAAAGAGTTGCATACGCGCTTGGACTTCAACACTCGCCATTTATCATCAAGCTTAAGAAATATTCTGAAAACAGACCAGAAAAGGCTTTCAAGGAACTCTCAGAATTCATCAGCAATCCCACTGAACTAAAAATATCCGCCAAGGATTTTCCAAAATAATATTCCTATCGAATTTGTGATTATTTTTCACATCCGAATGATCATGTGGTCGCTTGTGAAAAAATTCTGGCACCACTGTTACATGGCCTGCATCGGCGTCTTGCTGCCCAGCGCTGACTGGGGTAATTGGTGGTTGTACAAGGCCACATAACGCAGCAAGGTCTGCTCCATGTCCTCACGGCTGTTGAACC
This sequence comes from Acidovorax sp., assembly GCA_018780365.1. Lineage (GTDB taxonomy): Bacteria > Pseudomonadota > Gammaproteobacteria > Burkholderiales > Burkholderiaceae_C > Acidovorax. The sequence continues at coordinate 50,655 of JADMJR010000008.1, read as the reverse complement.
TGTGGGTCTTCAGGACGTCCGCTATGCGGCCATTGAACCGCTCCACCATGCCGTTGGTTCTGGGTGTCCTGGGCTTGGTCAGCCGGTGTTCTATGCCCAACTCCTGGCACAGTTGGTCGAACTCATGGTTGCCGCTGGGTTCGCGCTCCCGGCTGGCAAACAACCGGTCCGTAAATTCCTTGCCGTTGTCGGTCAGCAGCTTGTTGATCCTGAACGAGCAGGCCTTGTGCAATGCGTTCAGAGAGGCCTGTGCACTGACCGCTATCTTGCTGGCCTTGAGTTGCACAAACCCAGCGCGTAGCCCGGTCGATGGCCACGGACAGGTAGCGCCCGGCTGCTCTCGTCCCGTATCTGGGGCAGGCAGCACTTCATGTCCATGTTCAACCACCCTGGCTCGTACCTCTTGAGGGTCTTGTGGGCCACAGCAGGCTCACGGGGCTTGAGGTCATTGAGATTGCCAGCCCCATGTCGGCGCAGACACCTGTCCAGGCCTGAGCGCGAGATACCGGGGCTCAGAGACTCTCGTGTGACAGCCATGCAAGTCATGGCAGCAAGGTGCGCCGCAGGTGGACCACCACGGCCTCTTACGCAGGCGTAAGCACTGCCTGCAGATGATGGGCCGTGTGAGAACGATTCCCAAAGACAGTGCACTTTTTCCACTTGTAGACCGTCTGCTCGGTGATGCCAAAGCGTTGGACCGAGACACTGGCAGTCTCGTCGCTGACAGCAATCTCGGCACGCACGGCAGGCGCGGTGCGGGCGTTCTTGTGCAGGGCTATCAACATGGCTTCACTCCCGGGCTCGATTGCAAGGACTCTATCAACCCTTGCAGAACGACTCGGGTCACGAAGAGTGGATAGCACTTAGCGTCTATGCCATCATCCGGAATGCAGCATTTATCGATATGGAAAAACCCCATCGAGCTGAACGGAAGGTACTAAAAGAGACCCTACATCTCCGGTAGCACACGCTAGAACAAACAGTCACTTTCCGGACGAACACTACTGTGTACTCATTTCGAACACAGCGTTCTAGTTTGACGCTCGACGACAAGGGCTACCTATTTTCAAAAAACCAATCCTCTTGAAATAATACCCCAAAATTTTCGACAAGAGTCAATATAACTAATAAGCAGCGCCATCTCAATTGCGACCCTCGAAAATTACTGACTTACAAGATCAAGAACGCAGTATTGATCAACAGCTTTGCAGAATCGGTAAAATATCAATATGCCTCACACAAAATTCCAGACATTCTCTGCGCGACGCTTTTATTCCTACAACAAGTAACACCACACTCACAGGCGGAAAAAAATAGCATCCAGCAGCAAACAGACGTAACATCTTCCATTTTTTATCGATCTACGAAAACTCTGATCCAAAGAAAGCCGCTACGCTGTTGCGAAAAAACTTCCGGATTTTCCTCCATGTTTCTCCTTAACATGGACACTGTGAATTGACATCTCACGATCCGCAGCCTTGCACATGTCATATATTGTGAGTAGCGCGATCTGCGCAGCCACTAATGCCTCCATCTCAACACCCGTTTGCCCTACAGTTTCTACTCTTGCCTCACAGTAAATTCCATTAAAGTTCAGGTGTTGCTGTTTCGAATTGTCAAATTTTATGGTGATACGTGTCAACGAAAGCGGGTGACACAACGGAATCAGGTCACTTGTTTTTTTGGCTGCCTGAATTCCGGCTATACGGGCAATACCAAGTACATCCCCTTTTTTAGCAGTGCCTTCTTCAATCAGCGCCAGTGTTTCTGGCTGCATCTCAATGCAGCCACAAGCAACTGCAATGCGGTGCGTTGAAGGTTTCGCAGCTACATCCACCATGTGGGCTTGGCCAAAAGCATCGAAGTGAGTAAATAAAGACATGCGATATAAAATATTGATAGCGTTAGCCGTTGATTGAACAATCTACAGAGGAAGGCGTCATACGATCATGCAAGATTTGAAAGGGCGCATACGCGCCAGCGGCATCCACTTGGGCATCAGCCTGTGCATAGCGGCACTGGCTGCCGTACTTGTTTTTGCATTCTGGTACCCCTATCCGTACCGAGAAATCTCTGGGGGGCGGTCACTTTTCATGCTACTTATTTGTGTAGACGTTGTCATGGGGCCACTGATTACGTTTACGATTTTCAATCGATCCAAGCCTCAACGAATTTTGATGACAGACCTCGCTGTGATCGGCTTGCTCCAAGCGATAGCATTGGGCTATGGCTTGTGGACTGTGTTTGTCGCGCGGCCAGTACATCTTGTTTTCGAGTACACCCGCATGAGCGTTGTCCATGCCATCGACGTAGACGCAGACCTCCTGATTAGAGCACCAGTATCCCTTCAGAAGCTCCCTGTCACAGGTCCTACGCCCATTGCGCTACGTCCCTTCAAAGATGCAGCGGAGAAGTTTGACTCTACGATGGCGGCGCTTAGCGGCGCTCCACTCGCAGCACGCAGTGACTTGTGGCAGTCCTATGCTGACAGCATCTCAGACGTCCTTAAGGAGGCCAAGCCTATCGAAGAGTTGCGCACCCGTTTTGCAAACCACATTGTGCTGATAGATCACGGCATTGAAGACACGGGCAAGCCAGCTACACAACTGCGTTACCTGCCGCTGGTGGGACGCGACAACGCATGGACCGTGTTACTAGACGCCACGACCGCTGAGCCTCTAGGCTTTCTCCCACTGGACTCTTTTTGATGCGATTGCTTTTGTGCTTCAGGGGCCAAACTCTTTTGTCGCAATCGCTGGCAGTTGTTATAGCAGGCGCTCTAGCGTGTGCGTACACGGTTGCAGCTACCGCTCAACCCAGCCTCCCCACGCTCGGCGACAGCAGCGACCTCACCACCAGCGCCGAGCGCCGCCTTGGTGACCGCATCATCCGGGAGTTGTACCGCGACCCCGACTACATCGACGACCCGGTCGTCGCAGATTACGTGCAGGGCATCTGGCAGCCGCTGATGGCGGCGGCCAAGGCGCGTGGCGAGCTTTCTGCCGAGTTGGAGGAACGTTTTGCCTGGGAGCTTCTGCTGGGTCGTGACCGCACGGTGAATGCTTTTGCCTTGCCCGGCGGGTATTTGGGGATACACCTGGGCCTGATCGGGGTGGTCGCCACACGCGACGAGCTCGCTTCGGTCCTGGCGCATGAGTTGAGCCACGTCACCCAGCGCCACATCTCGCGCCTGGTCACGCAGCAGAGCAAGCAGACACCGCTGTTGCTGGGGGCCCTGATACTGGGCGCGCTGGCCGCCAGCAAGAACCCGGGGGCCACCCAGGCCCTGGTGGTGGGTGGCCAGGCCTTGGCCATGCAGAATCAGCTCAATTTCTCGCGCGACATGGAACGCGAGGCGGATCGCATTGGCTATGGCCTGATGGCCCCGGCAGGCTTCGCGCCCCAGGGGTTTGTGAGCATGTTTGACAAGCTCCAGCAGGCGAACCGGCTCAATGACAACGGCTCGTGGCCGTACCTGCGCAGCCATCCGCTGACCACCGAACGCATGGCGGACATGCAGTCGCGCATCCCGCCAGGTTCCACGCCTCCTGTGGCGGGGCCTACCACGCTCGAACACGCCATGGTCGCAGCACGGGCCCGGGTACTTTCCAACCCCGGAGTGGACACCTTGCGACAATGGATCGCGGAACCACAAGGCATTGGCTTCGCGGGCCAGCCGCCCCAGCGGCGCGCGGCAGCGCTGTATGCGGCCGCCCTGGGCTGCCATCAGCTGCGTGACGCGGCGGGTGCGCGGGCTGCTGCCAGAAAACTGGATGAACTGACCCGCGCCGACCCTGCGGCCCGCAGGCTGGTGCGTTTGCTGGGTGCAGAGATTGAACTGGCTGCAGATGATGCGGCCGCTGCGCTGGCGGCCGTGCCCGAAGGCAGCACGCGCAGGCCTGAGCTGGTCCTGCGTACCCAGGCCCTGCTGAAAGCAGGCCGGGCAGGCGATGGCGCGGAAGCCCTGCAAACCTGGGTGGCCAACCACCCCAAGGACGCCACCGTGTGGCAACTACTGGCCTCCGTATGGCAGGCCCAAGGCCAGAGCCTGCGCGCCATTCGGGCGGAAGCCGAAGCACACGCAGCGCGTTACGACTATGCGGCAGCGGTGGACCGGTTCAAGGCGGGCCAAGAGATGGCGCGCCGTGGCGGCGCCGCAGTGGACCACATTGAGGCGTCCATTGTTGACACCCGGCTGCGCGCCATGGAGTCACTCCTTCGTGAACAAACCGCCGAGCGCTGATTCGATCAGCACGCCCAGCACCGAATAGATCAGGGAACCGAGGAGGGCGGCGCCAAAGCCGGTGACGTGGAAGCCGTCCAGCACACTGGCCGCCGCCCAGAACATGAGCGCATTGATGACGAAGAGGAACAGCCCCACGGTGACGATGGTGACTGGCAATGTCAACACCACCAGCACCGGGCGCAGGACCACATTGAACAGCCCGATCACGAAGGCTGCAATCAATGCTGAGGTGAAGCTTTTCACCTCCACCCCGCTGTAGATGTAGGCGACGAACAGAAGTGCTGCTGCGCTGAGCAGCCATTTGAGAAGCAGTTTCATGGCCAAAGAATAGCACCGGCCAGCGGCAAAGAAAAAGGGCCCCAAGGGCCCTTTCAGCAAAACATCCGCCACGTGCGGCGGGCAGCACCAGGTTACTCCAGCGCCAACACCCACAAGGCACCAAAGCCCGTCAGCAGACTGCTCAGCAGTGTGCCAGGCTTGGGCGATGACCAGCTGCGGCCCGCCGGGTTCTTCTCTGGTTCAGGGGTGTCGGACTTCGGACGCCGGGCATCCACCACTTGGGCCGCAGAGGGTTGTGCCGCCTGCAACTGCTCGGTGAGCTCAACCAGCGGCCCCTTGGCAACCACTGTGGTCACACTGCTGGCCGGTGCCCGAAGTGCCGGGAGGATCTGGGCGAACAGCTTGTCCGCCCACTTGGCGCGCCAGTTCTCACGCGCACTATGGCTCACCCACTTGCTGATCCGGTGGGTCATCCGGGGGGCACAGGCCACCAGCACCCACTGGGTCTGCGCCGAGGCATCCCGGGCGAACAAAGGCGCAAGCACCTGCTGGGCGTACGCCGCGTCGTCCACGTACACGATGACTCTGTCCATACCACTCCCTGTTGAGGGCCAAGGGCCCGGAGAGCGAAGCTGCACTCCGGGCCCTTGGCCGATTCCTAAGGACCTCAGTCGATCAACCTTGCTGCTCGGCAGGTGCAGCCGCTGCACGGCGCGCGAGAATGACCTTGCCAGCCAGCAGCACCAGCAGCGCACCCGCCACGCTGGCACCGTACTTGATCACGTCGAGGACTTCGCCGGTGGTGCTGTCCAGCGGCATCTTCAGCATCCACTGCCATTTGTCAGGGTTGGCAAATGCGGGATCAGTCACCAGCATGCCACCGGCAATCCAGCCCAGCAGCATGCCGCCCAGCGTAATGATCATCGGGAAGCGCTCCATGAGCTTGATGACCAGCTGGCTGCCCCAGACGATGATCGGGATCGAGATCAACAGGCCCAGCACGACCAGAAGGAACTGGTGCTCGCCCGCGTTCTGCGCGGCGCCGGCAATGGCGATCACGTTGTCCACGCTCATCACCAGGTCGGCCACGATGATGGTCTTGATGGCAGCCAGCAGCTTGTCGCTGCCCTGCACGTCGCCGTGGCCATCTTCATCCGGTGCCAGCAGCTTGACGCCGATCCACACCAGCAAGACGGCGCCCACGAACTTGAGGAACGGCAGCGCCAGCAGGGTCATCGCAAACGCGATCAGGATCACGCGCAGGATGATGGCGCCGGCCGTGCCCCAGATGATGCCCTGCGTTCTCTGTGCCGGAGGCAGCTTGCGGCAAGCCAGCGCGATGACCACGGCGTTGTCGCCACCCAGCAGGATGTCGATGATGATGATCTGGCCGAGTGCCAGCCAGAATTCGGGCGAAGCCAAAAAGTCCATAAATTCCTCAATATCAGTGGCGCGAGGGGAGGATCTCGCCGCCACTGTAGCGCCGAGTCCGTCCCAGGGATAGGGGGCCTGCGGTGGGAGGACCAAGGATTTCTTGCCACGAGCGGGGCGTGGCAAATGGAGAGATCGCCTTGATCAGCCCACAGAGGGCCCATCAAAGGTCTTGCTCAGTTCAGCACATGGACCATGTGCGTGGAACCCGGAACGCCGGAAGCGATGCTTCGTATTGACGACGAATCCGATGCCTTGCCCTGCGCATGCCAGAACCTGGGCCATGCTGCAGTACAAGTCGGGAGCTACTCCCCTTCGAGCCTTTGATTGGAACATCGCCAGCGCTGGTGCGCAAGGGCCGCAGTATTGTGGTTACTGCTTACGACCACCCCGCGTTTTCTGTGCGCCACCGGCGCCATGGCGCACGCCCAGCGATAACACCACCGCCAGCGTGCCCCGGGCGGGCGGCTATGATCCAGCCCCCTTGTGTCCCAGCCCTCCATGGCCGCCATCCACATTACCGACATCGAAGCCGCCATCAACCACTGGCGCCGCCGCGCGCCGTCGCCCGACGGCGTTGCACTGGCACCTGAGATCGAAGCGCTGGGCGAGGCCTATGCGCTGATGGTCTACCACCGCGAAAGCAGCATCGACGAAAACCGCCTGCCGGCCCATGCACTGGCCGCGTGGCTTGCCTGGTACGACACCACGCCCGACACACCATGCATCGCGATCTGCTCCACCAGCCAGGGCGACGATTTGTGCAAGGGCTGCGGACGCACCTTCGACGAGGTGCAGTTCTGGCCTGGCATGACCCCCGCAGAAAAACGCACGGTGTGGCGCCGCATCACGCTGGAGCATTCGGCCTGGCGCTTCAACCGCTATGCAGAGCGTGCAGCCGAAGGTGCCTCGACCCACAAGCCACCCAGCGCCCAAGGCAACTGATCCGATGATCTGATTGCGCGAGAGCCCGACACGCCACGCCACAAGAGGCCTGTACGCCAGCCGCTCAAACCGCTATGGTGGTGCCATGCTGCGCCTGACCCAAGCCCCGAACATCGCCATTGCAACGCTGTGGGCGGACCTGCTGTGCGAGGCCGGCATGACGGCCTCGGTGCAGCGCCAGTACCTCGGCGCCGCCGCCGGGCACCTGCCGCCCGACCAGTGCCTGCCCGAAATCTGGCTGGACTACGACGAACACGCCACCCGCGCACGCGCCTTGCTGCAAGCGCTGCAGACCCTGCCACAACGCCACTGGGCATGCCAGTGCGGCGAGATCGTGGAAGGCGGCTTCGAGCAGTGCTGGCAATGTGGTGCGCTGATGCCCCGTGACTGATGAGTGGCCGCCAAAAATCGCCAATTTGATAGCAACAAATGCCCACCTATCGGGCGCCAGCAGGTATTTTTCGGCGTAACTGGGCTTACTTCCAGCGCACGGGCTCCACATGCACGCTGCCCAACGTGCTGCTCAGGGTGATCGCGCCCTCCTGCACCGTGGCCTGCAGCTGCATGCTGCGCTCGGCCAGTTGCGCCAGCGCCTGGGAGGCCTCGGTGGGGATGCGCCACACCTGCAGCTTTTCCAGCCGGGAGAGTTTGGTCTCGATGCCCTTCCACCAGATTTCTGCGGCGTGGTTGAAGCAGTAGACGATCACGGAATCGGCCTTGCTGCAGGCTTTCGTCAGCGGCTTGTCCTCGGGCTGGCCCACCTCGATCCAGACGCGCTTGCGGCCCGTGAAATCGGTCAGCGAGGCATCGGGGTCATCGGGGTCTGACAGGCCCGCGCCAAATGCCAGCGTGGCGTCGCCGTTGCACAGGTCATTGAGCTGGTGCGCCTGGATGGCGAGCGCGGCCAACCGGACCATCATGCGTTCATCGGTCTCGCTCGGGTGGCGGGCCAGGGTGAGCGCATGGTCGGCGTAGTAGCCGTGGTCAATGTCGGCGATTTGCAGGTTCGCCTTGAAGATGGTGGATTTGATGGCCATGCAGCCTCACTACAAAATGAATAGCTGCCAGCGCTTGCCAGATGCGCGCCAGTGGCCAAAATACCTCAAAACCCAGCAGCATATGCAACTGACTGGGGCCAGGCCAGTGCAACCGTGGAATCCGCTGTGCCGGGTCACGGGTTGCGTTCCCCTTGGGGGAAGGCGCTCAGCGCCTCAGGGGGTCAGACCCGGCGCGCCAGCTCGGCCGCCTTGCCCACGTAGCTGCCCGGCGTCATCGCCAGCAGGCGGTCCTTTTCTGCCTGGGGGATCTCCAGCGAGGTGATCAACCCATGCAGCGCCTCAGCGGTCACGGTCTTGCCACGGGTCACTTCCTTGAGCTTCTCGTAGGCACCCTGCACGCCAAAGCGGCGCATCACGGTCTGGATGGGTTCGGCCAGCACTTCCCAGGAGGCGTCCAGGTCTTCGGCCAGGGCTTCTTCGTTGATTTCGAGTTTGTTCAGGCCGGTGAGCAGCGAGGCATAGGCCAGCGTGGCGTAGCCCAGGGCCACGCCCATGTTGCGCAGCACGGTGCTGTCGGTCAGATCGCGCTGCCAGCGGCTGACGGGCAGCTTTTCGGACAGGTGCTTCAGAACCGCATTCGCCAGGCCCAGGTTGCCTTCGGCGTTCTCGAAGTCGATGGGGTTGACCTTGTGTGGCATGGTGCTCGAGCCAATCTCGCCCGCCTTCAGGCGCTGCTTGAAATAGCCCAGGCTCACATAACCCCAGATGTCACGCGAGAGGTCGATGAGGATCGTGTTGGCGCGCGCCACGGCATCGAACAGCTCGGCCATGTAATCGTGTGGCTCGATCTGAATGCTGTAGGGCTGGAAGGTCAGGCCCAGGCCCAGGGGTTCTGGCGTTTCGATGACCTTCTTGCTGAAGGCTTCCCAGTCGAAATCGGGCCAGGCCGACAGGTGGGCGTTGTAGTTGCCCACGGCGCCGTTCATCTTGCCCATGATCTTGACGCCGGCGATGCGGTCGCAGGCTGTCTGCAGGCGCATCACCACGTTGGCCATTTCCTTGCCCACGGTGGTGGGGCTGGCCGTCTGGCCGTGGGTGCGGCTGAGCATGGGCACGTCGGCAAAGGCGTGGGCCATTTCGCGCAGCTTGAGCACGATGCGGTCCAGACCGGGCAGCACGACCTGGTCACGGCCCGAGCGCAGCTGCAGCGCGTGGCTGGTGTTGTTGATGTCTTCGCTGGTGCAGGCAAAGTGCACAAACTCCGAGGCCTTTTCCAGTTCGGGGCGCGCTTCAAACTTGCTCTTGATCCAGTACTCGACCGCCTTCACGTCGTGGTTGGTGGTCTTCTCGATCTCCTTGATGGCCGCAGCATCGGCCTCAGAGAAGTTCTTGATCAGCCCCAGCAAGTAAGCGCGCGCTCCGGTGGTAAGTGGCTTGAATTCAGCGAAACCTGCATCCGACAGCGCGATGAACCAGGCCACTTCCACCTGCACACGGCGGTGCATGTAGCCGTGTTCGCTCATGATCGGGCGCAGGGCGGCAAGTTTGGTGGCGTAACGGCCGTCAAGCGGCGACAGGGCGGTGATGGTGGACAGGCTCATGGCGCGCAATTGTAGGCGGGGTGTGTAGGCGCCACGCATCAGTCAGGCTCACGCAGGGCCGCTGTCGATAGAATCAAACCCGAATTGTTCTGCTTATCCCGCGCACTGGAAGACACACCATGAAATTGATCGGAGCCATTACCAGCCCCTACGTGCGCAAGGTACGTATCGTGATGGCTGAGAAAAAGCTCGACTACCAGTTCGTACAGGACAACGTCTGGGCAGACGACACCCACATCTCGGCCTCCAACCCCTTGGGCAAGGTGCCCTGCCTGGTGATGGAAGGCGGGGAGGCCGTTTTTGACTCGCGCGTGATCGTCGAATATCTGGATACCCTGTCGCCCGTGGGCAAGCTGATCCCATCCCAAGGCCGCGAACGCGCCGAGGTCAAGACCTGGGAAGCCCTGGCCGACGGGGTGGTGGATGCGGCCATCCTGGCCCGCCTCGAAGCAACCTGGGCCCACCGCAAGGACAGCGAACGCAGCCAAGCCTGGATCGACCGCCAGCTGCGCAAGGTGAACGATGGCCTCAAGTCGATGAGCCAGGGCTTGGGCGACAAGCCGTTTTGCAGCGGCATTCACCTGAGCCTGTCCGACATTGCCGTGGGCTGCGCGTTGGGCTGGCTGGAGTTCCGCTTCCCGGAAATAGCCTGGCGCAACGAGTACCCCAACCTGGGCAAGCTGCAGGGCAAGCTCATGCTGCGCCCGAGCTTCGCAGACACCCAGCCGTCCTGAGCCGAGCCGCCGCCTTGGGCAAAAGGGCCCAAGCACCCCAGACCCTCTCCAGGTTTTTTGAAGACCCCGCTTCGGGCTTGCCGTATGCTCGGGCGCTTATGAACGAAATGGTTCAAAACCCTTCGAAAAGCCCCGACACTCGGGCCACGCGGCAGCGCGCCGCGCGCGATGCGGCCGCCACACCGGGTGCGGACCGGGTCCGCGTGAACGATCCCGACCGCACCATGGCCAATATCCTGCAAGTGGCCACGGCCGAGTTTGCGGACAAGGGCCTGGCCGGTGCGCGCATTGACGAGATTGCAGCCCTCACCAGCACCAGCAAGCGCATGATCTACTACTACTTCGGTAGCAAGGAAGGTCTGTATGTGGCGGTGCTGGAGGATGCCTACCGCCGCATCCGGCGGATTGAATCGGAGCTGCACCTCGAAGACCTGGCGCCCGAGCAAGCGCTGCGCACGCTGGTCGGGTTCACGGTGGACTACCAGCTCGCCAACCCCGACTTCATCCGCCTGGTGATGAACGAAAACATGCACCGGGGCGAGTTCATCAGCCGCTCCACGACCATCCAGGAGCTGAACATTCCTGTCATTCACGCGGTGCACAACGTCTACCAACGTGGCGTGGCCGCCGGCGTCTTCCGCCCCGACGTGGACCCGGTGGACCTGCACATGTCGATCTCGGCGCTGTGCTTCTTCAACGTCGCCAACCGCCACACCTTTGGTGCGATCTTCAAGCGCTCGCTCGATACGCCCGCCGCCACGGCGCAACGCCGTGAATCGATCATCGAAATGATCGTGCGCTTCCTGCGGCCCTGAGCAGCCCCTCCCTCGCGGTTTCCAGCGCCCGGCGTGACCGGCTGCGCTCGCTCCGGCGCACCACGGTCTTGTGCAGCGTGACCGTGGTCCGGCGTTCCCGCTCGCCTTAACACCACAGGGCGTCAAGGGTTTGCACCTAGATCAAATACTAACCAGTTCGTACAAAATTCTTCCAAGCACTCAAAAACAACTGGAGACACCATGCTTGTACTGGCCGATCGTTTGCTGCGGGGGTACACCCGCGCACTGGATGCACTGTCAGGCCTGTGCCTGGCCATCATGGTGGTCCTGGTGTTCGGCAACGTGGTGCTGCGCTACGCACTCAACTCCGGGATCACCGTCTCCGAGGAACTGTCGCGCTGGCTGTTCGTCTGGCTGACCTTCATGGGTGCCGTGGTGGCCCTGCGCGAACATGGCCATCTGGGGGTCGATGCCCTCGTTTCCCGCCTGCCCAGGCTCGGCAAGAAGATCTGCCTGGTCCTGGCGCAGGTGGCCATGCTTTATGTGTCCTGGCTGTTGCTCTCGGGCAGCTGGGCGCAGACCGTCATCAACTGGGAGACCGAAGCCCCCGTGACTGGAGCCTCCGTGGGCATCTTCTACGCCAGCGGCGTGCTCATGGGCGCCTCCGCCATCGCCATCCTGCTGCGCGACCTGCTGCGCACGCTGTTCGTCCCGCTGGCCGACCACGAACTGATCATGGTGCAGGAGAGCGAAGAAGCTGCCGCGCTGGAGCAGATCCAGCGGGATGCGCAAGCGGCATCCGACACCCCGGGCACGAACAAGCCCTGACGACAACCAGCCCGGAACCACTCCCATGACCGTCGCGATTTTCCTCGGCTCCCTGCTGCTGGCCATGGCCATCGGCATTCCCATCGCCTACGCGCTGCTGCTCAGCGGCGTGGCGCTGATGTGGCACCTTGATTTGTTCGATGCCCAGATCCTGGCCCAGAACGTGATCAACGGTGCCGACAGTTTTCCGCTGCTGGCGGTGCCATTCTTCATGCTCGCGGGCGAAATCATGAACGTGGGCGGCCTGTCCAAACGCATCGTCAAGCTCGCGCTGGCACTCGTGGGCCACATCCCTGGTGGTCTGGGCTACGTGGTGATCATGGCCGCCGTGATCCTGTCAGCGGTGTCGGGCTCTGCGGTGGCGGATGCGGCCGCGCTGACCTCGCTGCTGCTGCCGATGATGGTGGTGGCCGGCCACAGCAAAGAGCGCTCGGCGGGGCTCATCGCCTCGGCCGGGGTCATCGGTCCCATTATTCCGCCGTCCATCGGCTTTGTGATCTTTGGCGTGGCTGCCAACGTGTCGATCAGCAAACTGTTTCTTGCGGGGATTTTCCCTGGACTGCTGCTGGCCATCTCCCTGGCGCTCACCTGGTGGTGGCTTGGTCGCCGTGAAAACGTCACCCCACCACCGCGTGCCACGCGTGTCGAGCTGGCCTTTGCCGCGCGCGAAGCCGGCTGGGCTCTGGGCCTGCCCATCATCATCCTGGTGGGCCTGCGCATGGGCGTCTTCACGCCCACCGAAGCTGCGGTAGTGGCGGCCATGTACGCATTGGTTGTCTCCATGGCGGTGTACCGCGAACTCTCGTGGCGCCAACTGGCCGGCATCTTCCAGGCGGCGGCACGCACCAGCGCCGTGATCATGTTCCTGGTGGCCGCCGCCATGGTGTCGGCCTGGCTCATCACGGTGGCCGACCTCCCATCCAAGGTCATCGGCATGCTGGAGCCCCTCATGGGCAACCCCACCTTGCTGCTCGTGGCCATCATGGTGCTGGTCATGGTGATCGGCACGGCCATGGACATGACGCCCACCATCCTCATCATGACGCCGGTGCTGATGCCGGTGGTCAAGGCCGCAGGCATTGACCCCGTCTACTTCGGCGTGCTGTTCATCATCAACAACTCCATCGGCCTCATCACACCGCCTGTGGGCACCGTGCTCAACGTGGTGGCGGGCGTCGGGCGCATCTCCATGGGGCAGGTGACACGCGGCGTCATGCCCTTCATGCTGGCGCAGTTTGTGGTGATGTTCCTGCTGGTGATGTTCCCCTCGCTCGTCACCGTGCCCCTGCGCTGGCTGGGCGGCTGACACGGCCCCGTGCACCCGCCCTCGCTTCCCGCTTTTCTGCCCCGCCTAAAACCCAAGGAGACATTTCCATGAAACTGCTCAAAACCCTGCTCGCCACCGCCCTGATCGCAGCGTCGCTGATACCCACGGCGCATGCCCAGGAGCGGACCATCAAGTTCGCCTTCCAGAACCAGAAGGACCATCCGCAGGCCCAGGGCGCGCAGAAGTTCGCCGACCTCGTGGCCGCCAAGACCCATGGCCGCATCGCGGTCAAGCTCTTCCCGGGTGGCACGCTGGGCGGTGACCTGCAGACCGTGTCGGCGCTGCAGGGCGGCACCGTGGAGATGACCGTGCTCAACGCCGGCATCCTGTCCGCCCAGGCCAAGGAATTCGGCATCTACGACTTCCCGTTCCTGTTCGCCTCGCCACAAGAAGCAGATGCCGTGACCGACGGCCCCTTCGGCAAAAAGCTTCTCGACAAGCTGCAGGCCAAGAACCTGGTGGGCCTGGGCTACTGGGAACTGGGCTTTCGCAATCTCACCAACAGCAAACGGCCCATTACCAAGGCCGAAGACATCGCGGGCCTGAAGATCCGCGTGATCCAGTCGCCCATCTACATCGACATGTTCAACGCACTGGGCGCCAACGCGGTGCCCATGCCTTTCCCCGAGTTGTACACGGCGCTGGAACAAAAGGCTGTGGACGGCCAGGAAAACCCGTTTTCGACCATCCTCTCGTCCAAGTTCGCCGAAGTGCAAAAGTACCTGACGGTCACACGCCACATGTACAACCCGCAGGCCGTGATCGTGAGCAAGAAATTCTGGGACAGCCTGAACCCTGCCGACCAGAAGGCCGTGACCGATGCGATGGCCGAGGCCACCACCTTCCAGCGCGCTGTGTCGCGTGTGCAAGCCAACGTGGCCATGGACGACCTCAAGAAGGCCGGGATGCAGATCAACGAGTTCTCGCCGGCCGAAGTAGACAAGCTGCGCGCCAAGGTCAAGCCCGTGGTCGAAAAGCACAGCGACAAGGTGGGCGCCGAGACCGTGCAAGAGGTCTACGCCACGCTGGCCAAGCTGCGCGGCGGCAAATAACCCGAACGCAGCAACCCTCGCGCTGCTGCGCTGTGACCCACACCCCGGCAGCGCGCCCACCCGCATTCCTCCCATGAGCACATTGCTCCTTGATCCCCCGGTGTTATCCACCGCATCCACCATGTCTTCCACAAGCCCCCGCAAGGTGCTCATCGGGCTGATCGGTGCCGGCATCCAGAAGTCGCTGTCGCCGGCCCTGCACGAAGAAGAGGCGCGCCACCACGGCATGCGCCTGCACTACCAGCTGATTGACCTGGACCGCTCGGCTTCCTCAGCGGAGCACCTGCCCACGCTGCTGTCGGCAGCGCGCATCATGGGCTACGCGGGCTGCAACGTGACCTACCCCTGCAAGCAGGCCGTGATCCCCTACCTTGACAGCCTGTCGGAAGAGGCGCGCGCCATGGGCGCCGTGAACACGGTCGTCATCCGCGATGGCCAGCTGGTGGGGCACAACACGGACGGATCGGGCTGGGCCTGGGGCTTTACCCGTGCACTGCCTGGCGCCGACCTGCGCCGCGTGGTGCTGCTAGGCGCGGGTGGCGCAGGCGCCGCCATTGCGCACGCCGTGCTGCGGCTGGGCGCCGAGCACTTGAGCATCGTCGATGCGCAACCCGAACGTGCGGCGCAGTTGGCGGCCGACGTGAATGCGCTCTACGGAGCCCGTGCCGAAGCCTCCAACATCCAATCGGCCATGGCGCAGGCCACCGGCCTGATCCACGCCACGCCCACGGGCATGGACAAGCTGCCCGGCCTGCCGCTGGACGTGGGCCTGCTGCGCCCCGCGATGTGGGTGTCCGAAGTCGTGTATTTCCCGCTCGACACCGCCCTGGTGCAGGCCGCGCGCGCGCTGGGCTGCCGGGTATCGGACGGCGGCGGCATGGCCGTGGGCCAGGCCGTGGGAGCGTTTGAGCTGTTCACCGGCGAGGCCCCGGATGCGGCGCGCATGGACGCACATTTCCGCCGCCTGGTCAGCAGCGCCCGCTGACCCCTCCCGCGCACGACAACACAAGGAGCTGAACCCATGAGCACCCCGATGGTGGCCACCCGCGAAGCGCTGGGCGACATGCCCAACCCCCTGGGCCTGCAGGGCATCGAGTTCATCGAATACGCCACCAGCCGCCCGCAGGCACTGGGCCAGGCGCTGGAGCGCATGGGTTTTCAGCCCGTGGCGCGCCACCGCTCGCGCGAGGTGCTGCTGTACCGCCAGGGCGACATGAACATCATCGTCAACGCCCACCAGGACAACGAACGCACCGGTGTGCATGCCCCCCCCGCACTCACTGAAACGCCGGTGCTGGCCGCCATCGCCTTCCGCGTGAACAACGCGGCCGCCGCGTACCGCCGCGTGCTGGAGCTAGGCGCCTGGGCCGTGCACACCGAGGTCGAGGTGATGGAACTCAACATCCCCGCCATCCATGGCGTGGGCGCGAGCCGCATCTACTTTGTGGACCGGTTCCAGGAGTTCTCGATCTACGACGTGGACTTCGTGCCCATCCCCACCGTCAACCCCCGCCCACCCGCCCTGCAGGGCCTGCACCTGTTTGGCGTGGTGCAGTACATCGGGCTGGGCCGCGCACAGGACTGGACCCACTTCTATGGCGAACTGTTTGGTTTTGCCGAGCTGTCGCCGGAGCAATCGTTTGGCGTTCTCACGCATGGCCGCATCCTGGCCAGCCCTTGCGGCACGCTGCACTGGCAACTGATTGAGCCGCTGGTCGACGCACTCGATGCCGACCCCGAGGAACTGCTGCAGCGCGTGGCCTTTGGCACGCCCGATGTGCTGGCCGCCGTGAACGCACTGCGCGCGCGGGGCGTGGAGTTTGTCGAATCGCCCACGGGCGTGCACACCGGCACGCGCGGCGCCCTCACGCGCGCCGACGCTGGCTCACCCAGCTTCGAGCTGGTGCTGGACGCCCGCTGACCCCCCGCCCACGGAGCCCGCCATGCGCACATCCACCATGCAACGCAACGTCGCCGACTTCGGCATGGACACCATCAGCCTGGCCGGCCCACTGGAGGCCAAGCTCGCCGCCGTCCAGGCCGCAGGCTTTGGCCAGATCATGCTGGCCGCCCGCGACATCGTGGGCCATCCGCAAGGCATCGAGGCGGCCGTGCACGCCGTGCGCAGCAGCGGCCTGCGCGTGACGGGCTTTCAGGTGCTGCGCGACTTTGAAGGCCTGTCGGGCCACCTGCACAGCTACAAGGTGGACATTGCCAAGCAGATGATCCTAATGGCCCGCGACCTGGGGGCGCCCGTGCTGCTGGCCTGCAGCTCCACGTCATCGCACGCCACCGCCGATGCCGATGCCATCGCGCGCGACCTGCGCAAGCTGGCCCTGCTGGCGCTGCCGCACGGCATCCGCGTGGCGTTTGAAGGGCTCTCGTGGGGACGGCACATCAACGAGGTGCACCAGGCGTGGGCGGCGGTCGAGCAGGCCGATTGCCCCAACCTCGGCCTGGCCATCGACTCGTACCACCAGTTCGCCACCAGCACCCCGCTCTCGGCGCTCACGGATGTGGACCCCGAGAAGATCTATCTGGTGCAGCTTTCAGACTTCATGTGGCAGGAGACCCGCACCGTGCAGGAGCGCATCGACACGGCGCGGCACTTTCGCGTGTTCCCGGGCGAAGGTGTGCACAGCCAGGCCCTGGCCGAGCTGGTGCGCACGCTCGATGGCATGGGCTACCAGGGCGACTACAGCTTTGAGGTCTTCAACGACGACTACCAGCAGCTGCCGCTGCCTTATGTGGCACAACGCGCATGGAACAGTGCGCTGTGGCTGGCCGAGGGCGTGCTGCAGCGCGCAGTGCCGCTGCCCGGGCACCCGCGCATCAAAACGCTGGCGTGATCAATGTGTCAACCGCCAACAATCAGCTGTTGGCGCGTTTCTTGAGCCAGCGCATCAGCGCGCCCACCACCGGCAGCTTTTCGTACAGTTCTTCGGCGGCGTCCCAGTAGTCGCGGTGTAGCGTCACCAGGCCTTGTTCGTCCAGCACCAGGTGCGACGCGCCGCGCACGGTCTGCGTCACGCCCTTGTCAAAGCCCTTGAAGGCGAACAGAAAATCCCAGGTCAGGAAACACTGCGTGCCCTGCACCACGCGGCCGGTGACCACAAAACGCGGCTGCTCCAGTGCCTCGAACATGTGGGCAAAGATGGCCTGGATGGCGGGCACGCCCTGCACCTCGTTGAACGGATCCTTGAAGCGCGCCTGTGGCGCATAGAACTCGCCGATGGTCGCTACATCGGCCGGTGACAGATGCTCGAAAAACGCCACCACGCGGGTGACGGCGTCTTCGGCAGTAAGGGGCGCGCGGGGTGGGTGCATGAAGGATCAGAGGCCTGTGAAGCGACGAACCGCCGGAAAGTACCACCGATACGGCAACACGCGCAGCAGTTTCATCACGCGCGTGAAGCGCTTGGGGAAGTGGATGTCGAAATGCCCCCGCTCCCAGCCCCGCACGATGGCCGCAGCCGCCGCCTCGGGCGAGATCAGAGCGGGCATCGCGAAGTCGTTGCCGGCTGTGAGCGGCGTGGCCACAAAGCCGGGGTTGATCACGCTCACGCCCATGCCCAGGTCGTGCAGATCCAGGTACAGCGCCTCGGCCAGGTTGATAAGCGCGGCCTTGGTGGGCCCGTAGGCCAGGCTCTTGGGCAGGCCCCTGAAACCCGCCACGCTGCTGATGACGCTCACATGCCCAGGGCGCCCGGCCTGCGCCGCCGCCAGCATGGCGGGCAATACGCCGGCCAGCACCTGCAGCACGCCGTTGTAGTTGATCTGCTCATGGCGCAGCATTTCTGCCAGGTCGAAATCGGTGGCGCGCATGTCGCGGTAGTAGCCTGCGCAGTAGCACACCATGTCGGGTGCACCGCCCGCCAGCACCTGTGCGGCGGCAACCTGCACCTGTTCGGGCTCTGCCGTATCGACGGCCAAGGCCACGCTGCCTGGGTGCTGGGCCACAAACGCATCCAGCGCATCGCCATTGCGCGCCGAGACGATCACCTGCGCACCGCGCGCATGCAGCGCCGCCGCCGTGGCCCGGCCAATACCGCTGCTGGCCCCAATGAGCCAGGCCCGGCGGCCATGCCAGTCGCGCAGGGGAGGATTGAGGCTCATGGTGCGCGTTGGGTGAAGGACAGCGTGATCTCGCCCAGGCGCACGCCGAACTTGCTCATGGTGGCGCGGTTGAGCATCATGCGGTCGTCGATGAGGTACATCCAGTCGTCCAGGTCCACGTTGTAGACCTTGCCATCCACCGGCAGCGCCAGCGTGTAGTTCCAGCGGAAGGCGTTGCCGCGTGTCTGGCCATTGGCCGTGCCCACCACATCGTCGGCGGTGCCGGTGTAGCGGCCGTCGGCATGCTTCGTCAGACGCCAGATGCGGCGCTGCGTGGTGCCGTCGGAATAGGTGAAGGCTTCGTCCAGCACGCCCTCGTTGCCCTTCCATGCGCAGTCCATGACCACGGTGAAGCGTTTCACGATCTGGCCACTGCGGTCCTGGAAAATGCCGTAGGCGTCGATCTTGCCGTTGAAATACTGGGCCAGGTCCAGCACCGGCTTCTCGCTGGCGTAGCTGTCAATGTTCTGGCTGGCGCAGCCGGAGAGGGCCACAGGTGCCGCCACGGCGGCCGAAAGGAGGAGGCGTCGTTGCACCATGGGAGTTCCCTCAAACAATCAGGCGCTGGCCGCGCGGCGCGCGGGCCGAAGCACCAGAAGAAACAGTGCCCCCGCTGCCAGCAGCTTGAGCAGACAGGGCAACACGGCATAGGCCCAGCCCAGGGTCTGCAGTCCTTCTTCGCTGCGCGTGCCGGGGGTGTAGCCCCACCAGCCCAGCAGGGGCAGCGCCAAGCCTGCGGCCAGCGCCAGGTTGAGCTTGGTGGCAAAGTTCCACCAGCCGAAGTAAGCGCCTTCGTGCTGGCCGCTGTCGCCCTCGGCCGCGATCACGCCGGCCAGCAGGGCGCTGGGCAGGGCCAGGTCGGTGCCCAGCGCCACGCCCGACAGCGCGCAGACGACAAGGAACGGCAGCATGTCGCCAGCGCCCAGAAACGCAGTCCACACAAACACGGCAATCGCCAGCAGCATGCCTGCGAGCCAGGTGCGCGCCAGGCCCCAGCGCGCCACGGCGCGCAACCACAGCGGGATGGACAGCGCCGCGCAGACGAAATAGGCAGCGAGGAACATCGGCTCCTGCGCGGGCGGGGCCTGCAGGCGGTCCTGGATGAAGAACAGCACCAGCGTGGCCGGGATGGCGCTGGCAATGCCATTGAGCATGAACACGGCCAACAGGCGGCGAAAGGCCGGGCGCCCCCAGGGCCGCCACAGGCTTGTGTGCTGCGGCGGCCGGTACACACCGGCTTCCTGCAGCACCGGGCGCGGGGCCAACGCCCAGCACCACCAGCCCAGCAGCAGGGCGACGGCAAACACACTGAGCATCACCGGCAGGCCCAGCAGCGCAGGCAGCACCGAGGCCAGCACCACGCCCACCAGTGCAGCCCCCTCGCGCCAGGCCACGATGCGGCCACGCTGCAGCTCGTCGCCGCCCAGGCGCGCACCCCAGGACTGGTGTGCAATGCTGAGCTGGCTGTAGGCGGTGTAAGTGATGAGCAATGCCACCAGTGCCCAGGCAATGAGCGCATCGGCCCCGCGCACCAAGGGAAAGAACAGGCTGGTCAGCCCCAGTGCCAGCACCGCCGCCGACACCGCGCCCACCGCCAGCACGGCGCGCACCGAGCGGCCAAACAGGTGGTCGGCCAGGCGGCCCAGCAGCGGGTCGGTGAACGCATCGAACAACCGCGCCGCCAGCAGCACCGCGCCCAGCGTGGCCAGCGGCATGCCAAATTCGCGCGCGTAGTGGTTGGGCAGCAGCACATACAGCGGCAGCGCCACAAACGCCAGCGGCAGGCCCAACAGCCCATAGGCCAGGCCGTGGCCGGCGCGCATGGGCGTGGTGGTGGTCATGGCTGCCCTTGGCCTGCGGTGCGGGTGGCCGCTATCAGCTCTTGCCGCAGCCCGGGCTCGGAGGTCTGGGGCGACAGCCAGATGCCAAAGAACAGGCGCGAGAACTCGGCGTCGGGCACCTCGCCCACCACGCGGCCGCCCATCTTGAAGACGGCGCCGGCACCGGGCTGGTACAGGCCCAGCAGGCGGTCGCCGGGTTTCACATCCGGCAAGGCCGCCTGCAGCGCCTGCTGCCAGCGGGTGGCCTGCTGCGGCGTGAATCGGCCCACACGGCGCATCTCTTCGATGGAGCGTTTGGCAATCGCCTCGGCCGTGAAGTTGCGCTGGTAGGTCAGCTCCAGTGCCAGCGGGTGGGCGCTGTACTGGTCGGCATCAAAACCGGGCAGGGCCCACAGGCGCGCGCGGTACACCTCAAACCCCAGGAAACGCATGGTGCCTTGCCCCACCAGGCGCGCGCCTTCCAGCGGTGTGCTCGCGGCTGGCGACACGCTCGCACCCCCTTCGACCCCCTGCGCCATTGCAAAATTTGAGAAAAAAACGGCCCCCGCGCCCGCTAGCAAAGCGCTGATAGCTATGTTTTTTATAGCAATCATGCTTTCACCAGCGTGTACTGCACGAGGTCGATGTTGCGCATCGCAAACGCGGCCTCGCAGTAGGCGAGGTAGAACTCCCAGATGTGCATGAAGCGCTCGTCAAACCCCAGCTGCAGGATCTGCGCGCGCTGCGCCAGGAAGCGCTCGCGCCAGCGTTTGAGGGTTTCGGCGTAGTCCTGACCAAATGCAAACTCGTCCACCACACGCAGGCCCGCCGCCTCGGCCTCTCGGCGGAACTCGCGCGGGCAGGGCAGGCAGCCGCCCGGGAAGATGTACTGCTGGATGAAGTCCGTGGAGCTGATGTAGCGCTCGAACAGGCTGTCGTCGATCACGATGCTCTGGATGCAGGCCTTGCCACCGGGCTTGAGCAGCCGGTGCACCGACTGGAAGTAGGTGGGCCAGTACTCGCGGCCCACGGCCTCGACCATCTCGATGGAGCAGATGGCGTCGTACGGGCCGTCCTGGATGTCGCGGTAGTCCTGCAGGCGCAGGTCGGCGTAAGGCGCCACGCCCTGCTGCACCATGCGCTGTTGCGCAAACGCAAGTTGCTCGGTGGAGAGCGTCACCCCCGTCAGATTCGCGCCAAATTCGACCGTCGCCATCTCGGCCAACGCGCCCCAGCCGCAGCCAATCTCCAGCACCCGGTCACCGGCCTGCACACCCGCCATGCGCAGCGCGCGGCGCACCTTGGCATGTTGCGCGGTGCGCATGTCGCCGCCCGCATCGCCCTCGAACCAGGCGGACGAATAGTTCATCGTGTCGTCCAGCCAGAGTTCGTAGAACGCGTTGCCCAGGTCGTAGTGGGCATGGATGTTCTTCTGGCTGTTGGCGCGGGTGTTGCGGTTGAGCAAATGTTTGATGCGGTACAGCAGACGCCCGGCCCAGGTGCCGTAGATCACGCCTTCGACCTGCTGGCGGTTGGCGACAAAGAGCTTGAGCAGGTCGGTCAGGTGCGGCGTGGTCCAGTCGCCCGCGATGTAGCTCTCGGCAAAGCCGATGTCGCCGGACTTGAGCGCGGCGCTGCACACGTTCCAGTTCTTGAGCGTGATCGCGGCCGAGGGGCCGTTGCCATGCCCGAAATGCTGCAAGGTGCCGTCGGGCAGCTGCACCGTGAGGTGGCCATGCTGCAGGCGCTGCAGCAGCTTGAGCGCCGTGCGGGCGGCAGCCGGGGTGCCTGCGGGCAGGGCCAGGGCGGTGCGGGGGGCGGTGGTGGAGTTCATGGCGGCGTTCTCGTTCGTCATGGAATTCAGCGGGTCACGATGGATGCAGGCGCCTCGGGCTTGCGGTGAAAACGCACGCGCTTGAGCCACAGCTGCAGCGCGTGCCAGTGGATGCGGGCAATGATGGCCAGCGTCATGGCGGGGTAGCCCCAGAGCGCCTGGCGCAGGGTCTGCGGGGTGATGGCCTGCAGGGTGCCGCTCACGCTGGTCTGGATGAGCGGGCCGGTGTCGTCGTCGTGGTCGATGCGCACCACGGTGCGGCCCGCGTCCTGTTCCCCGGCCTCAGTGCGCATGAAGCGAAAGCGGTAGCCGCCGCTGACCTCGCAGAACGGCGACACATGGAACACCTTGCGCGCCTGCTGCTCCACGCCGTACTGCGGGGCATCCAGCAGGTAGCAGTGGCGCTCGCCAAAGGTGTTGTTCACCTCCACCACGATGGCGCGCAGGCTGCCGTCGGCACGGTGGCAGTACCAGAAGCTCACGGGCTTGAAGGTGTAGCCCAGCACGCGCGGATAGCAGTGCAGCCAGACCTCGCCCGTGGCGTCGGTGACGCCTTCGGTGCGCAGCAGTTCGTCCAGCCACGCCAGCGCCCCGCCTTGCGCAGCGCTGCGGCCGTCGCCGTGGTCCACATCATGGAAGCTGATGGCGCCGCGCCGGTTCACGGCCAGTTCGCTGCGCAGGCCCGGCAGGCTGCGCATCGGCAGCATGAGGAAAAACGTGGGGTAGGCAAACGCGTGCCGCCGAGGCCGCAGCCGCGTGTGGCGCACCTGGCCGAAGCCGACCAGGGGCGCTGCGGTGGGGGCCGGCGCTTGGCTCACGCAGCCTCCGCCAGGGGGGCTGGCAGGGCTGCCAGCAATTGCTCGGCCACGGCCAGGCCCGACTTGAGGCCGTCTTCGTGGAAGCCGTAGCCCGTCCAGGCGCCGCAGAACCAGGTGTGCTGCTGCCCTTGCAGCTTGCCCACCTGCTGCTGCGCGCGGATGGCGGCCATGTCGAACACCGGGTGGGCGTATTCGTAGCTGCCGATCACGTGTTCGGGCGCAATGTCGCGCACCGGGTTGAGCGACACCACCACAGGCTGCGCAAACGGCACGGGCTGCAACTGGTTGATGAGGTAGTGCAGGCAGACGCGGGCCGACTCGCGGCTGCGCTGCTGGGCGCGCTCGTAGTTCCAGGCGGCCCAGGCGGCGCGGCGTTGGGGCAGTACCGAGGTGTCGGTGTGCAGCACAGCGCGGTTGGCCTGGTAGCGGATGGCGCCGAGCACGGCGCGCTCCTGCGTCGTCGGCTGGGCCAGCAGCGCAAGCGACTGGTCCGAATGGGTGGCCAGCACCACCTTGTCGAAGTGTTCGGTGTGGCCAGCAGTCACCACGCGCACGCCGGCGGCGTCGCGCTCGATGCGGCGCACGGGGGTGTTCAGGCGCTTGTCGGCAATGCCCGCCACGATCTTGTCCACGTAGTGGCGCGCACCACCGGACACCGTCCACCACTGCGGGCGGTTGCTCACCTGGATGAGCCCATGGTTGTGGCAAAACCGGATCATGGTGGCCACGGGGAACTTCAGCATCTGATCGGTGGGGCAGCTCCAGATGCAGCCCAGCATGGGCAAGAAGTACCAGTCACGGAAGGCGTCGCCAAAGCGGTGCTCGCGCAAGAAGTCTCCCAGCGGCTGCATCAGCGCGGCCTCGGCCTGCTTTTCGGCAATGCGCGTGCACAGCGTGTTGAAGCGCAGCAGGTCGCGCAGCATGCCCAGAAAGCGCGGGTTGACCAGGTTGGAGCGCTGGGCAAACACGGTGCTGAGGTTGGTGCCGCTCCATTCCAGCGCACGAC
Organism: Acidovorax sp.; assembly: GCA_018780365.1. Lineage (GTDB taxonomy): Bacteria > Pseudomonadota > Gammaproteobacteria > Burkholderiales > Burkholderiaceae_C > Acidovorax. The sequence goes on along the minus strand of JADMJR010000008.1, from coordinate 26,844 downwards.
CACCGCCAGGGCCACCCAGGGCGCCCGGCACTTGCACCGAGAACGACATGTCCGACTTGGCGGTCTCCACGCCCAGCTCGGCCAGCAGGCGGATCAGGTGGGGGTAGGTGCGCTCGTTGAACACCAGGAAGCCGGTGTCCACGCCATGCGTGACGGGGGTGCCCGATGCATCGGGCAGCGTCACATCCACCGTGTGGGTGTGGCCGCCGAAGTAGTCGCCGGCTTCAAACAGCGTGATGTCCGCCTGGCCGCGCAGCCGGTGCGCGACGGAGAGCCCCGAGATGCCGGAGCCGATGATGGCGAGCTTCATGGCCGGCCCCCTCTGGCCGGCGCCTGGAATAAAAAGGTTGCGAAGCGTCCCGAAACGAATAAGAGAGGGAGGGAGGAGAAGCGCTCCAGGAGGTCAGTCGGAACCCAGGGGCCCGAAAGGCTTCGCAACACTAAAACTGTACGCTGCGCAAACCGGTTGCGCAATGGATAGAGTGGGGCCGCGTGGGCGAAGTTCCAGAGCTTCCCCGGGTTTTTTTTAAAGAAACGTAAAGAAATCATGGCGCTCACCGGGGGGCGGGCAGGGCCAGCTGCTGCTCGATGGCCCGCACCAGGCCCTTGTTGTCGGGCCCGGTCAGGCTGGAGTAGTTGTCCACCAGTTTGCCGTCACGGCCCAGCAGGTATTTGTGAAAGTTCCAGCGCGGCGCTGTGCCCGAGAGCTGGGCGAGCTGGCGGAACAAAGGCGAGGCCTCCGGCCCCTTGACGCTGCTTTTGGCAAACATCGGGAATTTCACGCCAAAGGTGTTCTCGCAGAAATCTGCGATCTGCTGGTTGCTGCCGGTTTCCTGCGAAAAATCGTTGGACGGGAACCCGAGCACCACCAACCCCTTGTCCTTGTAGCGCGTGTGCAGCTCTTCCAATCCCTTGTACTGGCCCGTGAAGCCGCAGAAGCTGGCGGTGTTGACCACCAGCACCACCTTCCCGCTGTACTGGCACAGGGACTGGGGCTTTTCATCCTGCAGGCGGAGAAAGGTGTGCTGCAGCGTGGCGGGGCAACCCGGGGGGGCATCCGTCGCCTGTGCGGCGGGGGCCCACAGCAGCAACGCCGCCAGCAGGCCTGCGGGGGGGAGAAATCGTGAAGGTGTTTTCATAGGACGACGGGTGCAGGCGCTGGGCTGGTGATGCCCGCAATTTAACCGTTCAATTATTTTTTGTCCACATGGGTTTTTGTTTGTACTGAGCGGTATACGAGCAAAACCCCTTTTTGGATTCAGATTCCTGACACAGGCGCAGGGTTGGCCGGCCGGCCCCGGGCAGCCACCGGCCCGAAAAAAAGGCCGCGCCCAGACGCGCGCAGGCCGTCCGTTGCGACACACATCAACGCATCAACGCATCAACGCAGGAAATGGGGGCACCGCGCCACAGGAGCGCGAATGAGGTGGCACATGGGAAAGGGGCGGGCCGCGCCAGCGGCGCAGCCCAGAAACCTGTGCCGGGGTTTAGAACGTTTGGAACGTTTGGAGCCTGCCTACGATCTCGCAGGAGATCGCCAACAGGCTCCTAGGGATCCTCTGCACAAATCACCGCGCCGTGTGCATCTGCGGTCTCGGGCAGCCTGCGGCGTTGCAAATACTCGCAATAGCTACGGCTATTGCTGCGTTTTGCGCCTTGCCGCCCATCCCGATCCGCAGCGCCCACTTATCGCTCGATTCGTGCAGAGGTTCCCTAGACCATCTGGAGCAGGCGGTCCAGCGAGAGTTTGACCCGCACGTCCTTGTAGGCCACCACGCCGGTGACCTTCCAGGGGGGCATGCCGGTGTCGCGCGGGATAGGCTCGCCGGTGGGCATGCCGTCGCGGTTGGTCACCACCGCCACGCGGGGTGTGGTGGCCGTGGTGCCACGGCGGATGACCACGCCCACCTCCCGGCTCGCCAGCCGCACGAAGGCGCCCGGGGGGTACACGCCCAGGGTCTTGACCAGGGCACCACCGGCCTCGTCCACCTGGTGCTCTTCGTCGTAGTAGCTGGCCTGCATGGCCGCCGTGACAGGCATGGGGGAGCGGGCCGCGCGGGGCGCCAGCCGCGCACCAAAGATGTCGGCGCGCTGCACCAGGCGCGCCATCTGCTGGGCTTCGGTTTTTTTGTCCAGCGGACCGGGCGTGCGATGGTGGTGGCAGCGCACCGCCTCCAGCCACATCGGGTCGGCCACACCCAGGTGGCGCAGCAGCGCCTCGGAGCGCGCCGCATGGTTTTCTACCGCTGCAATCTGCGCGGCGGTCAGTGGGTGGGTCTGCAGGGTCAGCTGGTCTTGCAGCTCGGTCATGGCGATGTTCATGCTGAGGGCGGCATGCCCCAGCTGCTGCACCCGGCCGCTGGGCCAGCGCAGCATCTCGCGCGCCACCACCATGCACACGCAGCTCACCAGCAACGAATGGGTGGCGCTGTACATGCGCGTTTCCTGCGCCGACAGGTAAATCAATGCCAGCAAGGTGGCGTCGGGCGTCTGCTCGCAGTGGCGGGCCAGTTCATCATGCAGGGCCTGAAAACGCCCGCCAAAATCGCTGGGCGACGGCGCGCGCAGCAACTGCGTGGCACGCAGCTGCAGCTCCGACCAGTCCGGCAGGGCCCGGCCGGCCCGGGACCGGTTGGCGGAATCCTCGGCGGCCGTCATCTTCATCGCGGCAATTTCGCCCAGGTTGGTGTCGGCGATCAGCATGCGCTGAAGCTGGGCCAGGTAGGCGCGGTGGCTCTCGCCCGACTCGTCGGTGTCCACACACAACTGGCGCCCCCGGGCCACCATCTTGGCCAGTTCCTCGCGGGTGCGGATCACATAGCCTTTTTGCGCCAGCAGCACGCCATCGGCCCCCCGCAGGACAAAGGGCAGCGGGTGGCCGAGCTGGATGGATTCGATGTTGAGGCTGACGAGGTTCATGGTGCTCGTTACATTATCTAACGCTTACCCACCCGACAAAGCCCACACCTACCGGGTGATTTCCCGGCTTTTCCGCCGACGCCATCCCCCACGGCCAGTCCACGGCTCAATGGGCTGCGGGTGGTGTCTGCACAACGGCTGGCGGGCGTGTGGAATGCACACCCCGCAGCCGGCGCAGCACACGCCCGAACCACTGGCCCAGGTCATCCACCCCGGTGAACACCGCGGGAATCACCAGCAGGCTCAGCAACGTGGACGTGATGAGCCCCCCGATCACCGCCACCGCCATGGGCGAACGGAAACTCGGGTCGGCCGCGCCAAAACCGATGGCAATCGGCAGCATGCCCGCGCCCATGGCCAGCGTGGTCATGATGATGGGGCGCGCACGCTTGTGGCAGGCGTCGATCAGCGCCTCAAAGCGCGTCATGCCATGCTCGCGCCGCGCCAGGATGGCGTATTCGACCAGCAGGATGGAGTTCTTGGTGGCAATGCCCATGAGCATGATGAGCCCGATGAGCGAGGGCATCGAGAAGCTCTTTTGTGCAATCAACAGGCCCACAAACGCCCCGCCCAGCGACAACGGCAGTGCCGCCAGGATGGTGACCGGGTGCAGGAAGTCCTTGAACAGCAGCACCAGCACGATGTAGATGCACAGCACCCCCGTGAGCATGGCCAGGCCGAAGCTGGCGAACAGCTCGCCCATCATCTCGGCGTCGCCGATGGTGATCTGGCGCACGCCGGCTGGCAGGTTCTTGATGGAAGGCAGCGCCTCCACCGCCTTGGTGACATCGCCCAGCGGCTGGCCCGAGAGTTCGATCTCGAAGTTCACGTTGCGCGCACGGTCATAGCGGTCCACCACGGCCGGGCCGCCGCTGAATTCCAGCGTGGCCACCTGGCCGAGCATCACCGGGCCCTTGCTGCCCTGCACCGGCAGGCGCTCCAGCAGCGACAAATCCTTGCGCGCATCGTCCTGCAACTTGACGACGATGGGCACCTGGCGCGAGGCCAGGTTGAGCTTGGGCAGTGACACGTCGTAGTCGCCCACGGTGGCGATGCGCAGGGTCTCGGCAATCGCACTGCTGGTCACGCCCAGGTCGGCGGCGCGCGCGAAGTCAGGACGCACCGCGATCTCGGAACGCACCAGGCTGGCGGTGGACGACACACTGCCCAGGCCCGGGATGGTGCGCAGGTCCTTTTCGACCGCGAGCGCGGCCGTGGTCAGCGCCTGCGGGTCGTCGCCCGAAAGCACCAGCACATACTTCTCGCCCGAGCCACCCAGGCCCACCTTGCTGCGCACGCCCGGCAGGGTCTCCAGCGCGGCACGGATCTGGTTCTCGATGCCCTGCTTGCGCGGGCGCTCGCCCCGGTCGGCCAGCAGAATGGTGAGCGTGGCCTTGCGCGTCTCGGCATTGGCGCTGCCCATGAAAGGGTCGCCCCCGGCCGAGCCCCCGCCGATGGTGGTGTACACGCTTTGCACATGCTCCACCTGGGCGATGCGCTGGCGCGCGTCTTCGGCCACGGCGCGCGTCTGCACCAGCGTGGCGCCGGGCGGCAGCTCCAGGTACACCTGAGTCTGCGAGTTGTCGTCGGGCGGGATGAAGCCCGTGGGCAGCAGCGGGATCAGCGCCAGCGAGCCGACAAAAAACGCGGCCGTACCGAGGAAGGTCATCCAGCGGTGCTTGACGCACCATGCGGCCCAGCGCAGGTACACCGTCATCCAGCGCGGGTCCTTGTGATCGCCCACGATGGGTTTGAGGATGTAGGCCGCCATCATGGGCGTGAGCAGCCGCGCCACCACCAGGCTGGCAAGCACCGCCAGCGAGGCCGTCCAGCCAAACTGCTTGAAGAACTTGCCCGCAATACCGCTCATGAAGGCCGTGGGCAAAAACACCGCAATCAGCGTGAAGGTGGTGGCGATCACGGCCAGGCCAATCTCGTCAGCCGCCTCCATCGCCGCCTGGTAGGGCGACTTGCCCATGCGCAGGTGGCGCACGATGTTCTCCACCTCGACGATGGCATCGTCCACCAGGATGCCCACCACCAGCGACAGCGCCAGCAGTGTGATCACATTGATCGAAAAGCCCAGCATCTGCATGCCGATGAACGCGGGGATCACCGACAGCGGCAACGCCACCGCCGAGACAAAGGTGGCGCGCCAATCGCGCAGGAACAGCCACACCACCAGCACGGCCAGCAATGCGCCCTCGTACAGCAGGTGCATGGAGCCGTCGTATTCCTCCTGCACCGGCAACACAAAGTTGAAGGCCTCGGTGATGGTGAGGTCCGGGTGCTGCGCGCGCATCTCCTTGAGGGCCGCCTGCACCGCATCACCCACCTCCACCTCGCTCGCGCCCTTGCTGCGCGCCACCTCGAAGCCCACCACGGGCTTGCCGTTGAGCAGGGCCAGCGCACGTGGCTCGGCGATGGTGTCCGACACCGTGGCCACCTGGTCGAGCCGCACATGGCGGCCGTCGGACAGCGCCAGCGTGAGGTTGGCCAGCTCCTGCGCCGACTGCACCGTGGCCAGCGTGCGCACGGGCTGCTCGCTGCCGCCCAGGTCGGTGCGGCCGCCCGCGCTTTCTTGTTGCACCTGGCGCAGTTGGCGCGACACGTCGGCCGCCGTGGCATTGAGGGCCTGCAGCTTGACCGGGTCCAGCGCCACATGCACCTGGCGGTCCACGCCGCCCACGCGATTGACGGCGCCCACACCCCGCACCGTGAGCAGCTTTTTGGCCACGGCATCGTCCACAAACCACGACAGCGCCTCGTCGTCCATGCGGCTCGAAGCGATGGTGAATGCCAGCACGGGCTGCGCGGCCAGGTCCATCTTGGTCACGATGGGGTCGCGCACATCGCCCGGCAGGTCGCCGCGCACCCGTGCCACGGCCGAGCGCACGTCATCCAGCGCCTCCTGCGTGGGTTTCTCCAGCCGGAACTCGGCCGTGATGGTGGCACCGCCGTCCTGTACCTTGGTGTAGATGTGCTTGAGGCCTTGCAGCGTGGCAATGCTGTTCTCGACCTTGCGCGCCACATCGTTTTCGAGCTGTGCGGGCGAGGCGCCGGGCAGCGCCACGGTCACGGAGATCGTTGGCAGATCGATGTCCGGAAAGTTCTGCACCTTCATGGCGTTGAAGGACAGCAGGCCGCCGAAGGTCAGCAGCACAAACAGCATCAGCGCCGGTATCGGGTTTTTGATGGACCAGGTGGATACATTCATCCGATTGCTCCTCAATTAATAGCGCTCAGTGCTTTACCATCGCGCGGCGAAGGCACTTTTTGCTTTGAATCTTCTACCGCAGACGTCTGCACGGCCGTGGCAGGCGCGACGGGGGCGGCAGCCACACGCACCAGATCGCCGTCGTTCAGGAAACCCGCGCCGCGCACGGCCACAGCGGCATTCCCGTCCAGACCCGAAAGCACCTCCACCCGGTCGGCCACGCGGCGGCCCGTCTGCACCTTGCGCTGCTGCACACGCTGCTCGGCGCCCACCACAAACACGTACGAGAAACCGTCGCGCACCACCAACGCCTCTTGGGGCACGGTCAGCGCATCGCTGGCACCCAACGCAAAGTCACCCCGCGCGAACATGCCCGCACGGAAATCACCGTTGAGTGGCAGATCGACATACACCAGCACATTGCGCGTCTGCGGGTCCACCGTGGGTGCCACCATGCGCACCGTGCCTTCGGCCGTGGCGCCGCTGGCCGCCGTCACGCTGACCTTGGCGCCCGGCACAATGCGGCGCAGCTCGGTGGACGTGACTTCGGCGCGCCATTCGAGGCGCCCCTTGCGCACCATGCGGAACAGCTCAGTGCCTGCGCCCACCACCGCGCCCACGGTGGCCGTGCGGGCCGAGATCACGCCGCTGTCGGGCGCCACCACCTGGGTGTATTTCAGGCGCAGCTGCTGTGCGTTCAGCGTGGCCTTGGCGGCCTCCACCCGGGCCTGTGCGGTCTTCTCGGCCGTCGTGTACTGCTGGATCTGCTGCTGGCTCAAGGCGCCCGTGGCCTGCAGCGAGCGGGCCCGGTCGGCATTGGCGGCGGCTTCGGCCGCATGGGCCTGGGCTTCGAGCAGGCTGGCACGCATCTGCGCCACATCGGCCAACACCGTCTCGGCCGAGAAGGTGGCCAGCACCTGGCCGGCCTTCACCACGTCACCCACGTTCACACGCACATCGGTCAGGCGCAGGCCGTTGCTTTCGGCGCCAATGCTGGCCTCTTGCCAGGCAGCCACGTTGCCGTTGGCGGCCAGGCGCACCGGCACCGAGGTGCGCAGCGGCTGGGCCGTGCTCACCGTGAGCGCGGGGCGCGGCTGATTGGCCTTGGGTTCGTCGGCCGCACGCGATGCGCCCGAGAAAACCAGGGCACCGCCCGTGGCCAGCACGCAGGCGGCGATCACGGCGAAGGCCGTGGGAGAGAACTTGAAGGAAGAGAAATTTTGCATTTGCTTTCGTCCTGAAGAATTCATATCAGCTTTCCACAGCGCTACGCGCCACCCGCACGGGATGAAACTGGCGCGGCCCAGGCCCGTGCCCCCGTGCAAGGGCCGCCCCGCCGCACCGGGGGCGTCCCCCTCCCGACTCGCGCAGCGGGTCGAGAGAGGGGGAAGGCGCGAAGCGACTCAGGGGGTGTTTCACTCTTTCCAGCCCCCGCCCGCAGCGCGGTACAGCGCAACCCAGGCCACCTGGCGTTCATGCTGCAGCGCGATGAGCGCGTTCTCGGCTGCGAGCGACGTGCGCCGGGCGTCCTCCAGCTCCACCAGGCTCGCCAGCCCGCCGCGCCAGCGCGCCTCGGTCGCGTCGAACGAGGTGCGGTAGCCCGCAGCCGCCGTGCGTGCGCTGGTGTTGCGCTCGGCCGTGCTTTGCAGCCGCACCAGCGCCTGCTCGACCTCGCTCACAGCCTGGCGCACCTTGGCGCGGTAAAGCACAGCGGCTTCGTCATAGCGTGCCTGCGCCGCATCCACCTGCGCGCCACGCCGGCCGCCGTCGAACAGCGGCACGCTCAGCGCCAGCGGGCCGATGGTCCAGGTGTTCAGGTCGGTCGTCACGCCACCGCTGCGCACCCAGGCTGCGCCCACCGAGCCGCTGAGCGACAGGCGCGGGTAACGCTGGGCCTGTGCACTGCCCACTTCGGCGCTGGCAGCGGCGACTTCGCGCTCGGCGTTGTACACATCGGGGCGCTGCGCCAGCACCTGGGCGGGCAGGGCGGCGATGGTGAACAGGGTGTCGGGCGCGGCGGATGCCGGTGTGGCCAGGCGCGCGCGCAACGCGGGCTCTTCCCACCCGGTCAGCGCCACCATGGTCTTGACTTCGACATCGCATTGCATGCGCTGCTGCGATGCGCGCGCCTGCGCTTCAGCGGCACTGGCACGGGCCAGGGCGGCGGTAGCGGGCGCCGTGAAACCGGCACGTTCGCTGAGGTCGGACAGCCGCGAGGTTTCGCCGCGCGACTGCGCATCGCGCTCGGCCACGCGCAGCTGCTCCAGGCAGGTGCGCAGGCTGCTGGTCTGCTGCGCCACCTCGGCGGCCACGCTCACGCGCGCCTCGTGCCACAGCGCCTGGGCGCCCGCCAGGCGCTGGTCGGCCGCCGTCTTGGTGGCCCGGTGGGCGCCGAAGAGGTCGATCTCCCAGCTCGCTTGCAGCCCGGCCTGCGCCGTGGTGGCAATGCCCGCGAGCTGTTCGTTGAAACCCCGGCTGGCGCTGGCCTGCGCATCGAGCGACGGCAGCAGCGCGGCGCGACTGCCCACCTGCGTGGCACGGGCCTGCGCAATGCGGGACTGGGCCTGCGCCACACCGGGGCTGATGGCTTGCGCAGCATCGATGAGTTCGACGAGCAGCGGGTCGCCCAGCTGCGTCCACCACCGGGCCATGTCGCCCAGCGAGCCCTGGTGCGGCAAGGGTGCCTGCCACGCTACGGGCGGCGGCGCGGGCACCTGCGCAGGGGGCGCCGTGACGGCACAGGCGCCCAGGGCCAGAGGCAGGCAGGTGGCCCAGAAGAATCGGGTCTTGCTCAAAGTCATGCGTTGGATTCCTTCTTGTGTGAAGTCCTCGAATTCCGTGAAGTAGTGCGGCGCGCAGGCTGTTGTGCGGCCTGCCGCCGGGCGTTCTCACCCTGCACCATGCTCAGGGCGTATCCGGTCAGCCGGTCCACCCACGCATCCACAGCCCCCGACCCCGCCAGCTGCGGTGCAATGGCCTGCAGCGGGTCGCGCTGGGTCCACATCTGCATGACCAGCCCGGCCAGGGAGAAGGCGAGGCGGTGCATGTCATCGTCCGCCTCGGCCACGCCCATGTGGCGGCACAGCACCTGGACCAGCGCCAGATGGGGCGCCCGGCACTCGCGCTCAATGAGCTCGGGCCACACATGGGTCGGGTCCAGCAGCTCGCGCACGTGCAGGCGCAGCGACTGGGTCACGAGGTCGTCATGTTTGAGTGGCTCCAGAAAACCGGCGAAGTAGTTGTGCAGCGCGCCCTGCAGGTCCAGGGCCGGATCGGCAAACACCGGAATCAGATCGCTGCTGCTGCCAAAGGGCTCATAAAACGTGGCCGTGTACAGCTGGGCCTTGTCGCCAAAGTGGTAGGCGATGGCCGCAACATTGGTCCCGGCCGCCTCGGCAATGGCACGCACCGAGGTCTGGGCAAAGCCCTTTTCAGAGAACAACTGCAGCGCGGCCTGCAACAGGCGGGCGCGCGTGTCTTCGCCATCACTGCGGGCGGTGCGCTGGGCTGCGGGGATGAAATGGGCGCCAAAACTCATGGTCCCGGATTAGACCACCAGAATTCAAACAGTTGTTTGAATTAATGAATTTTTCAGAAAATGCCGTCACACCAAAGTGCAACCATTTGTCACCACCGCGCAGTGGTGCGCCAGCCCGCACCCAGGGGGCGTTATGCCTGCACGCCCACACCAAACACGGCACGCCACAGCGCCAGCACGGCATCACGCTCTGCCTGCAAGGCAGGCGGTGTGACATGGATGGGCGCCTCATCCAGGCGCGCCACGTGCTGCACGCGGCGCAGCTCCCGGTAGGCATCGGCCGCCGCCTGGCCCACGCCGGCGGGCAACAACCCCACCTGCTCGGCACGCTGCAGCAGCGCGATGTTGCCCACGTTGCCGCGCAGCTCCGGGTGGGCCGCCGACTGCGACAGCACCAGGTACTGCACGGCGAATTCGGCGTCCACCATGCCACCCACGCTGTGCTTCACGTCGAAGCGGCCGGCGGGCGTGGGGTGGGCCGAGCGCACGCGCTCGCGCATGGTCACGATCTCGCCCTGCAAGGCCAGCGGGTCGCGGGTGGAGGTGATCACGGCTTCGCGCACCGCATCAAAGCGCACCTGCAGGGCGGCGCTGCCCATCACGAAGCGCGCGCGTGTCATGGCCTGGTGCTCCCAGGTCCAGGCGGTGTTGCTGCCGCGCTGCTGCTGGTAGTTGGCATAGGCCTCAAAGCTGGTCACCAGCAGGCCCGAATTGCCATTGGGCCGCAGGGCGGTGTCGATCTCGTACAGGTCGCCCTCGCCCGTCTTCACCGTGAGCCAGTTGATGAGCTTGCGCACAAAGGCCGCATAGACCTCGGGCGCACGCTCGTCATCGTCGTCAAACACAAACACGATGTCGAGGTCGCTGCCATAGCCCAGCTCCTTGCCGCCCAGTTTGCCGTAGCCAATGATCGCGAACTGGGGTTCGTCGCGGTGGCGGTTCTTGAGGCGGCTCCAGCACCACTGGCTGGTGATGCGCAGCACGCTGTCGGCCAGGGCGCTGAGGTCGTCGGCCACCTGCTCGACGGTGATGCGGCGTTCCACATCGCGCGCCAGGGTGCGGAAGGTTTCGGCGTGCTGCGCGCGGCGCAGCAGGTTGAGCAGGGTTTCGTCGTCGTCTTCGCCGGTGGACCGCAGCGAGGCCAGGCGCATGGCCAGCTCGCGCTCGAAGTCGGCCACCACAAAACGTTCGGACAGCAGGTGGTCACCCACCAGCTCGTCGATCACGCCGGGGTGCTGCAGCAGGTAGCGCGCGGGCCACTTGGCGGCGCCCAGCAGGTGCAGGAGTTGCTCATGCACCGAGGGGCGCTCCAGCAGCAGCGCCAGGTAGCTTTCGCGGCGCAGCAGGGGTTCGAGCCAGTTGGCCAGGCGCACGGCAGCTTCTTCGGTCACACGCCCTTCCTTGAGCCACTGCGCGGTGCGCTGCACCAGGCGGAACAGGCGGGCCCGCGCCTCGTCGCGCAGGCCCTCCACACGCGGGTGGCTGCGCCATTCGGCCACGCGCTCGCGGAAACCGGGGGGCAGTTGCTCCAGCAGGGCCTCCAGCTCGGGCGGTGGGGGCGCAGCGGCGCGGGGCCCGCCACAGCCGCCGCCGTTGCACTGTTTTTTGCCCGCACCGCCCAGCAGGGTGTCGAACTCCTGCGCCACCAGCTCGCGGTGGGCGTCCAGCTCGTGCAAAAACGCGCAGCAGTCCTTGAAGCCCAGGGTCTGGGCGATCCAGGCCAGGTCGTCGTCGCGGGTGGGCAGCACATGGGTCTGCTGGTCGTCCAGGTACTGGATGCGGTGCTCGACCCGGCGCAGGAACACATAGGCCTGTGCCAGCGCGTCGGCCGTCGCCTGCGGCATGAGGCCTGCATGGGCAAGCCGCTGCAGGGCGTCGAGCGTGGGGCGGCGGCGCAGCTCGGGGAACTGCCCGCCGCGCACCACCTGCAGCAGTTGCACGGTGAATTCGATCTCGCGGATGCCGCCGCGCGAGAGCTTCACGTCGTTGGCGCGCTCCGGGTGGCCCGCGCTGCGCTTGGCAGCGTGGTCGCGGATCTGGCTGTGCAGGGAGCGCAGTGCGTCGAACACGCTGTAGTCCAGATAGCGGCGGAACACAAAAGGCAGTACCACACCCCGCAGCGCCTGCACCTCGGGGCTGCCGATGCTGTCGCGCGGCGCCACCACCCGGCTTTTGAGCCAGGCAAAACGCTCCCACTCGCGGCCCTGGATCTGCAGGTATTCCTCCAGCGCCGCCAGCGACACCGAGGCCGGGCCCGAGTTGCCATTGGGCCGCAGCGCCAGGTCCACGCGGAACACAAAACCGTGTTCGGTGGTGTCACCCACCAGGCTGTAGATGGCCTTGACGGCACGCGCAAAATATTCGTGGTTGGAGATACGGCCCCGGCCGCCCTCCATGCCCGCCGTTTCACCGTCGTGTTCGTACACGTAGATCAGGTCGATGTCGCTGGACACATTCAGCTCGCGGGCGCCGAGCTTGCCCATGCCGATGATCCAGAGCTGTACGGCCTGCCCCTGTGGTCCGCAGGGTGCGCCGTGGCGCTCGTCCAGCTCGCGGCGCGCTTGGGCGCAGGCACGGTCCAGGGCCAGTTCGGCCAGTTCGGTCACGGCGCGGGTGATGTCGGCCAGTGGGGCCTGCGCCTCGCAATCGAGCCGGATGAGCCGTTCCATGACCAGCTGGCGCAGCATCCGCAGGGCGGTGCCGGTGTCGCAGCCCCGGGCGCACAGCGCGTCGTAGGCCCGCTCCAGGGTCGCCAGCACCGGGGTGCCAGGCGGCAACAGGGCCAGGTCGTTCGCATATCGGCGGTGCAGGCGCTGGAAGAAGCGCGAGTGCTCGGCCAACGGCCCCTCGGGAAAGGGCTGGTTGCAGCGGGGGTCAGAGTGGGGTTCGGACATGGTGGCCGCAGTCAGATGCTGCATCCATAAGAACACTGGTTTGTAGTGAACCCGTGCGAGGCCTGCGGGTCATAATTCCTGCCACATTCAATCCCACCATGATCGATCCCACCACGCACCCCTCACGCCTGCTGAAAATAGTGGCAGGTTTTGCGCGGTGGTCGCTGGGTTTGCTGCTCGCCTTCTGGCTGCTGCTGACCATCGCGTGGGGTGCTCTTCATGGCTGGATTGTGCCGCGAATCGGGGAGTTCCGCCCACAGCTGGAGGCGCATGCCGCACGGGCTCTGGGGGTTCCCGTCAGGATTGGCGCCATTGCAGCCCGTACCGAGGGGCTGGTCCCCTCGATCGAGCTGTCGGATGTCGCGCTGCTGGATGCCTCGGGCCGGCCGGCGCTGCAGCTGCCCCGGGTGGTGGTCGCCCTGTCCCCGCGCTCACTGCTCAATGGTGGATTTGAGCAGCTCTACGTAGAAGGACCGGAGCTGGAAGTGCGCCGCGCCACCGATGGCCGCATCTATGTTGCGGGACTCGAGTTCGCCCACAACCAGGGCGACAACAACGATGCGGCCGACTGGCTTTTCTCGCAGGGCGAGGTGTTCATCCAGGGGGGCACCGTGCGCTGGACCGACGAGCAGCGCGGCGCCCCCGAGCTGGCACTGGAGAAGGTAAACCTGGTGCTACGCAACGGCAACTGGCACCACCACATGCGCCTGGACGCCACCCCGCCACAGGCCTGGGGCGACCGCTTCACCGTGGTGGGCCTGTTCCGCGCGCCGCTGCTGCGCGCTGGCGACGGCAACTGGAAACACTGGAACGGCCAGGTGTTTGCCGATTTCGCGCGCGTGGATGTCTCGCGCCTGCGCCACCATGCCGATGTCGGCGTCGCGGTGGCGCAGGGCCGTGGCGCGTTGCGTGCCTGGGCCGATGTGCGCAGCGGGCAGGTCGTGGGCGGCACGGCCGACCTCGCGCTGGCCGATGTGAACACCACCCTCGGCCCTGAACTGCAGGCGCTGGTGCTTCCTTCCATCCAGGGGCGCCTGGGCGGACGGCGGCTGAACGGCGGGTTCGAGTTCTCCACCCAGGGCCTGCAGTTCAAGACCGATGACGGCCTGACCTGGCCGGGCGGCAACCTGCGGCTTATCCACACGGCGGCCACTGGCAAGGCCCCCGAGCAGGGAGAGTTCCGCGCCGACCGCCTGGACCTGGCCGCGCTGGCACAGATCGCCAGCCGCCTGCCGCTCGGGGCCACGGCCCACGATGCCGTGCGCACCTACACCCCAGAGGGGCTGGTCGACGACATCCAGGCCACCTGGAAAGGCCCGCTGGAGAGCCTGCAGCAGTACCAGGTCAAAGGCCGCATCCGGGGCCTGGCGCTGGCCGGAGCCGCCACCGATACCGCCCCCGCCCACCTGGGCCTGCGCGGTGCCACGGTGGACATCGACATGACCCAGGCCGGTGGCAAGGCCGCCCTGACGATGGCGTCGGGGGCGCTGGTACTGCCGGGCGTGTTTGAAGACCCGGTGTTGCCGCTGGACCGGCTCAGCGCCGATGTGCGCTGGCAGATCGAAGGCAGCCACATTGCCGTGCAGGCCAACGATGTGCAGTTTGCCAACGCCGACGCGCAGGGCGAAGCCCGCGCCACCTGGCACACCAGCGATGCCAGCAAGGCGCCCCACAAGTCGCGTTTTCCGGGGGTGCTGGACCTCACCGGCACGCTCAACCGTGCCGATGGCACGCGCGTGCACCGCTACCTGCCCCTGTCCATCCCCGCCGAGTCGCGCCACTATGTGCGCGATGCCGTGGTGGCGGGCAGCGCCAGCCAGGTGCAGTTCCGCGTCAAGGGCGACCTGCACGACCTGCCCTTCAATGACCCCAGGCTGGGCGAATTCCGCATCGCAGCACGCGTCAAAGGCGTGACCTATGCCTATGTGCCACCCACCCTGCAGCCCACAGGCACCTTGCCCTGGCCAGCGCTGACCGATCTGGGCGGCGAGCTGATCTTCGAGCGCTCGTCCATGCTGGTGCGCGGTGCCAGTGGCGGCTTTGCAGGCAGCAAAGGCCTGCGGCTGTCCAAGGTGGACGCCAAGATCCCCGACCTGGAACACACCGTGGTGGCCGTGAACGCCGACGCACGCGGCCCCCTGGCCGAGCTGCTCACGCTCATGACCACCTCGCCCCTGGGGGGCATGACCGGCAACGCGCTCGACCAGGCCAGCGGCACCGGCAATGCCGACTTCCAGCTGCGCCTGAGCCTGCCGATCAGCGACATCCACAAATCCAAGGTGCAGGGCAGCGTCACGCTGGCGGGCAACGAGCTGCGCATCACCCCCGACACGCCCGCGCTGAGCCGGGTGCGGGGCGCCGTGCAGTTCAGCGAAACCGGGTTTGCGCTGTCCAACGTGCAGGCCCAGGCGCTGGGCGGCAATGTGCGGCTCGAAGGCGGCATGCGGGCGCTGGCCCCCAACGCGCCGGCCACCGAATCGGCCGTGCAGGTGCGCGCCCAGGGCACCGCCACCGCCGAGGGCCTGCAGCAGACGCCCCAGCTGGGCATGCTGTCGCAGCTGGCGCGCCGCGCCACCGGCAGCACGCCCTACACCCTGGCCCTGGCGTTCCGCCGGGGCGTGCCCGAGCTGCAGGTGAACACCACGCTGCAAGGCCTGGCGCTGGCACTGCCGCCCCCGCTGGGCAAACCCGCCGACAGCAGCCTGCCGCTGCGCTTTGAGACCCAGGTGGCGCGCGAATCCCTCACCGGCCTGGCCGCCAATGGCAGCAGCAACAACAGCAATGGCAACGGCAACAACGCGCCACCGCTGCGCGACCAGATCACGCTGGACCTGGGCGCCCTGGGCTCGGCCACCTACCTGCGCGACCTGGGCGGCCCCCAGCCCCGCGTGCTGCGCGGCGCCATTGGACTGGGGCTGAGCAACGGCGAATCCGCCCCGCTGCCGGCGCAGGGCGTGGCCGCCAACATCAGCCAGGGCAAGGTGGATGTGGATGCCTGGGAAGACGTGTTGACACAAGCCACCGGCGCAGAGCCCCCCACCCGCACGGCCAGCCCCGCAGCCCCCCCTGCCGGGCCCGCCATGGCGCAGGACTACCTGCCCACCACCCTGGCATTGCGTGCGCGCGAGCTGACACTGCAGGGCCGCACCCTGCACAACGTGGTGGCGGGCGCCCTGCGCGACGGCACCACCTGGCGCGCCAACCTCGACGCCACCGAACTCAACGGCTACCTCGAATACCGCCCACCCGGCTCGCCCGACGCTGCCAATGGCCGCGTGTTTGCCCGCCTCTCGCGCGTGAACATGCCCCAAAGCGATGCCGCCCAGGTGGAAGAACTGCTCAACGAACAACCCGGCGCCCTGCCAGCGCTCGACATCGTGGTGGACGAATTCGAGCTGCGGGGCAAGCGCCTGGGGCGCGTGGAGATGGAGGCCCAGAACCGGGGCGGCGAGGGCGCCCAGCGCGAGTGGCGCCTCTCCAAGTTCAACATCACCGCCCCCGAGGCGAGCTTCACGGCCAATGGCAACTGGGCCGTGCTCAATGCCGCAGGGGCCGGCCCGCGTGCGGCCGAACGGCGCACGGTGCTGAGCTTCAAGCTCGACATCCGCGACTCGGGCGACCTGCTGACCCGCATGGGCATGGCCAACGTGGTGCGGCGCGGCAAGGGCCGCATGGAAGGGCAGGTGGCCTGGATCGGCGCGCCCTTCAGCCCCGATTACCGCAGCATGGCCGGGCAGATCAACCTCAACATCGAGTCCGGCCAGTTCCTGAAAGCCGACCCAGGCCTGGCCAAGCTGCTCGGCGTGCTGAGCCTGCAATCGCTGCCGCGCCGGCTCACGCTCGACT
Source organism: Acidovorax sp. (assembly GCA_018780365.1). Lineage (GTDB taxonomy): Bacteria > Pseudomonadota > Gammaproteobacteria > Burkholderiales > Burkholderiaceae_C > Acidovorax. The sequence continues at coordinate 10,430 of JADMJR010000008.1, read as the reverse complement.
TCCGCGACGTGTTCAGCGAAGGCTTTGCGTTCGACTTCGTGCGCGGCGACGTGCGCATCGAGCAGGGTGTGGCCACCACCAACAACCTGCAGATGAAGGGCGTGAACGCCGCCGTGCTGATGGAGGGCCATGCCGACATCGACCATGAAACTCAGGACCTGCGCGTGGTGGTGGTGCCCGAGATCAATGCCATGACGGCCTCGCTGGTGGCCACGGCCATCAACCCCGTGATTGGCCTGGGCAGCTTCCTGGCCCAGGTGTTCCTGCGCGGCCCGCTCATTGAGGCCGCCACGCAGGAGTTCCGTGTGGATGGCACCTGGAACGACCCCCGCGTGGTGCGTGTGGCGCGCCGTGGCCGCGAGGCCAGCCCCGCCACCAACGCCGCGCCCCGCAGCAGCCCCCCCAAAGCCGGAGAGCCCTCATGAAAGTTGCCGCCATCCAGATGGTGTCTGGCACCCAGCGCGACGACAACCTGCACGCCGCCCGCACCCTGCTGGAGCAGGCCGCCGAGAGCGGTGCCGAGCTGGCCGTGTTGCCCGAATACTTCGGCCTGATGGGCCACAAGGACACCGACAAGCTCGCGCTGCGCGAGGCCGAGGGCGACGGCGTCATCCAGCGTTTTCTGGCCGAGACTGCGCGCGCGCTGCAGATGTGGATCGTGGGCGGCACCCTGCCCCTGCAGACCGCTGCACCAGACCGCGTGCGCAACACCACGCTGGTCTTCAGCCCCACCGGCGCCTGCGTGGCGCGCTACGACAAGATCCACCTGTTCCACTTCGACAACGGGCGCGAGCTGTACGACGAGGGCCGTGTCATCGAAGCCGGCAACACCCCCGTGCAATTCGACCTGCACGCACGCGATGGCCAGCACTGGCGCGTGGGGCTGTCGGTGTGCTACGACCTGCGCTTTCCTGAGCTGTACCGGGCCCATGCCCGCGCGGGCGCCGACCTGCTGCTGGTGCCCAGCGCCTTCACGCACACCACGGGGCAGGCGCACTGGGAGGTGCTGCTGCGCGCCCGTGCCATCGAAAACCTGGCCTATGTGCTGGCCCCCGCCCAGGGGGGCGTGCACGAGAACGGGCGCCACACCTGGGGCCGCAGCATGCTGGTGGACCCCTGGGGCACCGTGCTGGCGCAGCAGGACCAGGGGCCGGGCACCGTGACCGGCGTGCTGGACGCCCAGCGGCTGCGCACGGTGCGCACCCAGCTCCCCGCCCTGGCGCACCGCGTGCTGTGACCTCCCCGTGAACCACCCCAAACCACAACGCACCCTGCTGCAGCGCTGGCGCGGCGCCTGGCGGCGCTGGTCGCTCTGGACGGCGCTGGTGCTGCTGGTGGTGTCGATGCTGGCCACCATGGTGTGGCTGGCGGGGCGCTACGAGGCCAGCCAGGTACAGACACGCCTGGAGCGCGACACGGCCGATGCGGTGTCCGACATCCGCACCGCACTCACGCGCAATCTGCAGAGCCTGCAGGCGCTGCCCGCCGACCTCCCGGGCCAGCTGGCCTGGGAGGTCGAGGCGTCCGAGCTGCTGCGCAACCGCCGCGAAATCGTCCGCATTGAATGGCGGGATTCCAACCTGCGGATGCGCACCCATGTGCAGTCGCCCTACCGCCCCGTGGCCTGGGATGTGCGGCTGCGCGACAGCAGCCAGTCCGAGCTCACCATCGCCTGCACCAACGCCCGGCGCCTGGGCAGCCCAGCGTACTCCAGCAGCTACTTCCAGCCCCACGGCGACGGCCTGGGCTCGGAGATGATGGAGCTGTGTGTGCCCCTGACCGCTGGCGGGCGCACCACGGGTTTTCTGGTGGCCACCTACGCGCTGCAGGACATCCTCATCAACCTGGTGGCGCACAACCTCACGCGCAGCCAGGAGGCCTCGTTCACCGAACCCGACGGCACCCGCCTGGCCGTGATGGGCGCGGCCCGCCGGGGCTCGCGCATGTTCACGGCCACACACCTGCTGGACCTGCCGGGCGGCACCCTGGTGCTGCGCATGGACGGCTGGCACACCGCACCCAGCCTGTTCCCCAACGTGCTCACGGCGCTGGTCACGGCCATGTCGATTGCGCTGGTGACGGTGATGGTGGTGCTGGTGCGCGACAACCGCCGCCGCCTGCGCGCCGAGCGCGACCTGGCCGACGCACTGGCGTTTCGCAAGGCCATGGAGGACTCGCTGGTCACCGGCCTGCGCGCCCGCGACCTGGAAGGGCGCATCACCTACGTCAACCCGGCGTTCTGCGAAATGGTGGGCTTCACGCCCCCCGAGCTGCTGGGCATCAGCGTGTCCGCCCCCTACTGGCCGCCCGAGCGCGTGGAGGAGTACCAGCAGCGCCAGGCCATCCGCTTTGCGGGCTACATGCCACCCCGCGAGGGCTTCGAGTCCGAGTTCATGCGCAAGGACGGCACGCGGTTTCCGGTGCTGATCATCGAAGCCCCACTGATCAACGCCCAGGGGCAACACACCGGCTGGATGAGCGCCTTCCTGGACATCAGTGAACAGCGCCGTGTCGAAGAACTCTCGCGCGCCTCGCAGGAGCGCCTGCAGGCCACCGCCCGGCTGGCCACGGTGGGCGAGATGGCCTCGCTGCTCAGCCACGAACTGAACCAGCCGCTGGCCGCCATTTCAAGCTACGCCAACGGCTCGCTGAACCTGCTGGAGCAACACGCCACACCGGCCCCTGCCCCGGCGCTCCCCGGCACCACCCCGGCGCCCGACGCGCTCGATGACGTGCGCATGGCCATGCGCCAGATCGCCCGCCAGGCCGAACGCGCGGGCCGCGTGATCAAAAGCGTGCACGACTTCGTGCGCCGCCGCGACCAGGCCCGTGAGGCGGTCTCTGCACAGCAGCTGCTCGACGCCATCCTGCCGCTGGTGAGCCTGCAGGCGCGCAAGCTGGGCGTGCGCGTACACACCAGCGTGGAGCCCGGCCTGCCCCCCACCCTGTGCGACCGCACCATGGTCGAGCAAGTGCTGCTGAACCTGGCGCGCAACGCCATGCAGGCCATGGACGACCCCTCGGTGCGCAGCCGCGTGCTCGACATCCGGGCGCGGCGTGCGGCCTCCAACCAGCACAGTGGCTGGATCGAGTTCGTCGTGACCGACCAGGGCACCGGCATCCCGCCCGACGTGGCCGCCAGGCTCTTCACCCCCTTCTTCACCACCCGTCCCGAAGGCATGGGCCTGGGCCTGAGCATGTGCCGCACGGTGATCGAGCAGCACGGCGGTTTCCTCGGGTTCGCGCCAAATGAACCGCGTGGTACGGTGTTCACCTTCACGTTACCAGCGACAACCCCCTGAGCGACTGCGTCGCGTGGCAGACAATGCAATGGGCTACTGATGCGGATTCGCGTTCGATCCGTCAGAGCCGTTCGGGCTGAGCTTGTCGAAGCCTCGCGCCGCGCTTCGACAAGCTCAGCGTGAACGGATTTATATTTTTGAATGCAGACTGGTATGAACTGACCTATGGAGCCCATCACCAACGCCACCGTCTACATCGTGGACGACGATGCCAGCGTGCGCGAAGCCCTGGCGTGGCTGCTGCGCTCGCGCAGGCTGCCCAGCGAATCCTTTGACAGCGCCGAAGCCTTTGACGCCATGCTGAAAAGCCGCCCGGCCCAGCGCCAGCCCTGCTGCCTGCTGCTGGATGTGCGCATGCCCGGCATGAGCGGGCTGGCCCTGTTCGACCTGCTGGCCGCGCGGGGCGACCTGGCCACCATGCCGGTGATTTTTCTCACCGGCCATGCCGATGTGCCCACGGCCGTGGACACCGTCAAGCGCGGCGCGTTCGACTTCTGCGAAAAGCCCTTCTCCGACAACGCCCTGGTGGACCGCATCGAACAGGCGCTGGCCCAGTCCACCGACCGCCTGTCGCAGCTGCGCGAGCGCCGCGACCTGCAGGTGCGGCTGCGTGACCTGACCGACCGCGAGCGTGACGTGATGGACCTGGTGGTGGCGGGCCTGCCCAACAAGCTGATCGCCGACCAGCTGGACATCAGCGTGCGCACGGTGGAAGTGCACCGCTCGCGCGTGTTCGACAAGATGCAGGTCAAGTCGGCGGTAGAGCTGGCCAACCTGCTGCGGGGCCAGGGGTGACTTTTTGGCCCGCTCTCCGTGGCTTTTTATTGATTTTCATGGTAATTTTTGGCCGCCTGCGCGGATCTGGCGGCGCTTTATTGCTATCGAATTAATAGCTATCGAGGTGGCTGATCGGCGTCATCGCTCGGCAGCTCACCCTTGTTGCGGCCCGAGAACATGGTCCACCACACGATGGCCACCAGCAGCACCAGCGCCAGCAGCGCTTCAAGCAAAATCAGCCCCATGACATTGACACTCCTGCGCCTTGTATCGACGGCGCTGATTGTAGGAACGCTGGCCGCCTGCTCCACGCCGCCCGCCCCAATCCCCTCCCGCCCCGGGGCCATCCCGCCCCCGCCGCCCGCCAGCACGGTGGTGCTGCCGGGTGACACCGGCCCGCTGCCGCCACCGCTGTCGCAGCCCAAAAGCCGCTGGGTGCCGGTGCGCTGGGCCGAGCTGCCGGGTTTTGGCGACGACGCACTGCACGAGGCCTGGAACGCCTGGATCAAAAGCTGCGAGCGGCCCGCGCCGCCCTTCACCGCGCTGTGCGGCGACGTGCGCCAGCTGAGCATCGCCACCGCCGACGAGCAGCGCGCCTGGCTCATCGCCCGCCTGCAGCCCTACCGCGTCGAGGCCACGGACGGCAATGCCGAGGGCCTGCTCACCGCCTACTATGAACCCATGATGGACGGGGCCCGCCAGCCCGGCAACGGCTACACCGTGCCCATCTACCGGACCCCGGCGGGGCTGGGAACACGCAAGCCCTGGTACACCCGCCAGCAGATCGAGACCCACCCCGAGGCCCAGGCCGCGCTCGCCGGCCGCGCCATTGCCTGGCTGCGCGACCCGGTCGAATCCATGGTGCTGCACATCCAGGGCTCGGGCCGCCTGCGTATCACCGAGGCCGATGGCAGCATCAGCACCGTGCGCGTGGCCTATGCAGGCACCAACGACCAGCCCTACCAGAGCATCGGCCGCTGGCTGCTCGACCAGGGCTACACCCGCGACGCCACCTGGCCCGGCATCCGCGCCTGGCTGGCCGCCAACCCCCAGCGCACCAACGAGCTGATGTGGACCAACCCGCGCTACGTGTTTTTCCGGGAAGAACCCCTGGTGGGCCTGGACGCGGGTTTTGGCCCCAAGGGCGCGCAGGGCGTGCCGCTCACACCCGGCCGCTCCATCGCGGTGGACCGCCAGAGCATCCCCTACGGCACCCCCGTGTGGCTGGCCTCCACCGGCCCGCAGGTGCAGCTCAGCCGCCTGGTGCTGGCGCAGGACACGGGCAGCGCCATCCTGGGCGCGGTGCGGGCCGACTACTTCACGGGCTGGGGGCCCGAGGCGGGCGACATTGCCGGGCGGCTCAAGCAGAACCTGCGGCTGTGGGCGTTGTGGCCTCGGTGATTTTTTGAATCATTTGGGCTGCCAGCGCCTGCTGGACATGCGTTGGCAGCTATTAAATCAAGAGCAAACTCTCTCACCAGCCCCGCGCACGGGCGCCCAGCGGCTGGCCGCCACGTTCACGGGCACGGCACCCTCGCCGCATCGGTTTCCACCCGCTGGGGCACAGCCGCTGCCGCGAACGCCAGGGCCGGGGGCACGGTCACGGTGCGCAGCTGATCGCCTTCGATGCGGTACTCGTATTCGCGCGTAGAGCCCACCATCTCCGTGCGAAAGGTGCTGCCCGCCATGGTGGCTGCATAGACCTGGGGGCGCACCACCTCATAGCGGTAGGTGGTGGTGGCCGATCCGCTGGTGGTTCTGCACGTGGATTCGAGCTGATCCTCCTTGAACTGAAGGCTGCAGCGCCCGGAGCTGTCTTCGGCCTGTGCACCGTCCTGGGTGTAGAGAACAATTTTTGCAGCGCGCCAGCACCCCAGCAGGGCGGGGTCGGGGGCGGCGGCGTGGGTGCAGGGGGCGACGGCGGCAAAGGCCAGAAGGGCGGAACGCAAAAAACTCGGCATGAGGGGGAACGGGCCAGTCACTGGCGCGCTTTCAGGCGAAGGAGGCCGCCATGGTAGGCGAAGCCGCCGCCAACGCCGGGGAAGCGGCGCACCACCGTGGCACCTACTCCACCGCCCACCGCGTCACCCTCGGCGGCGCATCCCCCACGTGGAAGGCCAGCTTGCGGTCCCGCAGCGCCACGTCCGACGCCGTCACCCGGTCGAAGCGCCGCAGGTGCTCCGTCCACGACTCGTCCTCGATCCGCTCTACATACCGCGCCGGTTGGCTGATGTCGTGCAGCAGCTGCCAGCCCAAGGCGCCCTGGCGCAGGCGGCTGCGGCGGCTTTCCTGCATCACGGCGCGGAATTCGGCGGCGCGGGCGGGGTCGATGAAATACTCGATCGTGACCACCAGGTGCCCCGTCCCGGGCGGGGTGTCGGCCACGGGCGCCTTGAAGGCGCGCGAGGGGCTCAGGTCCTCCTCCATGCTGCGGTCGGCCACCAGGCGCTGCACCAGCAGCATGGCCACCACGCCGGTGGCGGCGGCGATCCCCAGGCTCACATGCACATCGCTGACCGTGGCCACCTGGCCCCACACGGCCGCGCCCAGCGCGGTGGAGCCCATGATGGCCATCTGGTAGATCGACATGCCACGCGCGCGCACCCAGTTGGGCAGTGCGAGCTGTGCAGATACGGAGAGCGAGTTGGCCGTGGTGATCCACGCCATGCCGGCCACGAACATCGCGGGCACGGCCACGTACACATTGGGCGCCACGGCCATCACGCCCGTGGCCGCGGCCTGCAGCGCCGTGCCGCGTATCACCAGCACATCGCGCGCCATGGCCTGGCGCAGGCGCGGCAAAAACATCGCGGCCGTGATGGCCCCCGCGCCCATCGACGCGAGCAGCAGCGTGAAGGTGCCCGCACCGCCGCCTTCCAGGCCCCGCGCCAGCAGCGGCAGCAGGGCCAGCAGGGCCGTGGCGTGCAAGAAGAAGATGGAGATGCGCCACAGCACGGCCCGCATGCGCGGCGACTGCCGCACGAACTGCAGGCCCACGCGCATGGCGCTGGGCAGCTTTTCGCGGCCCAGCGGGCTGGGCACGTGGGTGCGCTTCCAGCGCATGATGACCAGGCCCGAGATGACCGACAGCACGGCGTTGAGCACAAACACCCAGGCGCTGCCCGCACTGGCGATGATGGCGCCCGCCAGCAGCGGGCCGATGATGCGTGAGGCGTTCATCGCCACGCCGTTGAGGGCCAGCGCCGCGGGCAGCTGCGGGCGGCTGACCAGTTCGGGCACGATGGCCGCGAACACCGGCCAGCGCATGGCCAGGCCAATGCCGTTGGCAAAGGTGAGCGCCAGCAGCAGCGGCGCCGTCATGCCGCCCGCCATGACAAACACGCACAACACCAGCGCCACGGCCGCCACCCAGAACTGCGTGGCGATGAAGTAGCGCCGCCGGTCCAGGATGTCGGCCAGGGCCCCGCTGGGCAGGCCCAGCAAAAAGACAGGCAGGGTGGAGGCCGACTGCACCAGCGCCACGAGGATGGGCGAGGTGGTGAGCGTGGTCATGAGCCAGGCGGCCGCCACGTCGTTCATCCACATGCAGGTGTTGGCCGCCACCCAGGTCAGCCACAGCATGCGGAACACGGGCACCGACAGGGGCGCCAGGGGCGAGAGCGATGCGGACTGGTTCAGCTGCGCCGCGTTTTGGTCAAGCTGCGCGGCCACGGATTCCTCGGTGCCCTGGGCCAGGGCCGCGCGCTCGGCGGCGGCATCCTGCGGCGGTGCGGCCGGCGTTTCGGCACCGGGATTCGGCGCAGGGGCGGCAGGGGAGGCGGTGGGTGCAACGCTGCGCGTGCTTTCGTGGGACGGCAATGGAGGCATGTCCTCACATTGTGCGACGGCTTCCCACACGGCGCAGCGGCTTGCAACGCGACCCGGAGCCAGCCATGGGCATGGCTTGCACGGCAAAAATCAGTACCAAATTGGCCCCTTGCGCCCGCCTATCATGCCCATACAGCTATTTATTTAATAGCACTCATGCCCGAGCCCTCGCCAGGTGCGTGAGTGGCAATGCGCCGCTGGCCTTGACCTCGCCCAGCGAAAAGCTGGTGTGCATGTCCTTCACGTTGGGCAAATTGAGCAACACGTCGCGCGCAAACTGCGAAAAGCTGTCCAGGTCACGCGCCACCACCTGCAGCTCGAACGTGCCGGTGCCGCTGATGTAGTGGCAGGACACGACCTCGGGAATCTGGCGGATGGCTTCCTCCATGGCGCGGGTGAGGTTGCCCGTGCTGCGGTCGGCGTCCAGCCGCACGAAGGCCAGCACCCCGAGGCCAATCTTGTGCCGGTCGATCTCGGCACGGTAGCCCTTGATGAAGCCCTGCTCCTCCAGCGCCCGCACGCGGCGCCAGCAGGGCGCGGCCGACAGGCCCACGCGCTGGGCGAGTTCGGCGTTCGTCAAGCGGGCGTCCATCTGCAGCTCGTTGAGGATGGCGATGTCGAATTTGTCGAGAGTGTTCACAAAATGGTCGCATTGAGAAAGATCCTTTCCCAGAATAGCCTAAACACGGCACAGAACGCAAAGACATATCAGCGGCACAGACATACACTTCTCCCACACTGGAGTCGCTGCCCTAAACGGGCGGATGGACTCCGCCCCCTCACCGGCCCACAAGGCGCGGACCCACAAAAAAGCCATTGGAGACATAGCCATGAATGCCCCACTGCCCGAGCACATCCGCAAGGCCCTAGAGACCGTCACGCTCGACGACAAATATTCCCTGGACCACGGCCGGGCGTTCATGAGCGGGGTGCAGGCCCTGGTCCGCCTGCCCATGCTGCAGCGCCAGCGCGATGCCGCTGCCGGCCTGAACACCGCCGGCTTCATCAGCGGCTACCGGGGCTCGCCCCTGGGCACCTACGACCAATCCCTGTGGGCCGCCAAGAAGCACCTGGCGGCCAACAACATCGTCTTTCAGCCTGGGGTGAACGAGGAGCTCGGCGCCACGGCCGTCTGGGGCACGCAGCAGCTCGACCTGTACCCGCAAAGCAAGAAGTTCGACGGCGTCTTCGGCATCTGGTACGGCAAGGGCCCCGGTGTGGACCGCTGCTCGGACGTGTTCAAGCACGCCAACATGGCGGGCACCGCCCAGCACGGCGGCGTGATCGCCATCGCGGGCGACGACCACATCAGCAAGAGCAGCACGGCCGCGCACCAGAGCGACCACATCTTCAAGGCCTGCGGCACGCCGGTGTTTTTCCCCAGCAGCGTGCAGGAAATTCTGGACATGGGCCTGCATGCCTTTGCCATGAGCCGCTTTTCGGGCGTGTGGTCGGGCATGAAGACCATCCAGGAAGTGGTGGAGTCCTCCAGCAGCATCAACATCGACCCGGACCGCGTGAAGATCGTGATGCCCGAGGACTTCGTGATGCCGCCCGGCGGCCTGCACATCCGCTGGCCCGATGCGCCGCTGGAGCAGGAGGCGCGCCTCATGGACTACAAGTGGTATGCGGCCCTGGCGTACATCCGCGCCAACAAGCTCAACTACAACGTCATCGAAGGCAAGAACGACCGCTTCGGCATCATCGCCAGCGGCAAGGCCTACAACGACACGCGCCAGGCCCTGGTGGACCTGGGCCTGGACGACGACACCTGCCGCCAGCTGGGCATCCGTGTGCACAAGGTCAACGTAGTGTGGCCCCTTGAGGCGACCATCACGCGTGACTTTGCACAAGGGCTGCAGGAGATCCTGGTGGTCGAGGAAAAGCGCCAGGTCATCGAGTACCAGCTGAAAGAAGAGTTGTACAACTGGCGCGCCGACGTGCGCCCGAACGTGCTGGGCAAGTTCGACGAGCCCGAGGGCGACGCCACGGGCGGCGAATGGAGCATGCCCAACCCGAGCCAGAACTGGCTGCTGCGCGCCAAGGCCGACCTGACCCCCGCCATCATCGCCAAGGCGATTGCCAAGCGTCTGAAGAAGCTGGGCGTGCCCAGCGACATCATCGCGCGCATGGATGCACGCATCACCGTCATCGAGGCCAGCGAGCGCGGCATGGCCGAACTGAAGGTGGACACGGGCGAGCGCGCCCCCTGGTTCTGTAGCGGCTGCCCGCACAACACCAGCACCCGCGTGCCCGAAGGCTCGCGCGCCGTGGCCGGCATCGGCTGCCACTACATGGCCAACTGGATGCCCGACCGCAAGACATCCACCTTCACGCAGATGGGCGGCGAGGGCGTGACCTGGGTGGGCCAGGCACCATTCACCACCGACCAGCACGTGTTCGCCAACCTGGGCGACGGCACGTACTTTCACAGCGGGCTGCTGGCCATCCGCCAGAGCATTGCGGCGGGCACCAGCATCACCTACAAGGTGCTCTACAACGACGCCGTGGCCATGACCGGCG
>JADMJR010000284.1 GCA_018780365.1 Acidovorax sp. | reverse complement strand
TGGGCATGGGCATGACCGAGAAGCAGGGCGGATCGGACGTGCGCGCCAACACCACGCAGGCGGTGCCCGATGGCAGCGACGCCTGGGGCCCGCGTTACCGCATTACCGGCCACAAATGGTTCTTCTCGGCACCCATGTGCGATGCCTTCCTGATCCTGGCGCAGGCGCCCGGCGGGCTGACTTGCTTCTTCCTGCCGCGTGTGCTGCCCGATGGGGCTGAAGGATCGCTCAACACGATCCGCATACAGCGCCTGAAAGACAAGCTGGGCAACCACGCCAACGCCAGCTCCGAGGTTGAGTTCATCGGCGCCATGGCCTGGCGCGTGGGCGACGAGGGGCGGGGCGTGGCGCAGATTTTGGAGATGGGCACCATGACGCGCCTGGACTGCGCCCTGGGCACCAGCGGCCTCATGCGCCAGGCGCTGAGCATTGCGCTGCACCACACGCGCCAGCGTTCGGCGTTTGGCAAGAAGCTCATCGAGCAGCCGCTCATGCGCAATGTGCTGGCCGACCTGGCGCTGGAAAGCGAAGCGGCTACGGCGCTGTCCATCCGGCTCGCCAACGCGTTTGACCACAAAGACAAGAGCGAACACGAGGCCGTGATGGCCCGTTTGCTCACACCCGTGGCCAAGTTCTGGGTGTGCAAGCGCGGCAGCGCGTTTGCGCAAGAGGCCATGGAATGCCTGGGCGGCAACGGCTATGTGGAGGAGGGCGGTGAAGGCACCATGGCCCGCATCTACCGCGAGATGCCGCTCAACTCCATCTGGGAAGGCGCGGGCAACATCATGGCGCTCGACCTGCTGCGCGCCGTGCGCCGCGCCGACACGGCAGCCGCCCTGGCCGACGAACTGGCCCCCGCACACGGGGCCCACCCCGCGCTCGACCGCATGGCCAGCGCGCTGCCGCTGCGCGTGGACGCCATGACCACCGAGGCCGAGGCCCGCCGCCTGGCGCAGGACGTGGCCCTGGCCGTGCAGGCCGCGCTGCTCTACCGCAGCGCGCCCAGCGCCGTGTTCAGCGCGTTCTGCGATTCGCGCCTGGGCGGAGACTGGGGCTACAGTTTTGGCACGCTGGGCGCCGGGGCCGATCTGGATGCGCTGCTGGCCCGTGCGCTCCCGGCCTGACCCACCACCACATTCCTTGCGGAGAAGCCCATGTCCCACCTCATCCTGCACCACTACCCCTCGTCACCGTTCTCCGAAAAAATCCGGCTCGCGCTGGGCTACAAACAGCTGGCTTGGAAGTCCGTGATCATCCCCAGCATTGCGCCCAAGCCCGATGTGGTGGCGCTCACGGGCGGCTACCGCAAGACGCCGTTTCTGCAGATCGGCGCCGACATCTACTGCGACTCGGCCCTGATCTGCGACGTGCTGGAGCACGAACAGCCCGAGCCGGTGCTCTACCCCCCGCACCTCAAGGGCGTGTCGCGCGTGTTTGCGCAGTGGGCCGACAGCACGCTGTTCTGGGCGGCCATGGCCTACAACCTGCAGCCCAGGGGCGCAGCCGCCATGTTTGCCAACCTGCCGCCCGCCGCCGCGCAGGCCTTTGGCGAAGACCGCCGCGAGATGAGCGCGGGCATGCAGCGCCTGCGCCCGGCCGATGCCACGGCCGCCTACCGCTCGTACCTGCGCCGCATTGCCCACATGGCCGAAGAGCACGACTTTCTGTTTGGCGCCGAGCCCTGCCTGGCCGACTTTGCGGCCTACCACCCGCTGTGGTTCACGCGCCAGTGTGTGCCGGTGATGGCCGACATCTTTGCCGCCACGCCCGCTGTGCTGGAGTGGATGGACCGCATGGCTGCCCTGGGCCATGGCCGCATGGAAAAGTTCAGCGCGCAGGACGCCATCACCGTGGCTGCGGGCATGGACCCGTTGCCCCTGATGGACGATCTGTTCCAGGACGAGCACGGCATCCCGCTGGGCAGCCAGGTGGCCATTGCCGCCGAAAGCTTTGGCACCGAACCCACCGAGGGCGAGTTGATCGCCGCCACCCGCACCCGCTACACCCTGCGCCGCACCGACCCGCGCGCGGGCACGGTGCATGTGCATTTCCCGCGCATTGGGTATGTGCTGCGGGCTGTGAAGGCCTGACGGCGGCGCTGCGCGAAAGGCTTGGCGGGTTGCTTGCTGTCAGTCCAAGCCTTCCCGGCCACCTCACCCCCACACCCGTTCGGGCTGAGCCTGTCGAAGCCAGGGCAACCCTCGCGGGCACCCTCCGACAAGCTCAGGGCGGACGGTGGGGCGATGGATGACTCGGTGACCGTCCGGATGAATCGACCCATGCCCTGTCGCTGACCCCCCCCCCACAACACCACACACTACTTCAAGGAGACAAAACCATGATCGACAACTTTGCCGGCAAGACCGCCGTCCTCACCGGCGCAGGCTCGGGCTTTGGCCTCGAATGCGCACGCATCGGCGCCCGCCTGGGCATGAACCTGGTGCTGGTCGATGTGCAGCAGGACGCGCTGGACGCTGCAGCCGCCGAGGCGCAGGCAGCAGGCGTGCAGGTGCTGGCGCGCAAGGTGGATGTATCGAACGCTGCGCAGATGGAACAGCTGGCGGCCGACGTGCTGCAGCGCTTTGGCGCGCCGCACCTGGTCTTCAACAACGCGGGCGTGGGCGTGGGCGGCCTGGTGTGGGAGAACTCGGTCAAGGACTGGGAATGGGTGCTGGGCGTGAACCTGTGGGGTGTGATCCACGGCGTGCGCCTGTTCACGCCCATGATGCTGGC
>JADMJR010000187.1 GCA_018780365.1 Acidovorax sp. | reverse complement strand
CAAAGGCCTCGGCCCGGGGCGTGCCCGTGGCGTCCAGCAGCAGGCGCACGCGCCAAGCGCCGTCGGCATGGTCTGCCGCCAGCGCCTGCAGGCATTGCAACACGGCCTCCGCATCCCAGGGCACGCCGAAATGTGCAGCCGCTGATTGCAGGCGCGCCAGGTGCTCGTCCCGGTGCCGGAAAACGCCCGCCTGCAACGCCAGGGTTTCGAGCAGGTCAAAGGGCTGGCTCGCGCGCTCCACAAACGCGCGCTTGTGCTGCCACTCGCTCCACTCGGCATCGGCCAGCGCCCCCGAAGTGATGCCGCTGCCAATGCCACAGCTGGCGCGAACGGTATCGCCTTCAGGGCGCAGCACCACGGTGCGGATGGGCACGTTGAAGGTCGCGGCCACGGCATGTTGGCCCTGCGCATCGGGCGGGCCAGCCGGGCGCACCACACCCACGGCGCCGCAGTACACGCCGCGCGGCGCGCCTTCCAGCGCGTGGATCATCTGCATGGCGCGCACCTTGGGCGCCCCGGTGACGGAGCCGCAGGGGAACAGCGCTGCAAACACGTCCGTGAGCGTGGTGCCGGGCCGCGTGCGCGCGGTCACGTCCGAGGTCATCTGCCACACGGTGGGCAGGGCCTGCGTGGCAAACAGCACGGGCACGCGCACGCTGTGGGGCTGCGCAATGCGCGACACATCGTTGCGCAGCAGGTCCACGATCATCACGTTCTCGGCACGCTCCTTGGGCGCCGTGCGCAGGTGCGCGGCCTGCTTCGCGTCCTCTTCGGGCGTGGCGCCACGCGGGGCCGTGCCTTTCATGGGGCGGGCCAGGATATGGCCGCCCTCCGGCGCGTCCTGCCAATCGAAAAACAGCTCGGGCGACACCGACAGCACCTGCTCGCCCCCCGTGTCGATGTGCGCCGCATACCCACCGGGCTGGGCGCGCAGCAGCGCGGCAAACAGGGCCGGGGCCGAGCCTTGCAGCGTGCCGTGCAGGGGGGCAGTGTGGTTGACCTGGTACAGCTCGCCCGCCGCAATCGCCTGCTGGATCTGCGCCAGCGCGGCGTCGAAGGTGGCACGGTCGGGGCTGTCGGTCCACGTCACCTGCGCCGGGGGATCGCCTGCCCCGCCATCCGCCCCTTCGGGCCAAGGCAAGGGCGCGTCATGCACCGCAAACCAGGCCAGCGGGCCGTCAGCCGCGTGGGTCCGCAGCGCGGCATCAAAGGCGGCAGCTGCCTCGTAGCGCACGAAGCCCACACACCAGCGGCCTTGTTGTGCCGCCGCAAACACGGCATCCAGCACGCCACGCACCTCGTGCAGCGCATGGGCGGCCAGCACCTCGCGCGGCGCGCCAAAGGCGTGGCGCAGGCGCGGCGCGCCGGGGTCCAGCGGCTGGGTGAAGTCAATGCGGGAAATCACAAACAAAAAAGGCCTCTGGCGCCTGACCAGTGGACATAGTTAGCTATCAATTAAAGAGCAAATGCACTCTAGTACCTTCAGGCTGCCCCCAGGTGCGGCACCAGCGCGGCGGTGGGCTGCCCGTTCCTGAGCGCTGCCGTGAACGCCAGCATGCGGTCAATCGGCTGGCGCGCGCGCGGGATCAGCGCCGGGTCCACCTGGATGGCATTGGCCCCGGTCTCCAGCACGCGGGCCACATCGGCCAGGCCGTTCATCGCCATCCAGGGGCAGTGCGCGCAGCTCTTGCAGGTGGCGCTGTTGCCCGCCGTGGGCGCTTCGTAAAAGGTCTTGCCGGGGTTGAGCGTGCGCAGCTTGTGCATCATGCCGTTGTCGGTGGCCACGATGAACTCGGTGGCGTCCATCTCGCGCGCGGCCTTGAGGATGGCGCTGGTGGAGCCCACGGCGTCGGCCAGGGCCACCACGTCGGCGGGGCTCTCGGGGTGCACCAGCACCTTGGCGGCGGGGTGGTCCTGCTTGAGCAGCTCCAGCTCGACGGCCTTGAACTCGTCGTGCACGATGCAGGCGCCGTTCCAGAACACCATGTCCGCGCCGGTTTCGCGCTGGATGTAGGCGCCCAGGTGGCGGTCGGGGGCCCACAGGATCTTCTGGCCTTCGGCCTTGAGCGCGCTCACGATGTCGAGTGCGCAACTGGAAGTCACCAGCCAGTCCGCGCGCGCCTTCACGGCCGCGCTGGTGTTGGCGTAGACCACCACGGTGCGGTCGGGATGCTGGTCGCAGAACGCGCTGAATTCGTCGATGGGGCAGCCCAGGTCCAGCGAGCAGGTGGCGTCCAGATCGGGCATGAGCACCGTTTTTTTCGGGCTCAGAATTTTGGCCGTTTCGCCCATGAAGCGCACGCCACTCACCACCAGGGTCTGCGCCGCATGGTCGCGGCCAAAGCGGGCCATCTCCAGCGAATCACTCACCAGGCCGCCGGTTTCCTCGGCCAGGTCCTGCAGGTCGGGGTGCACGTAGTAGTGCGAGACCATCACCGCGTTCTTCTCTTTCAGCAAGCGGCGGATCTTGTCCTTGAGCGCGGCACGTTCGGCCTGTGTGGGCTCGGGCGGCACGCGCGCCCAGGCGTGTTTGGTGGAGCAGACGGAGCCCGACGTCGCCTCATCGGGCTGCTCGTATTCGACGTCGATGCGGTGGAGGGTTGCGGTGCTCACTGGTGTACCTTCGGCTTCGCCTGCGGTGCGAGCTTGCTTGGGGCGGCCCGACGCGGCGCTCATGCCAGCTCCTGCAGGCGCATCGAAAAATCGGTGGCCTTCACGTCCTTGGTCAGCGTGCCGATGGAGATGCGGTCCAC
>JADMJR010000062.1 GCA_018780365.1 Acidovorax sp. | reverse complement strand
TCTTACAGCCCAATCCGCCCTTCTGCTCAAATGAGTAGAAGGGCGTTTTGCTTTGTACGGGATAAAAATGTTGGCCTGATGGTTCCAATCCTGTTTTCGCTATGCAACTACAAGACATTTTGTATTCCCAAGGATTTGGCACGCGCCGCGTCTGTGCCGGATTGATCCAGCAAGGCTGGGTGTCTGTGCGCGAGTCGTCTTTGAATGCCGAGTACCAGCCGTGCACGGATGCGGTTGCTGAGTTCGATCCCGACGGCTTGTTGTTACGGGTGCAGGGCGTCGATTGGCCCTATCAGGCCAAAGCCTATGTGCTGTTGCACAAGCCTGCAGGGACCGAGTGCTCTCAAAAGCCATCCACCTATCCCAGTATTTACACCTTGTTGCCGACACCCTTGCGACAGAGGCCGACGAAGAGTGCTGTGCAAGGGATTCAGGCCGTCGGACGTCTGGATCAGGACACGACGGGCATGCTGCTGCTGAGTGACGATGGCCAGTTCATTCATCGAATGAGCTCGCCCAAAAAACATGTCCCCAAGGTATATCAAGTCACAACCAAGCACCCGGTGGATGCATCCCAGGTGTCGAAGCTGCTCGCTGGTGTGGTGCTGGATGATGACCCCAAACCGGTTTTTGCGGCTGCCTGCGAAGTGGTTGCCAGCCATCGCCTGGATTTGACCTTGACTGAGGGCAAATACCACCAGGTCAAGCGCATGCTGGCCGCTGTGGGAAACCGGGTAGAAGGGTTGCACCGTTCTCGGATCGGCTCCATGGATTTACCTGCCGATCTGGCGCCAGGCGCGTGGCGCTGGCTCAGCGAGGATGATCTGCTGCAGTTGAGTCGCAGCACGTGATGGGGCGAGTGTGTCCCTGTGTCTGCGGCGCGCAGCTGGCAGAGCCTGTGTAGAGGCGAATGGGGCATGATTTTGATCAATGTTCACGCCATATCGAGGATGCTACTTGCGTAGAAGCCGGTCATGGACGGACTCAGAGCTACACTCAAGGGCTATGTTGAAAGTGGTTCTGTGAAGATTTTTTCGATTGCACGTGCGTGTGTTGCCCTCTGCGGGCTCTGGTTTTTCGCAGGGAGCGTGGTGGCCCAAGTGCCACCCTTGTTCGTTCTCAACTCCCTGGAGGCCAATGTCAGCGTCATTGATCCGGCAACCTGGACGGAGACGACCCGGATTCCCACGGGAAAAGAGCCGCATCACCTCTATCTGACGCCAGACGAAAAGTCGGTCATCGTGGCCAATGCGCTTGGTGACACGCTGACGTTTATCGATCCTCGCACAGCCCAGGTGCAGCGTACGGTGCGCGGCATTGTGGACCCATACCACCTGCGTTTCAGCCCCGACATGAAGTGGTTTGTGACGGCGGCCAACCGCTTGAACCATGTGGATTTCTATCGTTGGGATGGCAAGGACCTGACCTTGCTGCAGCGCGTTGCTACGTCGCGCACGCCCAGCCATTTGTGGATCGACAGCCGCAGCACCACGGTGTACTCGACCATGCAGGACAGCGATGAACTGATTGCCATTGACATTGCCACCCAGACCATTAAATGGCGCACCAAGACCGGCGCGATGCCTGCGGATGTCTACGGCAGTCCTGACGACAAGCGTGTATTTGTAGGCCTGACGGGTAGCGACAGCGTCGAGGTGTTTGATGTTTCTGGTCGCGAGCCCATCAGCATCAAGAAGATCAAGACGGGCAATGGGGCGCATGCCTTCCGCTCCGCCGGTGATGGCCGTCATCTCTATGTGAGCAATCGGGTGGCCAATTCCATCAGCAAGATCGACATGGTTACGCAGCAGGTGGTGGAGTCCTATCCTGTTCCGGGCGGTCCTGACTGCATGGATGTGTCCGCCGATGGCCGCTTTATCTACGTGAGTTCGCGCTGGGCCCGCAAGCTGTCAGTGGTCGATACGGAAGCCAAGAAGGTTGTGCGCCAGGTCACAGTAGGCAAGTCGCCCCACGGTGTCTGGACGCTTCATCACGCGCCGCGCTGACAGCGGGGTGGTTAGATGGGCGTGAAGCGGTTTCGGGCATCCACTCGCGAGGGGCGATTTGCTATCGTATTGATAGCTTTATGCGCATGCCTGTCGGGCGCTAGTGCCCAAAATGATTGCAAAAAGCCCTTGTACCTGACGTTTGACACAGGCCACATGGAGGTGGCACCTTTGGTGGCCGAGGTGTTGAGCCGGCAACAGGTGCGTGTGACTTTTTTTGCGGCCAACGAGCGCACCAAGGTGGGGGACGGCAGCCTGGGTGACCACTGGGCGCCCTGGTGGCGTGCCCGTGCGGCAGAAGGGCATGAGTTTGCCTCCCACACCTGGGATCACACCTACTGGCGCGCGGACGTGGGCACTGCGCAAAGGCCCGCATTTCGCGTGCGCCCCTCTGCCGGGGCGCGGGAGGGGCAGGATTTCGTGCTGTCCGGTGCCGAGTACTGTGAAGAAATCGTCCGCGCTTCTGATCGCCTGAAGGCAGTGACCGGCAAGACCCCATTGCCCTTGTTTCGCGCTCCGGGAGGAAAAACATCCTCCGCATTGATTGCCCGAGCAAAGGCTTGTGGCTTCACCCACGTAGGTTGGTCACCCGCCGGGTTCCTGGGCGATGAACTGCCCAGCGAGAGCGCAAGCAACGCCGCGCTATTGCGCAAGGCGCTGCGCGATGTGCGCAGCGGCGACATTCTTTTGGCGCACTTGGGAATCTGGTCGCGCAAAGACCCTTGGGCGCCAGCGGTGCTGGAGCCGCTGATAGCGGGCCTCAAGGAGCAAGGTTTCTGCTTTCGCACTTTGCGCGAGCACCCTTTGTATGGCGCAGGCCGTTGATGGGACGGCAACGGGGTGATCAACTGCGGGGCTGGTGCCGTGCACAGCCCGGTTTCCCGCAGGTTGGCGGGTAAGGGAGGAAGACGTGATGGGTTGGCTAGGTGCTTGGTTTGACAGTGTGCAGCAGTGGTTTTTTGAGGCCCTGCTGCAGCCATTGATGTTTGCGATGGGCCATGCCAGCTTGCTGGAGAACGGTTATGAGGCCTCTGGATGGCTGCTGGTGGGCCTGTTGCAGTTGGTGGTGATCGTGGCCGTGATCGGCCCGTTGCAGCGCCTGTGGCCCGTGGAGCCCCTGACCGACCGGGCCACGGTTCGCACGGACATCCTCTACACCCTGGTCCATCGGCTGGGCCTGTTCCGGTTGGTCCTGTTCTTCACCGTGGACCCGCTCGCGGACTCCTTGTTTGGCGCCCTGCGGGTGGCAGGGGTCAGCACTTTCCAGCTCGACGGCATCTGGCCGGGTATCACCGACATACCTTGGGTGAGCCTGCTGATGTACCTGGTGGTGTTCGACTTTGTGGACTACTGGATGCACCGGGGCCAGCACCACTTTGAATGGTGGTGGCGCCTGCATTCCCTGCACCATGCGCAGCAGCAGATGACCATGTGGAGCGACAACCGCAACCACCTGCTCGACGACCTGCTGCGGGATGCAATTTTGGTGGTCGTCGCGCAGCTGATCGGGGTGGCGCCCGGCCAGTTCATCGCCATCGTGGCCATCACCCAGCTCAGCGAGAGTTTTCAGCACGCCAATGTGCGTATGTGGTTTGGCCGTTGGGGCGAGCGGCTGTGGGTCAGCCCGCGTTTCCATCGCTTGCACCACAGTATCGGCATTGGCCACGAGACCGTGAAGCCTGCAGCACCGGCATCGGCCGGTGCGAAGCCCGATGGGCCCCGCGTGGTGCTGGGCGGGCACAACTTCGGGGTGCTGTTGCCCTGGTGGGACATGCTGATGCGCACGGCCAACTTCGAGCTGCGTTTTGACCCCACCGGCGTGCGTGACCAGGTTGAACCCGGTGCCGACGGCCAATTGCGTGACTACGGCAGGGGTTTCTGGTCCCAGCAGTGGCGCGGTGTTCTGCGTTTGTTTGGCAAGGCCTGATCGTCTGAGTGGGCGCTCACGGTATGCTTGCCGGCATGGGACTACTGCTTGATTCTTTCTGGCGTGCAGCCGCTTATTGTCTGCGGCCGCGTGTCATCGCCCTGTCGCTGCTGCCGCTGCTGCTGATGGCGGCCTTGGCATTGGGCCTGGGCTATTTCTACTGGGATGCTGCCGTCCTGGGCATGCGCTCGTGGCTGGATGCCTCTGCACTGCTGACCAGTGTCTGGAGCTGGCTGCAGGGCTGGGGCCTGGGGGATGTGACAGCCGTGATGGCGCCCCTGATGGTGGTTCTGGCCGTGACACCCGTGCTGGTGGTGGTCTCGCTCCTGGTGGTGGCGGTGCTCATGACCCCGGCCCTGGTGGCCTTGGTGGCAGACCGGCGTTTTCCGAACCTGGAGCGCAAGAAGGGTGGCTCGTTCATCGCCAGCGTTGCCTGGTCGGTGGGCTCCACGCTGCTGGCGCTGGTGGCCCTGGTGGTCTCGGTCCCGCTGTGGCTTGTGCCGCCGCTCGTGCTCATCCTGCCGCCCCTGATCTGGGGTTGGCTCACCTATCGGGTGATGGTGTTTGACGCGCTGGCAGACCATGCCAGCAAGGAAGAGCGGCAGGAGATCTTCCGCCGCCACCGCAGCAGTCTGCTGGGCATTGGCATCGTCACCGGTTATCTGGGCGCTGCGCCCAGCATTGTGTGGGCCTCCGGGGTGGTCTTTGCGGCGGCATTCTTCGTCCTGGTGCCGCTGGCCATCTGGATCTACACCCTCGTTTTCGCTTTCTCGTCGCTCTGGTTCACCCACTATGCCCTGGCTGCGCTGCAGCGCCTGCGGGCTGAGTCTGCCGGCTTGGCGCCGGTGGCAACCTCGCCTGTGGTGCTTGAGGTGACCGAGCCCCCATCCGCAGTGGCACCCCCCGTGGCTTCTTTGCCTGCTGCTGAACCCCCATCCAGCGGAACCCCTGCACCATGACCCCTTCTTTTGGCCTCATCATCGTGGGCGATGAAATCCTGTCGGGCAAACGGGCCGACAAGCACATGCCCAAGGTGATCGAGCTTTTGGCTGCGCGTGGCCTCTCGTTGGCCTATGCAGACTACGTGGGCGACAGCCCCGACCGGATCACCGCCACCTTGCAGCGTGCCTTTGCCTCGGGCGACGTGGTGTTTTCGTGCGGTGGCATTGGTGCCACACCCGACGACCATACGCGCCAATGCGCTGCCCGCGCCCTGGGGCGCGAACTGGTCTTGCACCCAGAAGCCGAGGCCCTGATCCGCGAACGCATGCAGGACGTGGCGCGGGAGCAGGGCGTGCCCTACGAGGCCGAGCGGCCCGACAACATCCACCGGCTCAACATGGGGGTGTTTCCGGCAGGCGCCCGCACCATTCCCAATCCCTACAACAAGATCCCCGGCTTCGGTTGCGAAGGGGTTGGTGGCGGTGCCGTGCATTTTGTGCCGGGTTTTCCCGTGATGGCCTGGCCCATGATCGAAGGGGTGCTGGACCAGTACTACGCGGCGTTCTTCAACCGCACCCCCCAAACCGAGCAGTCGGTGGTGGTCTATGGCGCCCTGGAGGCGGCGTTGACGCCCCTCATGGAACGCATCGAAAAAATGCACCCGCACGTGCGGGTGTTCAGTCTGCCCAGCGTGGATCATCCACAATACGGGCGGCATATCGAACTGGGCGTCAAAGGGCCTGCACCGTCGGTTCCTGCAGCATGGCAGGACTTGAAAAATGGATTGCACGATTTTGGTGCAAATTGCGGCCCCGAGTTGGTGCGCAACCTGTGATGTTCAGCGTCGATCCATGGATTGCACTGTTTTGGTGCTTTTTGGCGGATGCCGTGCCAACCCGTAGTCTGCTGCGCTCCTTCATAGTGCGGTAGTGCACTCGGCTGGCACGCAAACTGCTTTTATTTCGGCAAAATCTTTTTTCAACAAGCGCTTTACCCAGGAGAACCTGATGGCCAAGACCGTTGCAGACGTGATGAAGATGGTGAAGGAAAACGAAGTCAAGTTCATTGACTTCCGTTTTACCGACACCCGTGGCAAACAACAGCACACCACGGTGCCCGTCTCTCACTTCGACGAAGACAAGTTCATTTCGGGCCACGCCTTTGATGGTTCGTCGATTGCCGGCTGGAAGGGCATTGAAGCCTCCGACATGCAGCTGATCCCCGATCCCAGCACGGCCAACATCGATCCTTTCTTCGAAGAAACGACGCTGATCCTGACCTGCGACGTGATTGAGCCCACCGACGGCAAGGCCTACGACCGCGATCCCCGCTCCATCGCCAAGCGCGCTGAAGCCTACCTGAAGGCCTCCGGCCTGGGCGACACTGCCTACTTCGGTCCCGAGCCAGAATTCTTCATCTTCGACGGCGTTCGCTGGAGCACCGAGCCCAACAACACCTTCTACGAAATCGACGAATACGAAGCCCCCTGGAACACCGGCGCCAAGCTCGAAGGCGGCAACCGTGGCCACCGTCCCACCGTCAAGGGCGGCTACTTCCCCGTGCCTCCCGTTGACAGCACGCAAGACATGCGCGCCGAGATGTCCCTGATCCTCGAATCCCTGGGCATCCCGGTCGAAGTGTTCCACCACGAAGTGGCGGGCGCTGGTCAGAACGAAATCGGCACCCGTTTCAGCACGCTGGTCGAGCGCGCCGACTGGACCATCCTGCAAAAGTACGTGATCCACAACGTGGCCAACGCCTACGGCAAGACAGCCACGTTCATGCCCAAGCCCTACCACGGCGATAACGGTTCCGGCATGCACGTGCACCAGTCCGTCTGGAAGGACGGCAAGAATCTGTTCGCTGGCGACGGCTATGCCGGCCTGTCGGACTTCGCGCTGTACTACATCGGCGGCATCATCAAGCACGCCCGTGCCCTGAACGCCATCACCAACCCCGGCACGAACTCGTACAAGCGCCTGGTGCCCGGCTTCGAAGCCCCGGTGAAGCTGGCCTACTCGGCCAAGAACCGCTCGGCCTCGATCCGCATCCCTTACGTGGCCAACCCCAAGGGCCGCCGTGTGGAAGCCCGCTTCCCCGATCCACTGATGAACCCCTACCTGGGCTTTGCGGCCCTGCTGATGGCGGGTCTGGACGGCGTGGAAAACAAGATCCATCCCGGCGAAGCCGCCACGAAGGACCTGTACCACCTGCCCCCAGAAGAAGACAAGCTGGTGCCCACCGTTTGCCACAGCCTGGACCAGGCCCTGGAGCACCTGGACAAGGACCGCGCGTTCCTGACCAAGGGTGGCGTGTTCACCGACAGCATGATCGACGCCTACATCGATCTGAAGATGAACGAAGTGACCCGCTTCCGCATGGCCGTGCACCCTGTCGAGTACGACATGTACTACTCGCTGTAATCGTCTGCCTGCAGACCATTGCTCAGAAAAAGGCGGCGCAAGCCGCCTTTTTTCATGGGGCCGAACACATCTTCATAGCCCGTGGCGGAACCAAGGTGGTGGGTGTTGCATCCTTGGATAAACCCCTGCCCAGGTCCGCCCTTGCTCGATTGGCGATGTGTGGCGATTGGTGGATACTCCTTTCTCTCCTGCATGTCCATGCGAGGAACCTGAATGAAAAAAACGCTCATCACCCTGCTACTCATTGCCTCCACGGTTCCGGCCGCATGGGCACAAGACCGCATCTACCGCTGCGGCAACGAATATACGAACAACGCCACCCAGGCCAAGGAGCGCGGCTGCAGACTGGTGGAAGGGGGCAATGTCACCGTGGTGCAGGGCAGCCGGCCCGCATCGGGCGCGGCGCCTGCTCCCTCGTCTTCCTCTGGTGGTGGTGCAGCCACGTCGCCTTCTTCGGCCCCCAAGGTCAGCAACAACGACCAGAAGGCCCGCGACTCCGATGCGCGCGCCATCCTGGAGTCCGAGCTGCGCAAGGCCGAGTCGCGCCATGCCGACCTTGTCAAGGAATACAACAACGGCGCCCCTGAGCGCAACGCGCTCGACCTGCGCAACCCCCAGCGCTACACGGAGCGCACGGCCGAACTCAAGGCCAGCGTGGCCCGCAGTGAAAGTGACATCGCTGGTATCAAGCGCGAGATCGCCCGCCTGCCTGCACCCGCCAACTAACCAACAACCCTCCTGCGTGTGAGTGTCCCTTCATCCCCTGAACTGCCCGGCACCGACACCGGACGTTTTCATTCGCTGGACCTGATGTCCACCCTGGTGGCTGTGCTGCGCGCCGATGGCGCCGTGCAGTTTGCCAATGCGGCCCTGGAGAACACGCTGGGCCTGTCGCGCCGCACCCTGGAGGGCGCGGACTTCTCCACCTTCTTCACCGACCCCGCCTTGCTGCAGACCGCCCTGGCAGGCGCCCGCGGCAAGGACTTTGCCGCGCTGCGCTACGAGGCTGGCCTCAAGCGCCTGCACCAGGACCCGGTGCCCGTGCATGTCAGCGTGGCCGACGCTGAACAGGTGGGTGAAATTTTGGTGGAGCTGTGGCCGCTGGAGCAGCAGGCCCGGCAGGACCGCGAAGAGCGCCTGCGCGAGCAGGCGCAGGCCAACAAGGAACTCATCCGCAACCTGGCCCACGAGATCAAGAACCCGCTGGGCGGCATCCGGGGCGCGGCGCAGCTGCTGGAGATGGAGCTGGACAACCGCGAGCTCACCGAATACACCCAGGTCATCATCCACGAGGCCGACCGCCTGCAAAGCCTGGTGGACCGGCTGCTCGCGCCCCACCGTCACCCGCACCTGGTGGGCGATGTGAACATCCATGAAGTGTGCGAGCGCGTGCGTTCGCTGGTGCTGGTCGAGTACCCGCAGGGCCTCAAGGTCCAGCGCGACTACGACACCTCCATCCCTGAGTTCCGGGGCGACCGCGCCCAGCTCATCCAGGCGCTGCTGAACATCGTGCAAAACGGCGCCCAGGCGCTCACCGACCGCATTGCGGCGGGCGATGCCGTGATCACGCTGCGCACGCGCGTGGCCCGCCAGGTCACGTTTGGCCGCCAGCGCTACCGGCTGGCACTGGAATTGCATGTCATCGACAACGGACCGGGCGTGCCCGACGCCATCAAGGAACGGATTTTTTATCCACTGGTGTCGGGGCGGGACGGCGGATCAGGGCTGGGGCTGACGTTGGCGCAAACCTTCGTACAGCGCCACCATGGGTTGATCGAATGCGACAGCGTACCGGGTCGCACCGACTTCCGCATCCTGATCCCGCTGCCCTGAAGCGCACGACGGTCCCTGACACGCAACCACAGGGAAGGTAAGAAAAACATATGAAGCCGATCTGGATAGTAGATGACGACCCCTCGATCCGCTTCGTCCTGGAGAAGGCGCTGGCCCGCGAGAACCTGCCCACCCGCAGCTTCACGCACCCCCGCGAAGTGCTGGACGCACTGGCCGATGTCACCGCAGGCGACCCCGCCCGCCAGGGCCCCCAGGTCCTGGTGAGCGACATCCGCATGCCCGGGGGCTCGGGCCTGCAGCTGCTGGAGAAGGTGCGCGAGCTGCAGCCCGGCCTGCCCGTCATCATCATGACGGCGTACTCCGACCTCGACAGCGCCGTGTCGGCCTTCCAGCGCGGTGCGTTTGAGTACCTGCCCAAGCCCTTTGACCTGCCCAAGGCCGTGGAGCTGATCCGCCGCGCGGTGGAAGAAAGCCAGCGCGAGGAAGTCACCGAAGAGCGCCAGACGGCCACCCCCGAAATGCTGGGCCAGGCGCCCGCCATGCAGGACGTGTTCCGCGCCATCGGGCGGCTCTCGCAAAGCCAGGTCACGGTGCTCATCACCGGCGAATCGGGCTCGGGCAAGGAGCTGGTGGCGCGTGCGCTGCACAAGCACTCGCCCGTGGCAGACGGCCCCTTTGTGGCCATCAACACGGCCGCCATCCCCAAGGACCTGCTGGAGAGCGAACTCTTCGGCCACGAGCGCGGCGCCTTCACTGGCGCACAGACGCAGCGGCGCGGCCGCTTCGAGCAGGCCGAGGGCGGCACGCTGTTCCTCGATGAAATCGGCGACATGCCGTTTGATTTGCAGACCCGCCTGTTGCGCGTGTTGTCCGACGGCCAGTTCTACCGCGTGGGTGGCCACGCGGCCGTCAAGGCCCATGTGCGTGTGATCGCGGCCACTCACCAAGACCTGGAAAAGCGCGTCAAGGAAGGCGGCTTCCGCGAGGATTTGTTCCACCGCCTCAATGTGATCCGCCTGCGCCTGCCCGCACTGCGCGAGCGGCACGAAGACGTGCCCATGCTCACGCGCCACTTCTTGCAGCAAAGCGCGCGGCAGCTGGGCGTGGAGCCCAAGCGCATTGCCGACTCGGCGCTGGTGCGGCTGGAGCAATTCGCCTTCCCTGGCAACGTGCGTCAGCTGGAGAACATCTGCCACTGGCTCACGGTGATGGCGCCTGCGCAGGTGATCTCGCTGCAGGACCTGCCGCCTGAAGTGCTGGAGGCCCCGGTGTTCCAGCCGCCCGTGCGGGCAACCGTGGCCGACGGCCATGCCGCAGCGGCCCCTCAGCCGGTGATGGCCCTGCCCGTTGCGGCGGTGGCCCCTGCGCCAGACATGGTGGGCGGCCTGCACGCCGTGGCGCCCTTGGCATCCCCATTCACCGCAGCTTCGGCAGCAGCCCCAGCCCCTGCCGGTGTGTCAGCCCCCGCGTGGGCTGCAGACTCGGCCATGGGCCTGGCGGCGCCAGCCAGCCCGGTGCTGAGCTGGGAGCAGTCCCTGGAGGCTGAAGCGCAAAAGCTGCTGGCGGGCGGCCAGCCCGAGGTGTGGGATGCACTCACACGGCGCTTTGAGTCCCGCCTGATCCGCACGGCCCTCATTGCCACCCATGGCCGGCGCATGGAAGCCGCGCAGCGCCTGGGCATCGGGCGCAACACCATCACGCGCAAGATCCAGGAGCTGGGGCTGGACGCCCCGGACGAGGCCTGAGTCGGCAAGGCTGAACGGGGCATGCGCCCAGTCTGAGGGCCGAATCACCAAGGGCCACTGGCGGCGGTTGGCTGCCAGTGGCCCTTTGGCCTTCATGACCAGAAAAAATCAAGGAAAAAAGGCCGTTTGCGCGCAACCCTATTGTCTTTGTTGCTATCAAATAAGTAGCAAATCAACCCAGGGTCACCACCACCGGCGTGTGGTCGCTGGGCTGTGGGTTCTTGCGCGGGGCGCGGTCCACCACGCAGGCCGTCACCGTGGGTTTGAGGGCCTCGCTCACCAGGATGTGGTCGATGCGCAGGCCCCGGTTTTTCTGGAAGCCCAGCATGCGGTAGTCCCACCACGAGAAGCTCTTGTCGGGCTGCTCGAACATGCGGAACGCATCCGTCAGGCCCAGCCCCAGCAGCGCCTGGAAGTGGTTGCGCTCTTCGGTGGTGTGGTGGATGGTTTCGCGCAGGCCTTCGGGGTCGTACGAGTCGCGGTCTTCCGGTGCCACGTTGAAGTCGCCCACCAGCACCAGGCGCGGGTGGGCGGCCATCTCGGCGCGCACCATGTCCTGCAGTGCCTGCAGCCAGCGCATCTTGTAGGCGAACTTTTCCGAGCCTGGCTCCTGGCCGTTGACGAAGTAGCCGTTGAGCAGGCGCAGCGGGCCTGCAGGCGTGTCCAGCGTGGCGGCGATGACACGGGCCTGCTCGTCGCCAAAGCCGGGGATGTTGCGGACCACGTCGCGCAGCGGGTGGCGGCTCAGGATGGCCACGCCGTTGTAGGTCTTTTGGCCGAAGGCGGCGGCTTCGTAGCCCGCTTCTTTCAGCGCGTCGTGCGGAAACTTGTCGTCGGTGAGCTTGAGTTCCTGCAGGCACAGTGCATCGACCGGGTTGGCGGCCAGCCAGGCCAGCACCTGGGGCAGGCGCACCGACAGGGAGTTCACGTTCCAGGTGGCTATTTGCATAAGTTTTTGGCCTTTAGCGCGCGTCTATCAAGCGCTGGTAGCTATCAATAAGTGAGTGAAAGGAGGCGGTGGTGTTCAGGCCGCCCGCACATAGGTCACAAAGCTGAAGGGCAGGCCGTTGGTGCTCACGTGGCCGCTGCGTGCGGACTCGACCCAGGCCGCGCCCAGCGTGGGGGCGTAGGCATC
The DNA here is from genome assembly GCA_018780365.1 of Acidovorax sp. Classification (GTDB taxonomy): domain Bacteria; phylum Pseudomonadota; class Gammaproteobacteria; order Burkholderiales; family Burkholderiaceae_C; genus Acidovorax. Next base: position 2,664 of record JADMJR010000062.1, on the reverse strand, counting down.
GCCGTCGAAGTTCTTGTCGATCTCCGTCACCTCCACACAGTCGGCCAGGGGCAGGGCCTCGGCGTAAATCTGCGCACCGCCGATCACCCACACCATCTGGCCAGCATCCCACGGGGCCAGGGCGTCCGCCAGGCTGGCCGCGCGCTGCGCACCGTCTGCCTGCCAGTCCGCCTGGCGCGTCACCACGATGTTGGTGCGGCCGGGCAGCGGGCGAAAACGCGGGGGCAGCGAGTCCCAGGTCTTGCGGCCCATGACCACCGGGCAGCCCTGGGTGAGCTGCTTGAAATGCGCCATGTCTTCGGGCAAGTGCCAGGGGATCTGGTTGTCCCGGCCAATGACGCCATTGGCAGCGCGGGCGTAGATGAGGTGCAGGGGCATGGGGTTCGGTGCTTTTGGGGGTTGATCCGGTCAGATGTGCAGGGCGGCGAGCGCACCCACGCCCAGGCCCACGGCGGCCACGCCATACATGCCGTATTCGAGCCACTTTTTCCTGGTCAGCAGCGCGATGGCGGCCAGGGCAATCGCCACCTGCAGCGCCGTGGTGGCCTGGGCCCAGCGGTGGTGCTGGTGCATCTGGGTTTCGCTTTTCTGGTCGAAGGCGTGGGCGTCGGCCTCCAGCTTTTCGGCCACGGCCTTGATCTCGTTCTTTTCTTTTTCGTAGCGGTCGATCTTGCCCTGGTACTTGGCCTTTTCGGCTTCGGCGGGGGTCAGGTCACGGGCCAGCTCGGCCAGGCTTTGTTTGGTGCTTTTAGACTGGAAGTAATTCCACTGGTTGGAGGCCTCGGTCTTCTTGATGGCCGCGTCGTTCTTGAGCAGCCCGGCATTGGCCTGCGTGGCCCCGCCCATGTACGAAAAGATCGCGCCCACCGTGGCCACGATGGCCGTGAACATGGCGATCTTGTTCATGGACGAGCCGTTGCCGCTCTCGGTGCCGTGGTCTGCCGCGTGGCCGCCGTGGCCGTGGGTGGCATGCTCCACTGCGTGGTCGTGGGGGCCGTGTACGTGAAATCCGCCGGAAGACATGGGTGAGTTTTTTCTTGGTATGGCTGTAAAAATAGAGCCGGGGTGCCATCACGGCGCCCGGCCTGCGGGGATCGATCCATCGATCAGGTGGGCCGCTTCCTTCGTCTGGAAGACGTGGTGGATGCGGTGGGTGTGGTGGTTCAGACCGCCACGGGGGCTTTGATCGCAGGGTGGCACTGGTAGTCCACCACTTCAAAGTCGTCGTATTCGTAGTCGAAGATGCTGCCCGGCTTGCGTTGGATGTTCAGCACCGGGTAGGGGTAGGGCGTGCGCGCCAGCTGCGTCTGCACCTGCTCGTGGTGGTTGCTGTAGATATGGCAGTCGCCGCCGGTCCAGATGAAGTCGCCCACATCCAGGTCGCACTGCTGGGCCACCATGTGGGTCAGCAGCGCATAGCTGGCAATGTTGAAGGGCACCCCCAGAAAGATGTCGGCGCTGCGTTGGTAGAGCTGGCAGCTCAGCGTGCCACGCCCACCGGCCTCTTGCGCCGGGGCCACATAAAACTGGAAGAACGCGTGGCAGGGCATGAGCGCCATCTTGTGCAACTCGGCCACGTTCCAGGCGCTCACGATGATGCGGCGCGAGTCGGGGTTGCTCTTGAGCGTTTGGATGACGTCGCTGATCTGGTCGATGTGCCCGCCGTCCGGCGTGGGCCAGCTGCGCCACTGCACGCCGTACACCGGGCCCAGGTCACCGTCCTCGCGCGCCCATTCGTCCCAGATGGTCACACCGCGCTCTTTCAGCCAGTTGTTGTTGCTGGAGCCAGTCAGGAACCACAGCAGCTCCTGGATGATGGACTTGAGGTGCACCTTCTTGGTCGTGACCAGCGGAAAGCCTTCCTTCAGGTCAAACCGCATCTGGTGGCCAAACACGCTGGTTGTGCCGGTGCCCGTGCGGTCTGACTTGTGCACGCCGTGGGTGAACACATGGCGCATGAAGTCTTCGTACTGAGAGCGCACGGGGCGGGCGGCTGTGGCGGCAAGGGGCTGGTTCATGGGGCGGGAGGAGGGGCTCATCACGGTGGATTGGTGCGAGGTGCGCCGCCGCTGGGCGGCGATGGCCTGGGGCGCGTGTACCGCAGGATTTTATGCGGCTGGCGTGGTGCGCGTGCAGGAGGCGGGTGACGCAGGCTGGGAGCGGACAGGGGTGAGGGTGGGTACGAAAGTGCCCCGATGGTCTGGAGTCCTTGGGGGCGGTGCCTTGTGCCGAAAATGTGAACCCAATAAGCCTCTTGCGCCTGTCATATAAGCGTTGTTAGCTATGTTTTTAATAGTAAATGTTGGCGCCGTCTGCCCAGAGGCCGTGGGTGTGCAGTGCAAATACACATACCCAATTGATGTGCCTAGGTATAAATCCTGAGTATCTGGTGCAAATTAGTATTTGTGGTGGCGATTGCAGTACCAATCGAGCATTGCAGCATCGGTATCGTTCAGTCCGTCAATGCCTGCATGCCTTGCGCCGGTGTTGAAAGGCAGATTCCCATACCAACGACCGAGGAGACTTTTCCGATGCCACATTCCACCCCTGTCACCCTGCCCAAGCGCCTGGCCATTGCCGTTGCGCTGGCCCTGACCTCGCTCTGCGGTGCCGCCAGCGCGCAGACCGAGCTGGTCATTGCCACCGTGAACAACGGCCACATGA
>JADMJR010000080.1 GCA_018780365.1 Acidovorax sp. | reverse complement strand
CACCAGCAGCACGATCACCAGGATCGCGTACTTCCAGACCGGATAACGGTTCATGTTTACGCCTTTTCCACGCCCTGCCAGCCAACGCCGTGCAAGGGCATCCCCACCGCACTGGCGGCATCCCCTTCCCCGCGATCAGTGCGGGAAAAGTGGGATGGCATGCAGCGCCTGCGGGGGATGTTCATTAATTACTTGACCGAACCCTTGGGCAGGACCTGAACCACGGCACTGCGCTGCATTTGCACTTCGACGCCATTGGCGATCTCGATGTGCAGGAAGCCTTCGGACAGGCGCGTGACCTTGCCGACGATGCCACCGGAGGTGGCCACTTCATCGCCCTTGGCGATGGCGTCGATCATGGCGCGGTGTTCCTTCTGGCGCTTCATCTGGGGGCGGATCATGACGAAGTACAGCACCACAAACATGAGCACCAGGGGCAGCATGCCGGTCAGCGAAGACATGATGTCGCTACCGCCAGCGGCTGCGGCAGGTGCGGTTTGGGCAAAAGCGGAAGAAATAAACACGGACTGGACTCCACAACGGATGGTCAAAATACACAAAAACCGCCAACGGCCAGCGCACAAGCGCCTGCCAGGGCGGAACAGGGCATTGTATGCGGCGCTCTGCCTGTCGCCCAAGGGCTAAGACCCAGGCTGACGGCGGGTGTTTGCCCGGGGAAACACCCCCTTGGCGAGGGTGGGCCGAATACCTATGAAAAATGGACTTTGCGACCGATGTATATGCGCTACAAGCTCTCTTTTTGATAGTAAAAAGCCCGCGCAGGCGCGGGCTTCTCCATCAAGGTGTTGGCGGTTTGCCGAACTTCAAGCCGCCTGGCGCTGGGTGGGCGCCGCTTGGCCGCTGCGCCACTGGGCCATCAGGCCGTCCCACTTGGGGCGCGCCGTTTTCAGGTGGCGCTCCTTCACGTGGCCATAGCCCCGGATTTCTTCGGGGATGCGGGCAATCTCCACCGCCAGCGCCAGGTTGTCTGCGTTCAGGCGGGTCAGCAGTTCGTCGATAGCGGCGCGGTATTCCACGATCAGCGCACGCTCCATGCGGCGTTCCTCGGTCTTGCCGAACACATCCAGCGCCGTGCCACGCAGGCCCTTGCATTTAGCCAGCAGGCCAAAGGCGCTGCGCATCCAGGGGCCAAACGGCTGCTTGACCAGTTCGCCCTTGTCGTTCTTCTTGGCCGTGAGCGGCGGGGCCAGGTGGTGCACCAGCTTGTAGTCGCCCTCGAACATGTTGGCGATCTTGTCCGTGAAGGCCTTGTCGGTGTGCAGGCGCGCCACTTCGTACTCGTCCTTGTAGGCCATCAGCTTGAACAGGTAGCGGGCCACGGCCTCGGACAACTTGGTGCTGGTGCCCAGCTTGGCTTCTGCGGCCTTCACCTTTTCGACAAAGGCCTGGTAGTCGGAGGCATAGGCCGTGTTTTGGTAGCCGGTGAGGAACTCCACACGCTTGCCAACCATTTCGGCCAGCGAGGGCTTCTTGACGAACTGGATCACCTGCGCGGCGGCAAACAGCGCCTGCACCGACGCCAGATCGTGCGCGCAGCGGCGGCCCCATTCAAACGCGGCCTTGTTGTTGTCCACCTGCACGCCGTTCAGTTCCATGGCGCGCATCAGCGATGCCAACGTCAGCGGCACACGGCCCTTTTGCCAGGCGTAGCCCAGCATCAGCGGGTTGGTATAGATGCTGTCGCCCAGCAGCTGCGTGGCCACCTGTTCGGCGTCGAAGCTGCCCACACCGCCCGCGCCCACAGCGGCCGCAATGGCGCTGTCGCAGTTGGCCCCCGGGAACTGCCAGTCCGGGTTGGTCACGAAGGCCGCCGTGGGCGTGCCGTGCGTGTTCAGCGCCACGAAGGTGCGGCCCGGCTGCATCACAGCCAGCGTGTACTTGTGCGCCGCCACGATGGAGTCGCAGCCGATCACCAGGTCGGCCTTGGCGGTATCGACCTTGGTGGTGTAGATGGCCTCGGGCCGGTTGGCGATCTGGATGTGGCTCCAGGTGGCGCCGCCCTTTTGCGCCAGGCCGCCGGCGTCCTGCGTGATGACGCCCTTGCCATCCAGGTGCGCCGCCATGCCCAGTAGCGAGCCGATGGTGATCACGCCCGTGCCGCCCACACCGCCGACCACGATGCCCCAGGCGGCCTCGGCCACTGGCAGCACGGGTTCAGGGATGGATGGCAGCGCCGACAGCTCGCCCTTCTTTTCCTTCTTGGGCTTCTTGAGCTTGCCGCCCTCCACCGTGACGAAACTCGGGCAGAAGCCGTTGACGCAGGAATAGTCCTTGTTGCAGGTGCTCTGGTTGATGCGGCGCTTGCGGCCGAATTCCGTCTCCACCGGCTCCACGCTCAGGCAGTTGGATTGGGTCGAGCAGTCGCCGCAGCCCTCGCACACCAGGTCGTTGATGACCACGGTCTTGTCGGGCGTGGCCAGGGTGCCGCGCTTGCGGCGGCGGCGCTTTTCGGTCGCGCAGGTCTGGTCGTAGATGATGACCGTGCAGCCCTTGATCTCGCGGAACTGGCGCTGCAGCGTGTCGAGCTCGTCGCGGTGGTGCACCGTCACGCCCTCGGCCAGCGCCACGCCGTCGTACTTCTGCGGCTCGTCGGTCACGATGATGAGCTTGACCACGCCCTCGGACTTGAGGCTGTTCATGATCTGCAGCACCGAGTGGCCTTCAGGCCGCTCGCCCACCTGCTGGCCGCCGGTCATGGCCACGGCGTCGTTGTAGAGCACCTTGTAGGTGATGCTGGTGCC
>JADMJR010000314.1 GCA_018780365.1 Acidovorax sp. | reverse complement strand
CTGTCGGCCGACAAGGCCATCTACAACTACGTCAAGGCGATTGGCAAGGGCCTGTCCAAGATCATGTCTAAGATGGGCGTGAGCACCTACATGAGCTACTGCGGCGCCCAGCTGTTCGAGGCCATCGGCCTGAACACGGAAACCGTGGGCAAGTACTTCACCGGCACCGCCAGCCGCGTGGAAGGCATCGGCGTGTTCGAGATCGCTGAAGAAGCCATCCGCATGCACAAGGCCGCATTTGGTGATGACCCCGTGCTCGAAACCATGCTGGATGCCGGTGGTGAATACGCCTGGCGCGCCCGTGGCGAAGACCACATGTGGACGCCCGATGCGATTGCCAAGCTGCAGCACAGCACGCGTGCCAACAACTGGAACACGTACAAGGAGTACGCCCAGCTGATCAACGACCAAAGCAAGCGCCACATGACGCTGCGCGGCCTGTTCGAGTTCAAGATCGATCCCTCCAAGGCCATCTCCATCGATGAGGTCGAGCCCGCCAAGGACATCGTCAAGCGTTTTGCCACCGGCGCCATGTCGCTGGGCTCCATCTCCACCGAGGCGCATGCCACGCTGGCCGTGGCCATGAACCGCATTGGCGGCAAGAGCAACACTGGCGAAGGCGGTGAAGACGCGGCGCGTTACCGCAACGAACTCAAGGGCATCCCGATCAAGAAGGGCGACACGCTCAAGAGCGTGATCGGCGTGGAAAACGTCGAGGTGGACCTGCCTTTGCTGGACGGCGACTCGCTGCGCAGCCGCATCAAGCAGGTGGCGTCGGGCCGCTTTGGTGTCACGGCCGAATACCTGTCGTCGGCCGACCAGATCCAGATCAAGATGGCCCAGGGCGCCAAGCCCGGCGAAGGTGGTCAGCTGCCGGGTGGCAAGGTCTCCAACTACATCGGCAAGCTGCGCCACAGCGTGCCGGGTGTGGGCTTGATCTCGCCCCCCCCCCATCACGATATCTACTCCATCGAAGACCTGGCCCAGCTCATCCACGACCTGAAAAACGTGGCGCCGCACGCCAGCATCAGCACCAAGCTGGTGTCCGAAGTCGGCGTGGGCACCATCGCTGCGGGCGTGGCCAAGTGCAAGAGCGATCACGTGGTGATCGCAGGGCACGACGGCGGCACGGGCGCATCGCCCTGGTCGTCCATCAAGCACTGCGGTGGCCCCTGGGAAATCGGCCTGGCCGAAACCCAGCAAACACTGGTGCTCAACCGCCTGCGCGGCCGTATCCGTGTGCAGGCTGACGGCCAGATGAAGACCGGCCGCGACGTCGCCATCGGTGCGTTGCTGGGTGCGGATGAGTTCGGCTTTGCCACCGCACCGCTGGTGGTGGAAGGCTGCATCATGATGCGCAAGTGCCACCTGAACACCTGCCCCGTGGGCGTGGCCACACAAGACCCCGAGCTGCGCAAGAAGTTCTCGGGCAAGCCTGAGCATGTGGTGAACTACTTCTTCTTCATCGCCGAAGAAGTGCGCCAGATCATGGCCCAGCTCGGCATCAAGAAGTTCGACGACCTGATTGGCCGCACCGACCTGCTCGATATGCGCGCTGGCCTCTCGCACTGGAAGGCACGCGGCCTGGACTTCAGCCGCCTGTTCGCCCAGCCCAATGTGCCTGCCGACGTGCCGCGCTTCCACGTGGATGTGCAGGACCACAACATTGAGCACACGCTGGACCGCAAGCTCATCGAGCGCAGCCAGCCCGCCATCGACAAGGGCGAGCGCGTGCAGTTCATCGAAGTGGCGCGCAACGTCAACCGCTCCGTGGGCGCCATGCTTTCGGGGGCCGTGACGCGCGCCCATCCCGAAGGCCTGCCAGACGACACCATCCGCATCCAGCTCGAAGGTACGGGTGGCCAGTCGTTCGGCGCGTTCCTCACACGTGGCATCACGCTGTACCTGATCGGCGACGCCAATGACTACACCGGCAAGGGCCTGTCGGGCGGCCGTGTGGTCGTGCGCCCCAGCATCGACTTCCGAGGCGATTCCGTGCGCAACACCATCGTGGGCAACACGGTGATGTACGGCGCCACCACGGGTGAGGCGTTCTTCAGTGGCGTGGCCGGCGAACGCTTTGCGGTGCGCCTGTCGGGCGCTACGGCGGTGGTGGAAGGCACGGGCGACCACGGTTGTGAATACATGACCGGCGGCACCGTGCTGGTGCTGGGCAAGACCGGCCGCAACTTCGCGGCAGGCATGAGCGGTGGCGTCGCCTACGTCTACGACGAAGACGGCCAGTTCGACACGCGCTGCAACATGTCCATGGTCACGCTGGAGCGCATCTTGCCCGCCTCGGAGCAAGAGGCTACGGTGCCGCGTTCGATCTGGCACCACGGCCAGACCGACGAGGCCCAGCTCAAGAAGCTGCTGGAAGACCACAACCGCTGGACGGGCAGCAAGCGTGCGCGCGAACTGCTCGACAACTGGGCGGCATCGCGCAGCAAGTTCGTCAAGGTCTTCCCGACCGAGTACAAGCGTGCGTTGTCTGAAATTTATGAACGAAAAGTGCTGGAGGAGTCCGCTACACCAGCGGTAGCTGCTACCAAAAAAGAAGCGACTCCTGCCAAGTAAGGCAGCGTCGCAGACCTTCGCACAGCATTCATAAACAAGGACACCGTCATGGGAAAAACTACCGGCTTCATGGAATACGAGCGCATCGAAGAGGGCTACAAGCCCGTGCCCGAGCGCTTGAAGCACTACAAGGAATTTGTCATTGGGCTCGATAGCGCCCAGGCCAAGGTGCAAGGCGCGCGCTGCATGGACTGCGGCACGCCGTTCTGCAACAACGGCTGCCCGGTCAACAACATCATTCCGGACTTCAACGACCTGGTCTACCACCAGGACTGGAAGAGCGCGATCGAGGTGCTGCACAGCACCAACAACTTCCCTGAGTTCACGGGCCGCATCTGCCCCGCGCCCTGCGAAGCAGCCTGCGTGCTCAACGTGAACGATGACGCGGTGGGCATCAAGTCCATCGAGCACGCGATCATTGACCGCGCCTGGGAAGAGGGTTGGGTCAAGCCCCGCCCTGCCAAGCACCAAACGGGCAAGAAGGTGGCCGTGGTGGGCTCGGGACCGGCCGGCATGGCAGCAGCCCAACAGCTCGCACGAGCGGGCCACAGCGTCACGCTGTTCGAGAAGAACGACCGCGTGGGCGGCTTGCTGCGCTACGGCATTCCTGACTTCAAGATGGAGAAGTCGCACATCGACCGCCGCGCCAAGCAACTCGAAGCCGAAGGTGTGGTCATTCGCACCAGTGTGTTCGTGGGCGCGGCCAAGGACGGCCTGGGCAAGGATTCCAAGGTCACCAACTGGGCCAAGGAAACCATCACGCCCGAGCAGTTGAACAAAGAGTTTGACGCCGTGCTGCTGACCGGTGGCGCCGAGCAATCGCGCGACCTGCCCGTGCCTGGCCGCGACCTCGATGGCATCCACTTCGCCATGGAGTTCCTGCCCCAGCAGAACAAGGTCAATGCAGGCGACAAGCTCAAGGGCCAGATCCTGGCCACGGGCAAGCATGTCATCGTGATCGGTGGCGGCGACACCGGCAGCGACTGCGTGGGCACCAGCAACCGCCATGGCGCGGCCAGCGTGACCCAGTTCGAGGTGATGCCCCAGCCTCCCGAGGTGGAAAACCGCCCCCTGACCTGGCCCTACTGGCCGCTCAAGCTGCGCACCAGCTCCAGCCACGACGAAGGCTGCGTGCGCGAGTTCGCCATCTCCACCAAGGAGTTCACAGGCGAAAAGGGCAAGGTCAAGAGCCTGACCACCGTGCAGGTGGAGTTCAAGGACGGCAAGCTGGTCGAGGTCCCTGGCACCGAAAAACACTACCAGGCCGACCTGGTGCTGCTGGCCATGGGCTTTGTGAGCCCCGTGGCCGCCGTGCTCGACGCCTTTGGCGTGGACAAGGACGCCCGTGGCAACGCCCGCGCCAGCACCGAGTTCGACGGTGGCTATGCCACCAGCGTGCCCAAGGTGTTTGCGGCAGGCGACATCCGCCGGGGCCAGTCGCTGGTGGTCTGGGCCATCCGCGAAGGCCGCCAGGCGGCGCGATCGGTGGACGAGTTCCTCATGGGCTACTCGGACCTGCCGCGCTGATTGCCAGCGGCTGGGCTCAAAAGCGGCGCCTGCGGGCGCCGTTTTTTTGGGGCCCATGTTGTGGGGCCTGTGTTGGCCTGGCCTGGCAGGGCAAAACCACGGGGTCCGCGGTCCCGGCGCTTTGTTGGCACAATCGGGAGTCCTGTCAATCCGGGGTTGCCTCGGCCTATGGTGCGCTGCGGCCCATCGCGCCCCGTGCCAATTTTTACAAACATACGTGAATGTATGTTTGTGTTTTCGGCTACCATCGCGGCTCACTCCCCCTGGGCGCGTGCCGGGTGCTGCGTGGGCAGGCGCCGGATTTCCACAACCCTTTTCCTTGCATGCCCGAGCCGTCCTTCCTCGCCGAACTGCGCAATGTCACCTTCTCCTACGGTGACCGTGCCATCCTGCGCGACGTCAGCCTGACGGTGCCGCGCGGCAAGGTCACGGCGCTCATGGGGGCGTCGGGCGGTGGCAAGACCACGGTGCTGCGCCTGATCGGCGGTCAGCAGAAGGCCCAGAGCGGCCAGGTGCTGTTCGATGGCCAGGACGTGGGGCGCATGGATGTTGCGGCCCTGTATGCGGCGCGCCGGCGCATGGGCATGCTGTTCCAGTTCGGGGCGCTGTTCACCGACCTGAGTGTGTTCGAGAACGTGGCGTTCCCGCTGCGTGAGCACACCGACCTGCCCGAAGCCCTGATCCGCGACGTGGTGCTGATGAAGCTGCATGCGGTGGGCCTGCGCGGCGCGCGCGACCTGGCGCCCAGCCAGATCTCCGGCGGCATGGCGCGCCGCGTGGCGCTGGCCCGCGCGATCGTGCTGGACCCGGAGCTGGTCATGTACGACGAGCCCTTTGCGGGCCTGGACCCGATTTCGCTCGGCACGGCAGCCCAATTGATTCGCCAGCTCAACGACGCCATGGGCCTCACCAGCATCATCGTCTCGCACGATCTGGAAGAAACCTTCCGGCTCGCGGACCATGTGATCATTCTGGGCGAGGGCGTGGTGGCGGCCCAGGGCACCCCTGAGGAGGTGCGCGCCAGTCGCGATCCACTGGTGCACCAGTTCGTGAATGCCCTGCCTGCGGGGCCCGTGCCGTTCCACTACCCGTCGCCGGAGCCAGCCCAGGACTTCGGCCCCGAGGGAGGGCGCAGGTCATGAGCTGGTACAAGCCCTCGGATGTCGGTTTTGCCGTGCGCCAGCAGTTGGTGGACGTGGGCCTGGGCGCACGCCTGTTTTTCCGGCTGGTGCGGCTGGCGGGGGCCACCTTTTTGCGGCCTGGGCTCGTGCGCGACCAGATCCATTTCTTGGGCAACTATTCGCTGGCCATCATTGCAGTGTCGGGCCTGTTTGTGGGCTTTGTGCTGGGGCTGCAGGGCTACTACACGCTGCAACGCTATGGCTCGTCGGAGGCGTTGGGCCTGCTGGTGGCGTTGAGCCTGGTGCGTGAGCTGGGGCCGGTGGTCACGGCGCTGCTGTTTGCAGGCCGGGCGGGCACCTCGCTCACGGCTGAAATTGGGTTGATGCGTGCGGGCGAACAGCTCAGCGCGATGGAAATGATGGCGGTGGACCCGGTGCAGCGCATCCTGGCCCCGCGCTTTTGGGCCGGGGTGATCACCATGCCCTTGCTGGCGGCCGTGTTCAGTGCGGTAGGGGTCATCGGTGGATGGGTAGTGGGCGTGCTCATGATCGGCATCGACCCAGGGGCCTTCTGGAGCCAGATGCAGGGCGGGGTCGATGTCTGGAAAGACCTGGGCAACGGCGTGCTCAAAAGCGTGGTGTTCGGCTTCACAGTGACCTTTGTGGCACTGTTGCAAGGCTTTGTGGCCAAGCCCACACCCGAAGGCGTATCGCGGGCCACCACGCGCACGGTGGTCATGGCGTCGCTGGCGGTGCTGGCGCTGGATTTCGTGCTCACGGCCCTGATGTTCAGTATCTGATGCCGGCAAGGCCGGCGGGTGAAGGAATCTCCAACAATGCAACGCTCCAAAAACGATCTCTGGGTAGGGCTTTTTGTCATGCTCGGTACGGTGGCGCTGGTGTTTCTGGCGCTGCAGTCGGCCAACCTGCTGAGCCTGAATTTCCAGTCGGGCTACCACATCACCGCGCGTTTCGACAACATCGGCGGCCTCAAACCCCAGGCTGCGGTGCGCAGCGCTGGCGTGGTGGTGGGGCGGGTGCAGGCCATCACCTTCGATGACAAGACCTACCAGGCGCGCGTGACGCTGGCGATGGAAAACCGCTACGCGTTCCCCAAGGACAGCTCGCTCAAGATCCTCACCAGCGGCTTGCTGGGGGAGCAGTACATCGGCATCGAGGCCGGTGCAGACGAGAAAAACCTGGCGGCAGGCGACATGGTCACCTCGACCCAGTCGGCCGTGGTGCTCGAAAACCTCATTGGACAATTTCTTTACAGCAAGGCCGAAGACGGCAGCAAACCTGCTGGGACAGGTGGCAAAAAATGACAAACTCTCACGACACAGCCCCGGTCCTTCGCGCCGGACGCGGGCTTTTGACCGGGCGCCTGGTGGCCTGCCTCGGGCTTTGGCTGGGGGCTGCGCTGCTGACGGGGTGTGCCACGGTGGCCAACCCCGACCCGCGTGACCCGCTGGAGTCCTACAACCGCAGCATGACCAACTTCAATGAGCATGTGGATGCGATGGTGCTCAAGCCGGTGGCGATTGCCTACAAGGACGTCACGCCCGCGCCTGTGCGCACCGGGGTGAGCAACTTCTTTGCGAACCTGGGCGATGTGTGGTCGTTTGTGAACAACGTGCTGCAGCTGCGCGGCGAGGCGGCGGCGTCCAGCTTCATGCGTGTGAATGTCAATACCTTCATGGGCCTGGGCGGCGTGCTGGACATTGCCAGCGAGCTGGGCATCGACCGCTACAAGCAGGACTTTGGCCTGACCCTGGGGCGCTGGGGCATGGGCACGGGCCCGTACCTGGTGCTGCCGATTCTGGGGCCTTCTACCGTGCGAGACACCCTGGCGCTGCCGGTGGACATGAAGGGCAATGTGGTGAGCTACGTGGACCCGGTGTCGGCCCGCAATTCGCTGTATGCGCTGCGCGCGGTGGAGGTGCGCTCCAACCTGCTGCGCGCGGGGGCAGTGCTCGACAGCGCAGCGCTGGACAAGTACAGCTTCACGCGGGATGTGTTCCTGCAGGTGCGCAGCCAGGCGGGCGAGGCGCAGAACGCAGACGGCAGGGATGACGGCAACTCCAGCGACGGCGTGTTGCCCGAAGAGCCGCCGCGCTGAAGCCCCGCTGAGACCCCGCCGAGCCGGGCCGGCCGGCGGTTTGCTGTTGCACTTGCTTGCAACCCGCAACTGCGGCGACGCATGCCGGTCGGCTACGGCCACCACAATGATTTGACGGGCAAGAGCCCGCACCGATGAAAGTCAAGAACATGATGAACCGACGTACCCTGGGGCACAGTGCCCTGAGCCTGGCTGCTGGTGTGGCGCTGTCACTGGGCCTGTCTGTGTCGGCCCTGGCGGCCGATGAGGCGCCCGATGCGCTGATCAAGCGCCTGTCGGCCGATGTGCTCACCACCGTGAAGTCCGACAAGGCGATCCAGGGCGGCGACCTGTCCAAAGTGATCGCGCTCGTGGACAAGACCGTGATGCCCAACGTCAACTTCCGCCGCATGACCGCCGCCGCCGTAGGCCCCGGCTGGCGCCAGGCCACGCCCGAGCAGCAAAAGCGCCTGCAGGACGAGTTCAAGATCCTGCTGGTGCGCACCTATGCCGGTGCGCTGGCGCAGGTCAACGAGCAAACCATCCAGGTCAAGCCCCTGCGTGCAGCGGCCGAGGACAAGGACGTGCTCGTGCGCACCGAAATCGTGGGCCGGGGCGATCCCATCCAGCTGGACTACCGCCTCGAAAAGACGCCTGGCGATGGTGCAGGCTGGAAGATCTACAACCTGAACGTGCTGGGAGTCTGGCTGGTGGAGACCTACCGGGGCCAGTTTGCCCAGGAGATCAATGCCAAGGGCATTGACGGGTTGATCGAGACCCTGGCTGCGCGCAACAAGGCCAATTCCACCGCCAAGGGCTGAGCCTTCTCCATGCTGGTACTCCCCTCCGAGCTGACCCACCGCCAGGCCACGGCCTGCCTGCAGATGCTTTTGCAGGGCCTGCGGGTACACCGCGAAAGTGGTGTGGTGGTGGATGCGAGCGCGATGGCGGTGTTTGACAGCTCGGCGCTGGCGGTGCTGCTGGAATGCCGGCGCGAGGCGTTGTCGGTGGGCAAGACCTTTGCCGTGCAGGGCCTGCCCACGGCGCTGCGTGGCATGGCGGGTTTGTATGGCGTGGGCACCTTGCTCACGCCCGTTTCCTGACGCTGCGGGTGGTTTTTGTGCCTGGGCGGGCCGGCCCTTTGGCCCCGCACCGGCAGGCAGGCGCTCCCTGCTCACCCCCACTGCAACGCAGTTCGGGGCAAGGCCGTAAAATCAGGGGCTTCATGCCCGCAGTCTCCTTCCAAGCCATCTCCAAGACCTTTGCCACGCCCAAAGGCCCTTTTCAGGCACTGAACCAGGTCAACCTGGACATTGAGGAGGGCGAGTTCTTCGGGCTCCTCGGCCCCAACGGTGCCGGCAAAACCACCCTCATCAGCATCCTTGCAGGCTTGGCGCGCGCCAGCGGCGGCCGTGTGCTGGTGCAGGGGAGTGACGTGCAGGCCGATTTTGCCGAGGCGCGCCGCAAGCTTGGCGTGGTGCCCCAGGAGCTGGTGTTCGACCCCTTCTTCAACGTGCGCGAATCGCTGCGCATCCAGTCGGGCTACTTCGGCGTCAAAAACAACGACGCCTGGATCGACGAGCTGCTGGAGAACCTGGGCCTCACCGACAAGGCCAACGCCAACATGCGCCAGCTATCGGGTGGCATGAAGCGCCGCGTGCTGGTGGCGCAGGCGCTGGTGCACAAGCCGCCCATCATCGTGCTCGATGAACCCACGGCCGGTGTGGACGTGGAATTGCGCCAGACGCTCTGGCACTTTGTGGCGCGCCTGAACAAGGAAGGCCACACAGTGCTGCTGACCACGCACTACCTGGAAGAAGCCGAGGCCTTGTGTGGCCGCATCGCCATGCTCAAGTCGGGCCGCATCGTGGCGCTCAACCGCACGAGCGAGCTGCTGCAGGCGGCCTCAGGCAGCATCCTGCAATTCAAGACGGATGCTGCCTTGCCGCCCGCGCTGGCCGGCGTGGCGCGGGTCACGGGCCGCATCGTGCAGCTGCCCGCGCACGACGCCGCCGAGATCGAAAGCCACCTGGCTGCCCTGCGCGTTGCCGGTGTGGAAGTGCATGACATGGAGATCCGCAGGCCAGACCTGGAGGATGTATTTCTTCAAGTCATGTCGGGTACGTCGGCCTCGAACATTCCCATGTCGGAGGCTGCACGATGACCGGCTGGCAGACTCTTTTTTACAAGGAAGTGCTCCGTTTCTGGAAGGTCAGTTTCCAGACCGTGGCCGCGCCCGTGCTCACCGCCGTGCTGTATCTGCTGATCTTCGGCCATGTGCTCGAAGACCATGTGAAGGTGTACGACCGCATCAGCTACACCGCCTTCCTGGTGCCAGGCCTCGTGATGATGAGCGTGCTGCAGAACGCGTTTGCCAACAGCTCGTCGAGCCTGATCCAGAGCAAGATCATGGGCAGTCTGGTGTTTGTGCTGCTTACGCCCCTGTCGCACTGGGCGTGGTTTGTGGCCTATGTGGGCTCGTCCATGGTGCGCGGGCTGGTGGTGGGTCTGGGGGTGTTTGTGGTCACGCTGGCCTTTGCGCGGCCAGAGTTTGCGGCGCCGCTGTGGATCCTGGCGTTTGCGGTGCTGGGGGCGGGCCTGCTGGCCACGCTAGGGCTGATTGCAGGGCTGTGGGCCGACAAGTTTGACCAGCTCGCCGCGTTCCAGAACTTCGTGGTGGTGCCCATGACGTTCCTCTCGGGCGTGTTCTATTCCATCCAGTCGCTGCCACCGTTCTGGCAGACCGTGAGCCACCTCAACCCGTTTTTCTACATGATTGACGGGTTCCGCTATGGCTTCTTTGGCCAGAGCGATACCTCGCCCTGGCTCAGCCTCGGTATCGTGGGCATCGCCTGGTTGGCCGTGAGCTTTCTCGCCGTGCACCTGCTGCGCACCGGCTACAAAATTCGGAATTGACATGACTGCTGACCAACTCAAAGACATCATCGCCGCCGGCCTGGCCTGCGAACACATCACGCTGGAGGGCGATGGGCGCCATTGGTACGCCACCATCGTCTCGGCCGAGTTCGAAGGCAAGCGCGCCATCCAGCGCCACCAGCGCGTGTACGCCACGCTGGGCGCGAAAATGCACACGGATGAGGTTCACGCGCTGTCGATGAAGACCTTCACCCCCGCCGAATGGGCGGCGCAGGCGCAGTGATGCAGATTGCCTGATTACTCATTTATTGATAGCTATTGGCGCTTAATGGATAAGCGCTAGAGGCCATTTTCATTCATATTTCTGGTGGTTAGAGATGGACAAACTCCTCATTCGCGGCGGACGCACCTTGCAAGGCGAGGTGCTGGTGTCTGGCGCCAAGAACGCCGCCTTGCCGGAGTTGTGTGCCGCGCTGCTCACGGCCGAACCCGTGACCCTGCTCAACGTGCCCCAGCTGCAGGATGTGAGCACCATGCTCAAGCTCATCCGCAACATGGGCGTGGCGGCCGAGCGCGCCGATGACGGTACGGTGTGCATTGACGCCAGCGGCCTGAACACGCCCGAGGCGCCGTACGAGCTGGTCAAGACCATGCGCGCCTCGGTGCTGGCGCTGGGCCCGCTGCTGGCGCGCTTTGGCGAGGCCACGGTGTCGCTGCCCGGCGGTTGCGCCATCGGCTCGCGGCCGGTGGACCAGCACATCAAGGGCCTGACGGCCATGGGCGCCGAGATCGTGGTCGAACACGGCTACATGATCGCCAAGCTGCCCGCAGGGTGGACGCGCCTGAAAGGCACCCGCATCACCACCGACATGGTCACGGTGACGGGCACCGAAAACTTTCTCATGGCCGCCGCACTGGCCGAGGGCGAGACGGTGCTCGAAAATGCTGCGCAAGAGCCCGAGATTTCGGACCTGGCCGAGATGCTGATCGCCATGGGCGCGAAGATCGAAGGCCATGGCACCAGCCGTATCCGCATCCAGGGTGTCGAAAAGCTGCACGGCTGCACCCACCGCGTGGTGGCCGACCGCATCGAGGCGGGTACCTTTTTGTGCGCCGTGGCGGCCACGGGCGGCGATGTGGTGCTGCGCCATGGGCGTGCAGACCACTTGGATGCCGTCATCGAAAAGCTGCGCGAGGCCGGTGCCCATGTGCAAACGGTGGACGGCGGCATCCGTGTGCAAAGCGCCGGTGGCGCCACGCTCAAGGCGCAGGGCTTTCGCACCACCGAGTACCCCGGTTTCCCCACCGACATGCAGGCGCAGTTCATGGCACTCAACTGCATCGCGCAGGGCACGGCCACGGTGACCGAGACGATTTTTGAAAACCGCTTCATGCACGTCAACGAGCTGGTGCGCCTGGGTGCCAAGATCCAGACCGATGGCAAGGTGGCCGTGATCGAGGGTGTGCCCCGCCTGTCGGGCGCCACCGTGATGGCCACCGACCTGCGCGCCTCGGCCAGCCTGGTCATTGCCGGCCTGGTGGCCGATGGCGAAACCGTGGTGGACCGCATCTACCACCTGGACCGTGGCTACGACTGCATGGAAGCCAAACTGCGCGGCATCGGCGCCGACATTGAACGAGTAAAAGCATGAGCAGCAACATGATCACCTTGGCGCTTTCCAAGGGCCGCATCTTCGACGAAACCCTGCCGCTGCTGGCCGCCGCAGGCATCGAGGTGCTGGAAGACCCCGAAAAGTCGCGCAAGCTCATCCTGCCCACCAACCAGCCCAACGTGCGCGTGGTGCTGGTGCGGGCCACTGACGTGCCTACCTACGTGGAGTACGGTGGCGCCGACATCGGCGTGACCGGCAAGGACACCCTCATCGAACACGGCGGCCAGGGCCTGTACCAGCCGCTGGACCTGCGCATCGCCAAGTGCCGCGTGAGCGTTGCGGTGCGCAACGACTTCGACTACGAGCGGGCCGTCAAGCAGGGCTCGCGCCTGAAGGTGGCCACCAAGTACACCTCGATCGCGCGCGACTTCTTTGCCACCAAGGGCGTGCACGTGGACATGGTCAAGCTCTACGGCAGCATGGAGCTGGCGCCGCTCATCGGCCTGTCCGACGCCATCGTCGACCTGGTGTCCACCGGCAACACGCTCAAGGCCAACCACCTGGTGGAGGTCGAGCGCATCATGGACATCAGCTCGTATCTTGTGGTCAACCAGGCCGCGCTCAAGCTCAAGCAGGCGCCGCTGCGGCGCATCATCGATGCGTTTGCCTCGGCGATTCCTGCGGAAAAGAATTGACCCTTACCCGATCCATCGACCGACTGACACTATGACTTTGGTAGCTGCTCCCGCCCGTCTGTCCACCGCTGCCGCCACTTTTGAGGCTGATTTCGCAGCCCGCCTGCACTGGTCTGCCGACACCGACGCCGCCATTGAGCAGCGCGTGGCCGACATCCTGGCCGACGTGCAAAAGCGTGGCGATGCCGCCGTGCTGGAGTACACCGCCCGGTTCGACGGCCTCGCGGCCCCCGACATGGCGGCGCTGGAGCTGACCCAGGCCGACTTCAAGGCCGCGTTCGACGCCATTCCGCAGGCCCAGCGCGACGCGCTGCAGGCCGCCGCCAAGCGCGTGCGCAGTTACCACGAAGCCCAGAAAAAAGCCTCGGGCGAGAGCTGGAGCTACCGCGACGAGGACGGCACCTTGCTGGGCCAGAAGGTCACGCCGCTGGACCGCGTGGGCATTTACGTGCCCGGCGGCAAGGCGGCGTACCCGTCCAGCCTGCTGATGAACGCCATCCCGGCGCACGTGGCGGGTGTGCAAGAGATCATCATGGTCGTGCCCACGCCCGTGCGCGGCAGCGTGGCCACGGGTGGGTCGGGCGCGCAGCTTGCATCCGACAAGGGCGAGCGCAATGACCTGGTGCTGGCGGCTGCCTACGTGGCGGGCGTCACGCGTGCCTTCACCATTGGCGGTGCGCAGGCTGTGGCCGCGCTGGCATATGGCACGGCCACGATTCCGAAGGTCGACAAGATCACCGGCCCGGGCAACGCCTACGTGGCCAGCGCCAAGAAGCGCGTGTTCGGCACCGTCGGCATCGACATGATCGCGGGCCCGAGCGAAATCCTGGTGTTGGCCGACGGCAGCACGCCGCCCGACTGGGTGGCGATGGACCTGTTCAGCCAGGCCGAACACGACGAGCTGGCCCAGAGCATCCTGCTGTGCCCCGACGCCGCCTACATCGCCGCCGTGCAGCGCGAGATCGACCGCCTGCTGCCCACGATGCCGCGCGCCGAAATCATCGCCAAGAGCCTCAACGGCCGGGGCGCGCTGATCCTCACCAAGGACATGGAAGAAGCCTGCGCGATCAGCAACCGCATCGCACCCGAGCATCTGGAAGTGAGCTCTACCGACCCACACCGCTGGGAGCCGCTGCTGCGCCACGCGGGTGCGATCTTCCTGGGGGCCTACACCAGCGAGTCCCTGGGCGACTACTGCGCAGGCCCCAACCACGTGCTGCCCACCAGCGGCACGGCCCGCTTTTCGTCGCCCTTGGGCGTGTACGACTTCCAAAAGCGCAGCAGCCTCATCGAGGTGAGCGAGGCGGGCGCCCAGGTGCTGGGCACCATCGCGGCCGAGCTGGCCTACGGCGAGGGCCTGCAGGCCCACGCACAGGCGGCCGAGATGCGCCTGAAGACCCCGCTCAAGCCGCGCTGACGGCACCCACCGGGCCCAGGGGCAGGGCCCCACTCGCCCCACCCGGTGCGCTGCCGGTATGCGGCACCACGGCCAGGGCCTGGGGGGCTGCCGACGGCGCAGGCGGATACGCAGCGCCTTGCACCGCACGGTGCTTCGCCCAGTTCAGCCGCGCGGGCCGGCTGCCTTCGGCGCTCACCCGCAGCCGCACCGGGCCAGCGAACGACAGGCGCTGCCCGGCCTCCAGAAAATAGTCTTCCAGCAGGCCGTCGCAGGTCACCCAGACGCGGCCTTGTTCGACTTCGAGCAGGGCGATGTCGCCCGCGCGGAAGTCCAACACCTGGACGGCCTGCAGTGGCGGAAGCGGCTGGCGCTTCCATTGCAGGGTGAGGGGCACCGCAAGCTGAGTGGGCAGCGTGGGCGACGGCGGGGTGGGGGTGTGGTGCAGCGTGTTCATGCCTTCACTGTGCGGCCAGGCTGCGCGCGGCGCCACGGACAGGCTCGCACGACCTGAGCCAGTACAGATGGGCTGTGCTGGCCATCTGTACTGTACGGGGTGCACTTGCTCTGTACTGGCTGTTTTTGCGGCTGCCAGTACAGAATGCAGCCATGGCCTCCACCGACGACGCACCCCCGCTCTACCTCCAGATCGCCGAGCAGCTCGCGCAGCTGATCCGCAATGGCACGCTGGCGCGCGGCGAAAAGCTGCCGTCGGTCCGCGAGCTGGCCCGCCAGCATGGCGTGGCGCAGACCACGGTGGTGCAGGCCTACCACTGGCTGGAGGATGCGCGCC
>JADMJR010000052.1 GCA_018780365.1 Acidovorax sp. | reverse complement strand
GCAGGTCGTCGCCGCCGGGGTTGGAGGTGCGGCACAGCAGGAAGGCGCCCTTGCCGTGGTAGGCCAGGTAGGGCTCGATGGAGTCGAAGCCCATGAAGGGCGACAGCGTGACGGCGTCGGCGCCGTAGCGCTCAAACGCTTCCTTGGCGTACTGCTCGGCGGTGGAGCCGATGTCGCCGCGCTTGGCGTCCAGGATCACCGGCACCTGCGGTGCGTTGGCGCGCATGTGCTGCATCAGGCGCTCCAGCTGGTCTTCGGCGCCGTGGGCGGCAAAGTAGGCGATCTGGGGCTTGAACGCACAGACCAGGTCGGCCGTGGCGTCCACGATGGCGGCGCAAAAGTCGTAGATCTTGCGCGGGTCGCCCTGCATCCCTGCGGGGAAGCGTGTAGGTTCGGGGTCCAGGCCCACGCACAGCAGGGAGTTGTTCTGCGCCGTGGCGCCACGCAGCATGTCGGTGAAGTTCATGGGCGTGATTTTAGTGGGCGGCCCCCGCCACATCCCCTGCGGATGCCCCGGGGGGCTGCGGCGTGCTGTGGCGAGGGAGGGGGATGGCGATCCTGCCGGCATAAAAAAAGGCCGTCGAAACGGCCTTTTGTCTTTGCAGGCGGGGGCCTGCGAGCGCAGCAAACAACTCAGCGTGGCACAGCCAGCAGGCGCTGCACGTCGCGGTCGTTGGGCAGGGCGTAGTCGTGGCCGCGCACGATGCGGCTGTCTTCGGTGCGCACCAGCTTCAGGCTCACATAGGTGTAGTTGGCGGCAGCCGAGTAGGTGCCGACCAGCACCATCGAGGCGTTGTGGTTGCGGGCAATGTCCTTGATCTCGCGCGACAGCAGCAGCTCGCCTGCGCCTTCGCGCACGAACACGTCGCCGCGCAGCTTGATTTCCTTCACATTGAAGCCGCCGGCGGCCATGCTGGTCGCGTACTGCTCGGACAGCGTGCGGCCCAGAGGCGCCGCGCGGCTCAGGTCGTTGACGTTGACCACTGTGGCCACAAGCACGGGGCCTGCGCCCAGGGCGTTCATGTCAAAGCCGGTGGTCAGCTTGGTCACTGCGTCGCGGCTGGTCTGGATGAACTGGCTGCTGGCGGCTTCCTGGTAGGTGGGCTCGACGCGCACGGGCGCGGAGTTGTTGGCACAACCGGCCAGAACCGCGCCGGCCAGCACCGTCAGAAGAAGTGCGGGGGTTTTCATTGCGAGACAACCTTCATGTTGACGTTCTTGTACGAGGGACGCGTGAACAGCGGGGTGTCAGCGTTTTCCAGGTAGTACACGTCGGTCTTGCGGGCCAGGTACTGGCCGCCACGTGTGACGGTGGTGGTCAGGATCAGCTCGGTGTTGGTGGGGCCGCCGGAGTTGATGCTGTTGGCATAGTCGGCAGCAATCGTCAGACCCAGGGCTGCGGCCAACTGGGCATCAATGTGCTGGTGGCGCAGGCCGTGTGCTGCAAACAGGCCGGCAGCCAACATGGTGAACTGGCCAGGAATGAAATGGGGGCGGTCACTGTTGTGGCGCACCACCTGGATGCCGTAGGAGACCTCCAGGGCCTGGCCCTGGCTTTGTTGCACCACGGCGCCGTTCTGGACCAGCTTGGTGATCAGGAACTCGCGGAACGCGGTTTCAAACTGCGTGGCATTGGCAGGCAGCGACACATGCAGCGGGGTGTTGGGCGCCACGCCGGCTTTGTCCAGCGTGCCCAGCGTCTGGCTGACCACATCGCGCGACACCAGATCCCAGTGGCCTGCGGAGCGAACCTTGGGTTGCGAGGTGTATTCAAAATTTTCCGCAACGGGAATAGGCGCCCTCTGTGCGCACCCAACCAAAGTTGCTACAGCGCCAGCCAGAACGGCCAAGCTGATTGCCTTTGAAAACGACATGATTCCCTCCTACGGACTAGATTTGCGAGGATCTGGACAGATACGGCCCGCACGATTGAAAAATAATTCTGGGCGGGTTCCTCAACAAAAACAAGAAAAAATTACGCTAACTGCGCTCCGCCGTACACAGTTCGTTGTTTTTGGTCACAGTTGTGTGTCGCTGCAAGGCACGCAGGGCCAAATAGCCCGGTTTGCCTTGCATTTGCTTACACGGAAGCGGCTGCGCGCTGCTCCAGGATGTCAAAGGCGGGGAGTTTTTTGCCTTCCAGCACCTCCAGGAAAGCGCCGCCGCCGGTCGAGATGTAACCGACCTGTTGGTCGATGCCGTACTTGGCGATGGCGGCCAGCGTGTCGCCTCCGCCGGCAATGCTGAACGCGGGCGACTCGGCAATCGCCGTGGCGATGGTGCGGGTGCCGTTCTCGAACGCCGCAAACTCGAACACGCCCACGGGGCCGTTCCAGACGATGGTGCCTGCGGACTTGAGCTGGGCGGCCAGTCGGGCGGCGGTGTCGGGGCCAATGTCCAGGATCAGGTCGTCGGGCTCCACGTCGGTGGCGGCCTTCACGGTGGCGGGCGCATCCGCAGCAAAGGTCTTGGCCACGACCACGTCGGTGGGGATCGGCACCTCGGCGCCCCGGGCCTTCATCGCGGCCATCACGGATTTGGCGGCGTCCAGCAGGTCGGGCTCGGCCAGGCTCTTGCCGATGGGCAGGCCCGCAGCCAGCATGAAGGTGTTGGCAATTCCTCCGCCCACGATGAGCTGGTCCACCTTGTCGGCCAGGCTTTGCAAAATCGTGAGTTTGGTGGACACCTTGGAACCCGCCACGATGGCGGCGAGCGGGCGCTGGGGCTGGGCCAGCGCCTTGGTCAGGGCGTCGATCTCGGCCGACAGCAGCGGGCCCGCGCAGGCCACGGGGGCAAACTGGGCGATGCCGTAGGTCGTGCCTTCGGCGCGGTGGGCGGTGCCAAACGCATCGTTCACGAAGATGTCGCACAGCGCGGCCAGCTTGCGGGCCAGCTCTTCCTTGTTCTTCTTTTCGCCCACGTTCAGGCGGCAGTTTTCCAGCAGCACCACCTGGCCAGGGGCCACGGTGACGCCGTCCACCCAGTTGGCCACCAGCGGCACCTCGCGGCCCAGCAGCTCGGACAGGCGCTGGGCCACCGGGGCCAGCGAGTCCTCGGGCTTGAATTCGCCTTCGGTCGGGCGGCCCAGGTGGCTGGTCACCATCACGGCAGCGCCGGCATCCAGCGCCATGCGGATGCAGGGGATCGAGGCGCGGATGCGGGTGTCTTCGGTGATGCGGCCGGCGTCGTCCTGCGGGACGTTCATGTCCGCACGGATGAAAACGCGCTGGCCTTGGGCCTTGCCTTGGGCACACAGATCGGAAAAGCGGAGGATGTTCATGGCAGAGGTGTAAAAGGGGAGAAAGAGGGCTCGCGGGCGTCCATTTTAGTAATCGCAGCGCGGTGCGCCGGCGTGTCTGTGCCAGTGCACCCGTGGAACTGGCTTTGCCAGGCCACCGGGTGCGTCCCCCTGGGGGCTAAGGGGCAGCGGCTCCAAGCCTGCCTGCGCAGGCTTGGACTGCCTCGAAGAGCCTCCGCCTCTGGCGGGGGCACCGGCGCACGCGACTCAGGGGGCGCCTATTTTCACCAGCCCCAGACTATGTGCAGCGGCAGGTACACCGCCATGCCCACCAGGATCGTGCCCAGGATGCCCCGGCGCCAGAAGTAGTAGGCGCTGGCACACAACACGGCGGGCAGGCGGGCGTCCATGAAGGTGTCGATGAGTTCGCCCTGGGCCATGAGGATTTCGGGGGCGATCACGGCCGTGAGCGCGGCCAGGGGCGCGTATTTGAGGCCGCGTTTGAGCCAGTCGGGCAGCGGCAGCTCGCGCTCGGGGATCATGAAGAAGGCGCGCGAGACCACGGTGATGACCGCCAGGCCCACGATGGCCACAAAGGGTTCGATCCAGGACCCGTTCATCGGGGAACCTCCGTGCTGCACACTGCGGTGCGAGCTTGGCTTGAGCGGCCTGGCGCTGCGCTCATGGGTGGCGCTCCTCGCGCAGCGGCACCACATCGCCCGCCTCGACATGTTCGCGCTCTTCGGGGGGCATGACGCTGTCGGCGGGCACCAGCAGCAGTTCGGGCTTGTGGCGGCGGCGGTCCACCGCCTCCATCAGCAGCCCGGCGGCCACGGCGGCGGCCAGGGCCACCAGGATGTTGAGTTTGAGCGGCAGCGCAAACGCCGCAATCGCCGCCGTGGCGGCCACGCCCGTGGCCAGCCAGGTGGCCCGGTCGAACAGCAGCGACAGCAGCACGCCCAGCAGGGCCAGCACCCCGGCAAAACCCAGGCCCCAGGACAGCGGCACGGCATTGGCCAGCAGAATGCCGGCGATGGACGGCACCTGCCAGGCCAGCCAGTTGGTGCAGGCCGCGCCCCAGAAATACGGCACCTGCTCGGGCTCAGGGCGGGGCTCGGGGAAACGTTTCATGAACGCCACGTAGATCACATCGCCGCTGAAGTACCCCACGGCCAGGCGCTGGCGCAGCGGCAGGTGGGCAAAGTAGCTGCGCCACATGCTGCTGAAGATCACGAAGCGCAGGTTCACGCAGCCCGCCGTGAGCCAGATGACCCACAGCGGCGCCCCCACGGACAGCAGCGGGATGACCGCCAGCTGCGCGCTGCCCGCATAGACCAGCAGCGACATGAACACGGCCAAACCGACCGACATGCCACTTTTGACCATGGCCACCCCGGTGACCAGGCCCCAGGCGGCGATGCCCAGCGAGGTGCCCGCCATGTCGACGGCCGCGAGCCGGAACGACGGGTGGCGCAATGTGCCGCGGATGGCGGCCCCGAGGCTCATGCGGCGGCGCTGCCCAGCACCATGCCGGGTTGCAGATCGAAGCCGCGCAGAAAGTCGGCAGCGGGCAGCCGCTTGCCGCCCGCGCGTTGCAGCGTTGTGAGGCGCAGGGCCGTGCCCGCTCCGCAGGCCACCACCACGCCGGTGTCGTCTATGGATAAAACAAGGCCTTTGCGCTCATCTGTATTGGTTTTTATGCTATCAATAATATAGCTCCATATTTTGATGGTCTCGCCGCTGCACTCGGTACTGGCGCCCGGAAACGGGTCGAACGCCCGGATGCGCTGGCCGATCACGGTGGCGGGTTGCGACCAGTCGATGCTGCTCTCGGCTTTTTCGATCTTGTGGGCGTAGGTAATGCCTTCGGTCGGCTGGGGTACGGGCTGCAGGCCACCACAGGCGGCCATTTCCAGGGCCTCGACGATCATGCGGCCGCCCAGGCTGGCGAGCCGGTCGTGCAGCGCTGCCGTGGTGTCGTCGGCCGTGATGGCCAGGCGTTCGGTGAGCAGCATGTCCCCCGTGTCCAGTCCGGCATCCATCTGCATGATGGTGACGCCGGTGTCGGCGTCGCCCGCCTCGATGGCGCGGTGGATGGGGGCCGCGCCGCGCCAGCGCGGCAGCAGGCTGGCGTGGATGTTCAGGCACCCTAGGCGAGGCAAATCCAGGGTCCATTGCGGCAGGATCAGTCCGTAGGCGGCCACGACCATCACATCGGCGTGGGCGGCCAGCAGGGCGTCGCGCGCTGCTGCGGCATCGTCGGGGTACTTACCATCCAGGCGCAGGCTGCGCGGTTGGGCCACGGGGATGCCGTGCTCCTGCGCGCATTGTTTGACGGGCGATGCCTGCAGCTTCATGCCCCGCCCGGCGGGGCGGTCAGGCTGGGTGAGCACCAGCGGGACGGTGAAGCCTGCGGCCAGAAGCCGTTCCAGCGCCACACGGGCAAATTCGGGCGTGCCGGCAAAAATGACTCTCATGGCTGCGAATGGGGTTGGGTGAGGGGGCGCTCAGTCGCGCGCGTTGTCAAAATGGGGAAGCTCGTCCGTGAACAGCACCTGTTGCACCACGCCCTGGCGGTCAAGGTGGACATGGGCGAGGCGCAGGTCGGAGTTCTGGCGGAAACGGTAGGTCCAGATGTCGCCGTCAAACCGCGCCACGCGCTCCACACGCAAGGGCGCGCCAAAGCTGCGCTGCACATCGGCGGTGGTCCACACGCCCTGGGGGATGTTCTCGAAGCGGGTCTGTGTCAGCACCTGCTCGTTGCGCAGCAGTCTGCCGCTGGCATCAAAATCGAGGGCATAGGCCTCAAAGCCTGCGGGCAGTTCGGAATACAGCAGCCGCTCGCCCGACGCCAGCGCCAGGGTTGCACTGGGTGGCCCCAGACGGGCCAGCACCTCGGCGCGCAGCGCGCCAGGTTTTTCGCGGGCCGGCAGCGCACAGCCCGAGAGCTGTGCCACCAGCGCCACCAGCGCCAGCACTCCGCAACCCCGCAAGGCGCAGAGCGCTGACAGCGTCACTCGCGGGTCTCCCGCTGCTGCTTGATCATCTTGGTCTTGATGCGGTTGCGCTTGAGGGGCGAGAGGTATTCCACGAACACCTTGCCCATCAGGTGGTCCATCTCGTGCTGGATGCAGACGGCCAGCAGGCCATCCGCCTCGATGACACGTGAGGTGCCCTGGTCGTCCAGCGCCCGCACATGCACCGCGTCAAAACGCTCCACGCCGTCGTAGATGCCGGGAACGGACAGGCAGCCTTCGTCGTTCACATGTTTTTCCGCACTGGTCCAGACCAGTTCGGGATTGATCAGCACCAGGGGCTGGTCGCGCTCTTCGGAGACATCGATGACCACCAGCCGTTCGTGCACATCCACCTGGGTGGCCGCCAGGCCGATGCCGTGGGCGTCGTACATGGTGGCCAGCATGTCGGCCACCAGCACACGGATGCGGTCGTCCACCGCCGGGATGGGGCGGGCGACCTTGTGGAGCCGGGGGTCCGGGTAACAGAGAATGGGAAGGATTGCCATGGCTGCAGGTAAGAGATGTCGCTATTTTCGCCACTTTTGCGACCTGCTGCAGTGTTGCCGGCCAATAATCGTTGCCGAATCAAGGGCTTGAGCAGAGAATCTAAGAACGTTCGTAACGTATTTGCCCGGGCGCTCGCATGCTGCAGGCGCCGGGTTGCCAGTGAGGGGGCGTTTCACAATGCATGAGAAAAGGAACAACATGACGGCATTCACCAGCGTGCGGCGGACCGCCCTGGGCGCGCTCACCATCATTGCTGGCGCCCTGCTGGTCATGCCGGCTCAGGCGCAGAACTATCCCATCTCCAGCAACCAGCGCGCCACGGCCCAGCAGGTGTCCGAGCGCGGCGTTCCCCTGGAGGAACTCGCGCCCAATGCACCCGACACCTACACCGTCAAGCGGGGCGACACGCTCTGGGGCATCTCGGGCATGTACCTCAAGCGCCCCTGGCGCTGGCCCGAGCTGTGGGGCATGAACCTCAAGGCGATCCCGAACCCCCACCTGATCTTCCCGGGCCAGACGCTGTACCTCGAAAAGGACGGTGGCTACGCCCGCCTGCGCACCAGCCGCCCCGGCGCCACGGGTGAGCCCGAAACTGTTCGCGTGTCGCCGCGCACTCGCGGCGACAGCCTGGCCGATTCAGCGCTGCCCACCCTCAAGCCCCATCTGATCGAGCCCTTCCTGGTCGAACCGCTGGTGGTGGATGAGCAGGTGTTGCTGCGCGCCCCACGTGTGATCGCCACGACCGATGAGCGCGTGCTGATGGGGTCTGGCGACCGCGTCTATGTGCGTGGCGATGTGGCATCCCCCATGTTGGCCGAGGCGGGTGAGCCGCGTTATTACCGCGTCTTCCGCAACGCGGTGGCGCTCAAGGATCCTCTGACCGGGGAAGTGCTTGGATATGAAGCGCAGTACCTGGGCAAGGCTGAGCTGGTGCGTGGGGAGTCGTTCGAGGAAAGCGCGAACGGAAAGGGGGGCTACACCTCGGAGTACGTGCCTGCCACGGTGGACCTGTCGGCCACCAAGGAAGAAGTCCAGGCGGGTGACCGTTTGTTGCCAGCACCCGCCCGAGCCTTCATGAACTACACCCCGCGTTCGCCGGGGGTCGAGGTGGACGCCCGCGTGGTGTCCATCTATGGAAGTTCTGCCGTGGCCTATGCCGCCCAGAACCAGGTGGTGGCCATCAACTTGGGTTCACAGGACGGCATCGAGCCTGGGCATGTCCTCAGTCTGATGACCAAGGGTGACCGCATCAAGGACACCACCGACCAGACCAAGGCCATGGTCAAGCTGCCCAGCGAGATCAATGGCACGGCCATGGTGTTCCGCACCTTCGATCGGGTGTCCTATGCGCTGCTCCTTGAAATCCGCAATGGCGTGCGCGTGGGCGATCGCCTGGTCAACCCCAAGTAGCCCGTGTGCTGGGGCGGTGGCTGTGGTGCAGGCGTCTTGACCTGAAGGTTGCCGCAGTTTCCATCCCGCTTGCCTAAATCCATGGACCACGATGAGCTGGGTGCTTGGCTGCGTTTGACGCTATCCCCGGGTGTGGGCAATGGCGCTGCGCGGCGCCTGCTGTCACGTTTTGGGCTTCCACAAGCCATCTTTCAGCAGCCCGAAACCGTGCTGCAACAATGTGTGACGGCGGTTCAGGCAAGGGCTTTGTGCACCGTCCCTCCCACCTGGGCATCCCTGTGGGACACCACCTCCCAATGGCTGTCGGGCGCTGGTCCAGAGGGGCCGGCACGCGCCATCGTCACGCTGGGAGACATCCGCTACCCCCAGGCGCTGCTGGATACCGAAGACCCTCCGCTGCTGCTGTACCTGGTTGGGCCTGCACACCTGCTCGCGCACCAGCCGTTTCCCAGTGACCGTTGCCTGGCGGTGGTGGGCAGCCGCAATCCCACTGCCCAGGGGGCTGAGAATGCCCGCCTGTTCTCGCGGGCGTTGCAGGGTGCGGGGCTGACGATTGTCTCGGGGCTGGCGCTTGGCGTGGACGCCGCAGCGCACGAAGGGGCGCTGGAAGCTGCGGTGCCCGGTGTGGCGGTGGCGGCCACCATCGCTGTGGTGGGTACTGGCCTGGACCGGGTGTACCCCCGCAAGAACCTGGACCTGGCGCGCCGCATTGCCGCCCAGGGGCTGCTGGTCAGTGAATACCCGTTGGGCACGCCACCGTTGGCGGCCAACTTCCCCAAGCGCAACCGCATCATCTCCGGGCTGTCCCAGGGGACTCTGGTCGTGGAGGCCGCCCTGGCGTCGGGCTCGCTGATCACAGCGAGGATGGCGGTTGAGCAAGGACGAGAAGTTTTTGCCATCCCGGGGTCCATCCATGCCCCCCAGTCGCGTGGATGCCATGCGCTGATCCGCCAGGGCGCCAAGCTCGTTGAGTCGGCGCAGGATGTTCTGGAAGAACTGCGGATTCCTTCCACCACGGTCCCCGGTTTGCCGGACGTGCCGTTGGGGGGCGCACCTGCCGCAGAGGGGGATGCGGGTAGCGACAGCCCTTTGCTGGCTGCGCTGGGGTTTGACCCCCTGGGCCTGGACGCCCTGGTGGCACGCACGGGGATGGATACCGCGTCGCTGCAGGTGGCATTGCTGGAGCTGGAGCTGGCCGGCTGCGTGGCGCGGTTGCCCGGCGGGCTGTTCCAGCGCCTGGGGCGCGGCTGAGCATCTGTGTGATGTTCTAGCGGTGTTGTCTGCGCACCCGTGCGGGGTGCGCAGGGTGTTGTCAGTCCAGCAGCCGTTCGGGGTTGGCGTCCAGCTTGGCCAGGGCATCGCGAGTGGCGCGCAGGGTCAGGCCTTCTTCGTCCTGGGCCACGAGCAACCCGGCCTGCAGGTAGGCCGCCAGTCGGCGCAGCTGGATGAGGTAGCTGCTGCCATCGACCGCCGCAAACAGGTGCAGTTGCTTGCGCTGGCTTTGCCATGCGTACTGCACCTGGGCCGAGGCGCCGTTGTGGTCCAGCGTGTACCAGGTGCCGGGCTGCAGTTCCTGCGCCCAGACCACCATGGCATCGTCGACGGGAGCGCCGTTGTCGGCCACCACGTGGATGGACGACGCGTCAATGCCCAGCATCATCTCGATGTTGTCGGCGTTGAGCGGCATGTCGCCCAGCGTGGCGTCGCTCATGAAGTCTTCAAGGTTGGCCAGGCGCTTGGCCATGGCCTCGATGTGTGCTTGTGGGATCGAGGCGGTCTTGGACAGAAAGGCATCGGCCAGCGTGTCGGTGAGGGTCTTGACCTGGGCGTCCTGCTCTGCGCCATTGACACCGAGCAGCGCCAGGCCCTGGCGCAGGCGCTGCAGCAGGCCGGGCAGGTTCTGGATGACCTGTGCACGGTCGCTGCGGTTGGGTTTGGCGCTGGCAGCCCAGACCAGATCGGCCGCTGTGCGTTTGAACGCGACGGTGTCGGCGTGTTGCGGGCCATCGCGCACCGCCGACAGCGCCAGCACCTCGGCCCAGGTCTTGAACAGGAACTCCCGGATCTCGTCGCGCACCGGCATGTCGCGCAGCATGGTGCGCAGCTCGATGGTGTACTGGATGGCCAGGGTTTCCCGCTGCTCCACCTGCTGGGCCACACTGACGAGGCGCGAGGTGGCCTGCTTCTCGGTGAGGAACTTGGACAGGAATTTCTCGAACTCGTCGTAGACCAGTTGGAACACGCGGCGGCCGGTTTCCGGGTACTGCTCGATCACCTGCACCACGCGGCGGATCTCGGTCTCCAGGGCGCTGCCGTTGATGCTGGTGGAATCAAATCCCAGCACGCAGGCACCCATGCGGTCGATCAGCTTGCGGGCTGGATGGTCGAGGTTGCTGAAAAACTCGGGTTCGGCGAGCGCCACACGCAGCACAGGTACCTGCAGGCGCGCAAACCACACGCGCACCGCCGGGGGAATGCGGTCCTCGGACAGGATGCTCTGGAACATCAGCGCCACCACCTCGATGATGGCCTTTTCGCCCGTGGTGGTGGCTTTTTTCTTGAGTTCCGTGGATCGCTCCCGCACCGTACCCGCCAGCTGCACCACCGCGGCCGGGCTGTAGTCCTCCATCAGCGTGGCGATATTGGTATAGAAGGTGTCAGCATGCACGCGGTGGGCTGTGAGTGCATGGGCCAGGGCCGCCGAAGCAGGTGGGGCATTGACCATGTCAAACCCGGTGGCAGGCTGGGTGAGCAGGCGGCGCAGTTGGCCCATGACCCCTTGCGCACGCTGGCGAGCGCGTGCCAGCGGGGTCATGCCCGTGGCAAAGGCGGTGTGCATGCCATGCCGGGGGTAGCCGGGTGGCAACTGGGGCTGGCGTGGCATCTGCGCCGGGAAAGGGTGAGGACCACGTGCTGCCGCCATGGCTTCACGGGTTTGTGCCAGAGCCTGCGAGGCCAGGCCCCCGGAGCCGGAATCGCCGCCCCCATTGCCCGTCACCGATCCGCCCGAGGTGCGCCGTACGCGGGATTTCAGGTCCGTCTGCGGGGTGATGCCCTGCTCCACGTAGAACACGTTGACGGCCTGGTAATGTTTCTGGATCAGATTGGCCAGCTCGCGCTGCAAGGGGTCCACCACGGTGTGCAGGTCGGTGCGGGAGAGGCCGGCCTCCACCCACTGCTCAACCAGCACCAGGCACACGGCGTCGGGCCGCAGGATGTCATTGCTGTCCAGCTCCTGGCCTTCCAGGGACTGGGTGCGCTGGCGCAGGGTATCGAACTGGGGGCCAACCTGTTCGCTGATCGTCAGGGCCATGCGCGAGGCCAGGATCTTGTTCTCCACCACATCGTCGCTCAGCAGCTCGAACTGGCCGCCCCCTGCGCCGCTGACCACCTGGCCCCGGGTGGTGCTGATGTGGGGCGCCAGCGCTTCCTGCCAGGCCTTGCCCGTGCGCCCGGTCCAGGTGATGTGCAGGTGCTGGTACTGCAGCCAGGCATCGCGGCGCGACTGCATTTCGCGCGCCGTGCCTGTCTGGTTCATCAACGCCGCCAGGAAGTCCAGAACGGTCTTGTCCAGATCAGGCAAACCGGCGCAAAGACCCTCTACGAACTTCTGGCGCGCCTGGCGGGCCAGGCGACGCTGTGGAACAGAAGAGGGTGTGGGCTGCATAGGCAGATATTAGCGGGTCAGACGGTCGCTCCGGCGTGGGGATCGTTCGGATCGTCTTCCTTTTTGAGGGGCTTGACCAGATCCTCGCGCTTGACCCCGAGCCACATGGCAATCGCCGCTGCCACGAACACGGAGGAATAGATGCCGAACAGAATACCGATGGTCAGTGCCATCGCGAAGTAGTGCAGGCTGGGGCCGCCAAAGAAGAGCATCGACAGCACCATGGCCTCGGTGGAGGCGTGGGTAATGATCGTGCGGCTCATCGTGCTGGTGATAGCGTGGTCGATCACCTCGTGGGTGCTCATCTTGCGGTACTTGCGGAAGGCTTCGCGGATCCGGTCGAAGATCACGACCGACTCGTTGACCGAGTAACCCAGCACGGCCAGCACGCCGGCCAACACGGCCAGCGAGAACTCCCACTGGAAGAACGCGAAGAAGCCCAGGATGATGACCACGTCGTGCAGGTTGGCAATGATGGCCGCGACGCCGAACTTCCACTCGAAGCGGAACGCCAGGTAGATCACGATGCCCACGACCACCATGGCCAGCGCCATGAGGCCGCCATGCACCAGCTCCTCGCCCACCTGCGGGCCCACAAACTCGGTGCGGCGCAGCGTGACCTCGGGGTTGGCGGCCTTGAGTGCGCCCAGGACCTGCTCGCTTTGTTGCGCAGAGGTCACGCCCTTTTGCACGGGCAGACGGATCATCACGTCGCGGGCCGTGCCGAAGTTCTGTACCTGCACATCGGCATAACCCAGCCCGGAGACGGTCTCGCGGACCTTGGCCAGCTCGGCCGGCTGGCTGTAGGCCACTTCCATGACCGTGCCACCCGTGAACTCCACCGACAGGTGCAGGCCCCGGGTCAGCAGGAAGAAAACGGCCAACGCAAAGGTGAGGAAGGAGATCGCGTTGAAGATCAACGCGTGCTTCATGAACGGAATGTCTTTTCTGATGCGGAAAAACTCCATGGTCTTCCTCCTTTAATTCGTCTTGGCCACGGAGGTATCGGCATCAGGCTTCCAGACCTGGCCGATCGACACACTCTTGAGCTTCTTCTGGCGCCCGTACCACAGGTTCACCAGGCCACGTGAGAAGAACACGGCCGAGAACATGCTGGTCAGGATGCCGATGCAGTGCACCACGGCAAAGCCGCGCACCGGGCCCGAACCGAAGGCCAGCAGCGCCAGGCCCGCGATCAGCGTGGTCACGTTCGAGTCCAGGATGGTCGCCCAGGCGCGCTCGTAGCCCGCATGGATGGCCGCCTGCGGCGAAACACCTTCACGCAGCTCTTCGCGGATGCGCTCGTTGATCAGCACGTTGGAGTCAATGGCCACACCCAAGGCGAGCGCCATGGCCGCAATGCCGGGCAGCGTGAGCGTGGCCTGCAGCATCGACAGGATGGCCAGCAGCAAAAGCACGTTCACGGCCAGCGACACGGTGGAGAACACGCCGAACAGCGCGTAGTAGATGCACATGAAGACGGCAATTGCCACCATGCCCCACACCACACTGTGGATGCCGCGCTCGATGTTGTCGGCGCCCAGGCTCGGGCCGATGGTGTATTCCTCGATGATTTCCATGGGCGCGGCCAGCGAGCCGGCGCGCAGCAGCAGTGCGGTGTCGTTGGCTTCGGCCGTGGTCATGCGGCCGGAGATCTGAACGCGGCCACCGCCGATTTCGCTGCGGATCACGGGGGCCGTCACGACTTCGCCCTTGCCCTTTTCGAACAGCACGATGGCCATGCGCTTACCCACGTTCTCGCGCGTGATGTCCTTGAAGATGCGCGAACCCTTGGCGTCCAGCGTGAGGTTCACGGTGGGTTCCTGCGTCTGGCCGTCAAAGCCGGGCTGGGCATCGGTCAGGTTCTCGCCGGTCAGGATGACCTGCTTCTTGACGATGACCGGCTGGCCGCTGCGTTCCAGATAACGTTCGGAGCCAAACGGTACCGGGCCCCGGCCGGTTTCGGCAGAACGTGCTTCGGTGCCCTCGTCCACCATGCGCACTTCCAGCGTGGCGGTGCGGCCCAGGATGTCCTTGGCCTTGGCCGTATCCTGCACGCCGGGCAGCTGCACCACGATGCGGTCCAGGCCCTGCTGCTGGATCACGGGCTCGGCCACGCCCAGTTCGTTGATCCGGTTGTGCAGCGTGACGATGTTCTGCTTGAGGGCCTGCTCCTGCACGCGGCGCGTGGCCTCTGGCTTGATGGAGGCGCGCAGCTTGAACTCGGTGCCTTCGGGGGTGCTGGTCAGCTGCAGGTCGGCGAACTGGTCCGCGATCAGGTTGCGCGTGGCCGTCATTGTGGCCTCGTCACGCACCTTGATGTCGATGTTCTGGCCTTCGCGGCTGATGCCGCCGTGGCGGATGCCTTTGTCGCGCAGCGCGGTGCGGATGTCGCCAGCGTACGACTCGGCCTTCTTGGTCAGCGCAGCCTGCATGTCCACCTGTAGCATGAAATGCACACCGCCGCGCAAATCCAGGCCCAGGTACATGGGGTTGGCGTGCAGTGCCTTGAGCCAGACCGGAGACCGCGACACCAGGTTCAGCGCCACGATGTACGAGGCATCGTTGGCGTCAGGCACCAGTGCCTTCTGGATGGCGTCCTTGGCCTTGAGCTGGGTGTCGGGCGTGTCAAAGCGCGCACGCACCGAGTTGCCTTCCAGCGCCACAAAATCGGGGGTGACGCCCGCCGCCTTGAGGGCTTCTTCCACCCGCTGCTGCACGGTGGTGTCCACCTTGACGGTGGCCTTGGCCGACGAGACCTGCACGGCAGGGGCTTCGCCAAAGAAATTGGGCAGGGTGTACAAGGCCCCCACCAGCAGCACGATCACCAGGATCGCGTACTTCCAGACCGGATAACGGTT
>JADMJR010000226.1 GCA_018780365.1 Acidovorax sp. | reverse complement strand
CGCACTTGGCGTGGTGCTTGCGGTGGATGGCCACCCACTCCTTGGTGACCATGCCCGTGCCGATCCACAGCCAGAAGCGGAAAAAATGCGAGGGAATGGCATGCAAATCGAGCGCACGGTGCGCCTGCGCGCGGTGCAGGAAAATCGTGACCGCCGCAATGGTGATGTGGGTCGTCGCCAGGGTGTAGAGCACGATCTGCCACCAGGCCAGGTTCCACAAACCATGGCCCAGCCAGTCAATGGCAGCGTTCAGCACAGCCCAATCGGGTAACAGCATATTCAGAAAACCTTACTTCTACAGAGAACCCGCTCGCCAGCGGAGCAGGTGTCTGATTTTAGAGCGGGAGCCCCGCGATAGGTTCGGGGTTATCCACGGTATTTATGCCTATTTAGCGCCTTTAGAGGACAACGTCAGCTCTTTTTGGACCAGATGGCGGCAAAAAAACCATCCGTCTGGTGCACATGGGGCCACAGGCGCAGGTATCCACTGCCCGATTCACCACCGCTGCACAGCCCCTTGGCGCCCTCGACCTTGAGCTGCTCCAGCAATTCCCCCGCGTCAAGCAGTTCAAAGTCAGGGTGGGACGCACTGAAGGCCTCGGCAATGGCCTCGTTCTCCTGCGGCAAGATGCTGCAGGTGGCATACACCAGACGGCCGCCGGGTTTGAGCAGGCGCGCTGCGCTGTCCAGAATGGCGGTCTGCTTGGCCACCAGTTCTTCCACGGCCTTGGCCGACTGGCGCCATTTGAGGTCGGGGTTGCGGCGCAAGGTGCCCAGGCCCGAACAGGGCGCATCCACCAGCACGCGGTCGATCTTGCCCGCCAGCCGCTTGACGCGGTCGTCTCGCTCGTGGGCAATGGCGGCGGGGTGCACGTTCGACAGGCCACTGCGGGCCAGGCGGGGTTTCAGGGCATCCAGGCGGTGCGCCGACACATCAAACGCATACAGGCGCCCGGTGCTGCGCATGCCCGCACCGATGGCCAGGGTCTTGCCGCCTGCACCGGCGCAAAAGTCCACCACCATCTCGCCACGCTTGGCGTCGAGCAGCAAGGCCAGCAGCTGCGAGCCTTCGTCCTGCACCTCGATGGCGCCGCGGGTGAACGCATCCAGCTTGGTCAGCGCGGGCTTGTCGTCAATGCGCAGGCCCCAGGGCGAATACGGCATGGGCTGGGCCTTGATGCCGGCCTTGGCCAGCTCCTTTTGAACATCGGCACGTTTGTCCTTGAGCGCATTGACGCGCAAATCCAGCGGTGCGCTCTGCGCCAGGCTGCCCACCAGCGGCCAGAAGCCGTCGCCCAGCTGGTCCTTGAGGGGCTTGACCAGCCATTCGGGCAGGTTGTGGCGGTGGCGCTCCATCAGGTCATCGACCGTGACGGCATCGCACTGGTCCAGCCAGTTCTTTTCCTGGTCGGTCAGTGCGCCTTTGAGGAAATCGCGCGGACCATAAAAGCCCAGGATGGCCAGGCGGCGCTCTTTGGGGCCCGAGCCCGACGGCGCCATGTGGTCAAACAGCAGCTTCTTGCGCAGCACGGTGTAGACCGTCTCGGCCAGCGTGGCACGCTCGCGGGGCCCCAGGCCCCGGTTGTCGCGGAAAAAACGTGACACCACCGCGTCGGCAGGGTGTTCAAACGTGAGGGTGAGCCTGACCAGTTCGGCGCAGGCGTCGAGAAGAACTTTGGGATGCATCCCCCGATTGTCCCATTCCCCGCCGCACTGGCTGCGTCCGATCTCCCCGCGCGCCGCGCGGCAAGGAGGGAGGTGGCAAAGCCGCTCCGGGTGCGGCTTTTACGTCAACGGGTGTAGATGGGCTCGAACGCTGAGCGCTGGATCTCCTGCAGCGTGGGCGATTCGCCCGCCCACAGCACCAGCGCAGGGCCGGGCAGGCTCAGGTTGCGCTCCAGCGCACGGCACAGGTGGTAGCGGCTTTCATCGTCCATGCCCGGCAGTTCCACAAACACCAGGTAGGCCCTGCGCTGGGGGTGTTCGCGCAGGCTCTTGCGCACCAGCCAGCAGCGGG
This sequence comes from Acidovorax sp., assembly GCA_018780365.1. Taxonomy (GTDB): domain Bacteria; phylum Pseudomonadota; class Gammaproteobacteria; order Burkholderiales; family Burkholderiaceae_C; genus Acidovorax. The sequence continues at coordinate 12,699 of JADMJR010000226.1, read as the reverse complement.
CCAGGGGAGCGCAGCGGGCCAGTTCGGACTGCAGCTCGGCCAGCTCGAAGGGGCTCAGGTCGTTGCGCGTGACCTGGCTGAAGAACGAGGTGCCTGACAACTCTTCCCAGGCCCGCTCTTCGGACTCCTGGGCGCGTTCCAGCCGCTTGCGCCACTGCTTGAAGGCGGCGGCGTCATGGTCCATGCCCATCCGCGGGGTCTCCAGCTCGGCCAGCGCGGTGCGCGCCGCCCAGTAGCGGTCACCGCTGCCCGACTCCCACACCCGGCTCAGCAGCAAGAGCTTGGCCTCGCGGTTTTCCTCGGGCAGGCAGGGCACCAGCCCGCGCAGGGCGGCCGGGTATTCCGGGCTGCGCTCCAGGGCCAGCTCATACAGTGCACGCACATCGGCATGCGGGTCCAGGTGGCGTTTGAGGCGGGCCAGCTCCACCAGGTCGGCGGCGCTGCTCTGTGCGGTCGATGCGCCCAGGGCCTCTGCCCGCGCGCGCACGCGCCCCAGCCAGGCGTGGTGCTGCTTCCATTCGGTGGCGTTGTCGCGGCACCATTGTTTATCGAAATGGGCCACCCAGCGCTTGGCATCGGGCCCCAGCAAAGCCAACGCGTTGCCCCGCGACCAGTCGGGCAGGGTGGGCGTGGCATCCAGCGCCTCGATGCGGTCGCGCAGGCCAGGGTGGGTGTCGTCCACGCTGCTCAGGCGCTTGAGGGCCTGGCGCAGCGCGTCGTTGGCAAACGCCGCATCCGGGGCCTTGGCCAGCAGGCGGCGCATGCTGCGGTAGGGGCCCACCGGGAGCGGGTTGCCCGCGGCTGCACACCAATGGTTGCCCCAGAATTCCGCCTGCAGCCACGCCCCCCGGATCTCGATCTCGGCCAGGGCGGCGGCCGCCACATCGCGGCCCAGCAGCTTGCCCGCGATGCGGTCGGCCTCGTATTCGTCCTGGCGGGCCAGCGCAAAGGTCTTGGCAGAAAAGCGCGGAAAGTACCAGCGCATGAACGCCTGCGTGGCGGCAGCCACCGGGCCTTCGTCGTCGGCCAGGCTGTGGTTCAGGCGCATCCATGACAGGCGCGTGCGGTAAATCCAGGCGGCAAACCGGCCATGGTCGCCCCGCAGGTGGCCATATTCGTGGGCCAGCACGGCCAGAAAACGCGGCCGGTCCAGCGCCATCAGCAGGGGCAGGCCAATGCTCAGGTGGTTGACGGCACCGCCCAGCAGGCCAAAACGCGGCAGCTGCTGGATGCTGGCGTTGAACTCGTCGTTGAGCGTGACCTTGTGGATGGGCGGCCCCTTGATCTTGCGGCGGATGCGCGCCAGGGCCTCGAACAGATCGGGCGCGTCCAGCGCCGTGATCTCCACCCCCGTGGGCTCGTCAAAACGCACCCACAGGGCCCGCAGGCTGACCCACAGCAGCCCCCCTGCTCCCAGCAGGGCCCACACCATGGCCAAACGAAAGCGCCCTTGCAGCAACTGCGGCACCACCCACAGCAAAATACCCACGGCCAGTGCCAGGCACCCCAGCACCCACGCATAGCCCAGCGCCGCAAACGCGGCCACACTGCGGCGGTACGCTCGGCTGTTGTCGGCACTGGCATGCTCGCTCATGCGCACCAGGTGCACAAAATCTGCCTGATCCACGGGCGTCCCTCACTCTTGGTTGATTTTTATCAGACGCCATCCTAACCACTCACGCCCCTGCCACACGCCACCATGACCGACGACGACCTGCCCGCACTCATCCACACGCCCCCGGGCCTGTACCGCCACTACAAAGGCATGCTTTACGAGGTGATCGACACCGTGCGCCACAGCGAGACGCTGGAGCCCATGACGCTGTACCGCGCGCTGTACGGCCAGCGTGGGCTGTGGGTGCGGCCCGCCGCCATGTTTGAAGAGCAGGTGCTCATCGATGGCGTGATGCGGCCCCGGTTCGAGAAATGCGGGGATGACGCCGAAACCCGCTGAACCCCGTTGAGTTCACGCCGCCCTGCGCGGAAAGATGGCCGCCGCCACCAGCCCACCGCCCGCGGCATTGCGCAAGGCCAGCTGCCCCCCGTGGCGCCGCGCAATGTCGCTGGCAATGGTGAGCCCCAGCCCCGCTCCGCCGCTCTGGCGGTTGCGCGAGGCCTCGACGCGGTAGAACGGCTCCATGACCCGCTCCAACTCCTCGGTCGGCAGGCCCGGGCCATGGTCACGCACCTCGATGGTCAGCGCGTCGGCCGCATCGTGCAGCGTGATCTCGGCACTGCCGCCGTAGCGGATCGCGTTGCCCACCAGGTTGTCCAGACAGCGCCGCAGCGCCACGGCCTGCACCCGCAGCGGGGCCGCCTGCCCCGCCACCGTGACCCGGTGGCCCATGGCGAGCTGGTCATCGGCCATGCAGTCCACCAGGGCCTGCACATCCAGCAGCACCCAGGCCTCGGCGCATGCCACGCCGCGCAGGTAGTCCAGCGTGGAGGCAATCATGGTGTCCATCTCGGCAATGTCGCGGCGAAACAGCTGCTGCGCGCGGGCATCACCCAGGCTTTCGGTGCGCAGGCGCAGCCGGGTCAGCGGCGTGCGCAGGTCATGTGACACCGCCGCCACAAACCGGTCGCGCTCGGCCAGTTGCTGGCGGATGCGCGCCTGCATCTGGTTGAACACACGGCTGGCGTCGCGGCATTCCAGCGTACCGTCCTCGGGCAGCGGGGGCCGGTCGATATCACGGCCCAGCTCTTGCGCGGCCGTGGCCAGCCGGTGCATGGGGCGCGACAGCCAACGTGCGGCCCACCAGGCCACAGCCACCAGCGCGGCCAGGCGCACGCTGATATCGAGCAGCAAACCCAGCTGCAGCGAGGGTGGCGCATCCAACAAACCGGGTCGCGGTCCTCCTGGCCCGGGCCCGGGCGGCGGCATGGGCCGCCCATCGACTGCCGCCGCAGGGGGCGGCGGGCCAGGCGGGTGCTCGAGGTGTGCCGGGCGCAGTTCAAACATCAGCGTGAGCGCCAGCACATGGCTCACGATCACCGCCACGATGAGCAGCAGCGCAAGCCGACCAAACAAGGTGTTTGGCAGCCAGCGCTGCAGCGCCACACGCCAGCGTGCCGCCATCAATGAGGCCATCAGTGGGGCCACCCCACCCGCCCCTGCAGCGACTGCACATTGAACAGGTAGCCCGCACCCCGCACGGTGCGGATCATCGAAGGCGAACGCGGGTCGTCCGAGAGCTTGCTGCGCAGGCGCGAGACCAGCAGGTCGATGCTGCGCTCGAACGCATCCATCGCCCGGCCCCGGGCCTGCTCCATCAGCTGGTCGCGGCTGAAGACGCGGCGCGGCATGCGCAAGAAGGTGCAGAGCAGGCGGAACTCGGCGTTGGACAGCGGCACCACCACGCCCTGCGGGGATACCAGGTGCCGCTCGATGCTGTGCAGCGTCCAGCCATCAAAGCGCACCACCTCGTCGGGCCCTTGCCGGGCCGGTGCGCTTTCGCCCGCCATGCGGCGCAGCACGGTCTGGATGCGCGCCACCAGCTCGCGCGGCTCGAAGGGTTTGCCCATGTAGTCGTCGGCCCCCATCTCCAGGCCCAGCACACAGTCGTAGGGGTTGGCGCGGGCGGTGAGCATGATGATGGGCACCCGGGAGCGCTCGCGCAGCTCCCGCGCCAGGGTGATGCCGTCGGTGCCGGGCAGCATCACATCCAGCACCACCAGGCCGATGGGGTGCGCCGCCATCTGCGCGCGCATCGACGGCGCATCGCCCGCCGCGTGGGCGGTGTAGCCAAAGCGGGCGAGGTATTCGGTGAGCAATGTGGTGATCTCGACATCGTCGTCCACCACCAGGATGTGTTGCATGGGCAGGCACAGGCGCAAAAAACGCCCCAAAAAGTACGCACCAAGTTTAGGCAGCCGCCCCCACGCGCTCGGGGCAAATCTGGCGGGCAATTGCCCCCTTGTTCGGGCCTTGCAGGCGCCCTTTGTACCGGCCTTGGTACAAAGCGGACAAACCCCGGAGACATGCCCACCCAAGAATGGACGCGGGCCATGGCTGAGGGCTTCCGCTGTGGGGGACCAGGCACCGGCCCACCCTTGGAAGAAAGGAACAACGATGACGACCATCAGTAGCGTCAGCAGTGCCTGGTCCAGTGCCAGCGTGCAGCGGGCATCGCGCCCACCGCCCTCGCCAGAGCGGCTGCTGTCCAAAATCGACGCCGACGGCAGCGGCGGTGTGAGCGACACCGAACTGCAGGGCCTGCTGGACGATGTGGCCCAAAAGACCGGCGTGAGCAGCCAGACCAGCGCGGCCGACCTGGCCAAGCAGTACGACAGCGACGGCGACGGCAGCCTCAACGCGGACGAGCTGGGCAAGACCATGCAAAGCGTGTTGCCCCCGCCGCCCTCGACCATGGCGTTCGCCCAGTCGCGCAGTGGCGACAGCAGCAGCGCCACAGCCACCGGCCAGGCGGGCGACGACCTGTTTGGCAAGGTGGACAGCGACGGCGATGGCGCCGTGAGCCAAACCGAGCTGCAGGCCCTGCTGGAGGCCATGTCGGGCGGCACGGCCAGCCAAACGGGCGTGAGCAGCGACGAGCTCTTCAGCCAACTGGACGCAGACGGCGACGGCAGCCTGAGCGAAGCCGAATTCGACGCCGGTCGCCCCTCGGGCGCTGGCGCAGAGGCGGGCGGCATGCAGGCCCTGGGCGGCATGCCGCCGCCTCCCGGGGGCCCTGGGGGTGCCGGGGGTGCATCAGGCAGCAGCTCGGCCGCCAGCTACGACCCACTGGACACCAACGAGGACGGCACGGTCTCGGCCGCCGAACGGCTGGCAGGCAGCACCAGCAGCGTGGAGCAGGACGCGATCACTGCGCTGTTCAACGCCATCGATACCGATGGCGACGCCAGCATCAGCGCCAGCGAATCCAAGGCCTTCATCGACCAGCTGACCAGCCAGACCCAGTCGGCCCCCAGCAGCAGCGAATCCGGCCGCCGCAACGATCTGGCGCGGCTGGCCGACTTTGCCCGGCAGCAGTACGCGCTGGCCGCCAATGACTGGAACACCGCGTCATCCAGCATCAGCAGCCTGAGCGCGGTGGCCTGACGCGGCTGGGGAAACACGAGAAGACACGGGAAGGAAACGGAGGGAGCCCCTTCCAGGCCCTTGGCGCGCGCAGTGCGATTCGCCCGTCAGTTGACGAGCTGCGCGCGCCGGTGGATTTCAAGCAAAAACAGGCTTTTGCGCGCGGCCATATTGCCTTTTAAGCTATTGTTTTTATAGCAAACCCCCTGCACATGGCAACAGCGCTACAGCGCCTGCACCAGCGCCCGCACGGCGCGGGGGTAGATCACGTGCTCCTGGGTCAGCACCCGGGCCGCCAGCGTCTCGGCCGTGTCGCTGGGGAGCACGGGCACCACGGCCTGGTCCAGGATGGGGCCCACATCCAGCTCGGCCGTCACCTGGTGCACCGTGACGCCTGCAAACTTGCAGCCCGCATCAATCGCGCGCTGGTGCGTGTGCAGCCCGGTAAAGGCCGGCAGCAGCGAGGGGTGGATATTGATGAGCCGCCCCGCGTAGTGCGCCACAAACTCCGGGGTGAGGATGCGCATGAAGCCGGCCAGCACCACCAGGGCGGGTTGGTGGCGGTCGATGGTGGCGGCCAGCTCGGCATCAAACGCCTCGCGGCTGGCAAACGCCTTGTGGTTAAGCGCCTCGGCAGCGATGCCCTGCTCCCGCGCAAACACCAGCCCGGCGGCATCCGGTTTGTTGCTGATCACCGCCGCCACGCGGGCGCCGTAGCGTTGTGCCCAGTTCTCCTGTTGCGCGGTGCGGACGATGGTGGCCATGTTCGAGCCGCCGCCAGAGATCAAAATGACGATGTTCTTCATAAATTGCCACGGATTATCCCAGTGCCCTTCGATCACGCCACCCGCCCCCTCACCCCCCACGAAGCCCGCGTGCTCGCCACGCTGATGGAAAAGGCCCGCACCGTGCCCGACAGCTACCCGATGTCGCTCAACGGCCTGCTGACCGGTTGCAACCAGAAAACCAGCCGCGACCCGGTGATGAACCTGAGCGATGCCGAGGCGCAGGAGGCGCTGGATTCGCTCAAGCTGCTGACCCTGGCGTTTGAGAGCAGCGGCAACCGCACCACGCGGTGGGAACACAACTTCCAGCGTGGCGTGGGCGTGCCCGAGCAATCGGCCGTGCTGCTGGGCCTGTTGATGCTGCGCGGCCCTCAGACGGCGGGCGAGCTGCGCATTAACGCCGAGCGCTGGTACCGGTTTGCCGATATTTCCTCGGTGGAGGCGTTTCTGGACGAGCTGCAGGAGCGCAGCGCAGAGAAAGGCGGCCCGCTGGTCGTGCAGCTGCCCCGCACGCCCGGTGCGCGCGAGCAGCGCTGGGCGCACCTGATGTGTGGGCCAGTGGATACCAGCAGCAGCCACACCCCCCAACCTGGCGCCAGCGCCACAGGGTCATCCCCCGCCCTGCAGGCCCGGGTGGACGCGCTGGAGGCCGAAGTGGCCAGCCTGCGCGCCACCGTGCAGCGGCTTTGCGCTGAGCTGGGCATGGCCGCAGACCCTGCGCCGATGTCGCCACCCGGACAGGAATAAAACGAACGACCGTGCTACAAACAGGACTTCTCAGGAGACAAGCCGCATGGATCTCGCATTCACCCCCGAAGAACAGGCCTTCCGCGACGAAGTTCGCGCATGGGTTCACGCCAACCTACCCCAGGAAATTTCGCACAAAGTGCACAACGCCCTGCGCCTGACCCGCGCAGACATGCAGGGCTGGGCCAAGATCCTGGGCAAAAAGGGCTGGCTCGGTTTTGGCTGGGCCAAAGAGTTTGGTGGCCCCGGCTGGACGGCCGTGCAAAAGCACCTGTTTGAAGAAGAGTGCGCGCTGGCTGGCGCGCCCCGCATCATCCCCTTCGGCCCCGTGATGGTGGCCCCGGTGATCATGGCGTTTGGCAATGCCGAACAACAAAAACGCTTTTTGCCCGGCATCGCCAGCGGCGAAGTCTGGTGGAGCCAGGGCTACAGCGAACCAGGCTCGGGCTCGGACCTGGCCAGCGTCAAGACCCGCGCCGAGCGTGTGGGCGACAAATACATCGTCAACGGCCAGAAGACCTGGACCACGCTGGGCCAGCACGGTGACTGGATGTTCAACCTGGTGCGCACCAGCACCGAAGGCAAGCCGCAGACCGGCATCTCCTTCCTGCTGCTGGACATGAAGTCCAAGGGCGTGACCGTGCGCCCCATCAAGCTGCTGGACGGCGAGTGCGAGGTCAATGAGGTGTTCTTCGACAACGTCGAAGTGCCCGCCGAGAACCTGATCGGCGAAGAGAACAAGGGCTGGACCTACGCCAAGCACCTGCTGAGCCACGAGCGCACCAACATCGCCGACGTGAACCGCAGCAAGCGCGAGCTCGAGCGCTTGAAGCGCATCGCCAAAACCGAAGGCATGTGGGACGACGCGCGTTTCCGCGACCAGATCGCTCTGCTCGAAGTGGACATCGTGGCCCTCGAAATGCTGGTGCTGCGGGTGCTCTCGGCCGAGAAGTCGGGCAAGAACTCGCTCGACATCGCGGGCCTGCTCAAGATCAAGGGCAGCGAGATCCAGCAGCGCTACGCCGAGCTGATGATGCTGGCCGCCGGACCGTTCAGCCTGCCTTTCATCGAAGAAGCGATGGAAGCAGGCTGGCAAGGCGACTTCCCTGGCGGCGTCACCGCCAACGCGCCGCTGGCGTCCACCTACTTCAACCTGCGCAAGACCACCATCTATGGCGGCTCGAACGAGGTCCAACGCAACATCGTGGCTCAGACCGTACTCGGCTGATCCCCAGTCCAGGAGACAAGAACATGGATTTCGATTTTTCTGACGACCAGGAACAACTGCGCGATGCCGTGCGCAAGTGGGTGGACAAGGGCTACACCTTCGAGCGCCGCCGCGCTGCCGTGGCCACTGGCGGTTTTGACCGCGCCGCCTGGGGCGAGCTGGCCGAGCTGGGCCTGACCGCGCTCACCGTGCCCGAAGCCCACGACGGCATGGGCCAGGGTGCCATCGACGCCATGGTGGTGGCCGAGGAACTGGGCCGTGGCATGGTGCTGGAACCCATCGCCCAGGCCTTCATCGCCAGCAGTGTGCTGTCGCACTACGCCCCCGCCGACGTGCAAGGCGCCTGGCTGCCCCGCGTGGCCAGCGGCGAAGCGCTGCTGGTGCTGGCCTACCAGGAGCGCAAGGCGCGCTACCGCCTGGACGTTTGTGATGCAAAAGCAGCCTCTGCGCCCGCTGGATATGCCGTAACAGCTACGAAAAGCATAGTAGCCGCTGGTGACCAGGCCGATGCCTTCATCGTGCCTGCGCAGCTGGACGGAAAAATCGCCCTCTTCCTCGTCGAACGCTCGGCCGCTGGCGTCACCACACGTGGCTATGTCACGCAAGACGGCAGCCGCGCCGCCGAAGTGCAACTGGCCAACGCCCCCGCCACGCTCATCACCACCGACGGCATGGCCGCGCTGGAACTGGCCGTGGACACCGGCATTGCCGCCACCTGCGCCGAAGCCGTGGGCGTGATGGACAAGACCGTGGCGCTCACCGTCGAATACATGAACCAGCGCAAGCAGTTCGGCGTGTTCATCGCCAGCTTCCAGGCGCTGCGCCACCGCGTGGCCGACATGAAGATGCAGCTGGAACTGGCCCGCTCGATGAGCTACTACGCCAGCCTCAAGCTCGGCGCCCCGGCGGCCGAACGCCGCGCCGCCATGGCCCGCGCCAAGGTGCAGCTGGGGCAATCGATGCGTTTTGTGGGCCAGCAGGCCGTGCAACTGCACGGCGGCATCGGCGTGACCGACGAGTACATCGGCAGCCACTACTTCAAGAAGCTCACGCAGCTGGAAATGACCTTTGGCGACACCCTGCACCACCTGGGCGAGGTGTCGGCCCGCATGCAGGACACGGCCGGCGTTTTTGCATAAACCGAGGCTGTCACGCACTTGTGCAATGCTCGTGGGCTGACCGGCTCACGGGCATTTTTTCTTTCTGGAGATCTTCCGATGAACACGCTGATGCTGCAACGCCGATCCCTTCTCCTCATCACCGCTGCTGCAGCGGCCACCCTGGCCCTGGCCGGCTGCGCCACCCAGAGCCCCGGCCTGGCCGAGGCCCCGCCCATCGTTTTTGTGCACGGCAATGGCGACACCGCCGCACTGTGGCAGACCACCGTGTGGCGGTTTGAATCCAACGGCTGGCCGCGTGAGCGCCTGCATGCCATCGATGTGCCCTACCCGCTCTCACGCGACGATGACACCAAGCCCCAACCGGGCCGCACCTCGACCGCAGAGCACATGGCCTACCTCAAGGCCGAGGTGGACAAGGTGCTCAAGGCCACGGGCGCCAGCAAGGTCGTGCTGGTGGGCAACTCGCGCGGCGGCAACGCCATCCGCAACTACATCTACAACGGCGGTGGCGCTGCAACCGTGAGCCACGCCATTCTGGGCGGCACCCCCAACCACGGCGTGTGGGCAACCCCCGGGGTGCGCGAAGGCAGCGAGTTCTCGGGCACGGGCCCGTTCCTCAAGGGCCTGAACGCCCCCAAGAACGCCGCCGGTGACGAAGTCAGCGGCCCCGTGCGGTGGATGACCATCCGCTCAGACAACAACGACAAGTTCGCGCAACCCGACGGCCTGTGGATCGGCCAGAAAGGCACGCCCACCAACGTGACGGCTGCCGGGCCCGAGCTGAAAGGCGCCACCAATGTGGTGATCCCGCGCATCGACCACCGCGAAACCTCGTACTCGCCCGCCGCCTTTGAAGCCACCTACCGTTTCATCACCGGCAAGGCTCCGCAGGCCACGACCATCGCCGCAGAAAAGCAGGTGGTGCTGAACGGCAAGGTCACCGGTCTGGGCGTGGACCCGGCCGACGCGAAGACGGGCAATTTCAGCAACAACCTGCCGCTGGCAGGCGCCCAGCTGGAGGTGTATGCCACCAACGCCGCCACCGGCGCCCGCAGCGGCCCGGCGCTGCTGCGCAAGACCGTGGGGGCCGACGGCGTGTGGGGGCCGCTGAGCATCCCCCCTGGCACCCCCACCGAGTTCGTGATTTCAGCGCCCGGCTATGCCACCACCCACATCTACCGCAGCGGCTTCCCGCGCAGCAGCCACCTCATCCACCTGCGCGCAGAGCGCATGGCCGACGCGGACAAATCTGCCGACTCCATCGTCACGCTGGCCCGCCCCCGGGGCTACCTGGACCCGGCACGCGACAAGATGCTGCTGGATGGGGCGGCACCTGCCGGTGTGCCTGCGGGCGCAGGCGTGGCGTCGGCCAAGGTCAAGCCCTCGGGCGGCGTGCGCAGCATGGCGGGCGAGTTCAATGGCGAGCGTGTGGTGGGGCAAACCTGGCCGGCCGCCAGCGGCCACCTGGTGTTTCTGGAACTGACTTACTGAAGGTATAGGCGCAGCGCCGTGTCTGTGCTTTGTGCAGCACGCCACCAAGAGTGGCCAAGACGGCCCTTATGGCCAGGCGCTCCGTCGCAGACAGTACGCCTAGTACGGCAAGTTGGAGCAACGACGCCAGAAGGGTCGTATTGGCCGCTCTGCCACCTACGCCAACAGCCGTGAAGATTTGGGGACATGGGCCATCAGAAAATCCATCTGATCGGCCAGGATGCGCCGGTTGCGCAGGATGAAGTCCTCCCACAGGCTGGGCACGTAGGGGGTGTAGAGCAGCGGCATGTGCGCCTGCTCGGGTGTGCGTGGGCCCTTGCGGTGGTTGCAGGGGCGGCAGGCAGTCACCACGTTCATCCAGTGGTCCTGCCCGTTGCGGGCAAAGGGCACAATGTGCTCGCGTGTGAGGTCTTCTTCGTGAAAATGCCCGCCGCAGTAGGCACACACATTGCGGTCGCGGGCGAAAAGTTTGCTGTTGGTCAGGCTGGGCTTGAGCTCAAACGGGTTGATGCTGGGCACACCCTTGGTGCCGATGATGCTGTTGATGGCAATCACCGATTGTTCACCCGTGATGGCGTTGTGCCCGCCCCGGAACCGGGCGATCTGGGCGCCGGACTCCCAGCGCACCTCCCCGGCGGCGTAATGAATCACCGCCTGTTCGAGCGAAATCCACGATTGGGGCAGCCCTTGGGCCGACAGCTTCAAGACCTTCAAAACACGCCTCCTGGAACACAAAGTACACAAGGATTCGGAACGCAGATGTCTCGCGAACTGCCCTGCGCTGGGCGGCCCGTGGGTCACAATATACTCCGTTTTCATGACAAATTGGCGTCTTGCGCTTGATGTACCTGCGCATGCTGCTATCAAAAAGATAACAGACCGATGAAGATCTTTCGCGGATTCCACCACCCCGGCATCGCTGGCGCCTGTGCGCTGACCATCGGCAACTTCGATGGCGTGCACCGGGGCCACCAGGCCATGCTGGCCCTGCTGAACAGCGAGGCGGCCCACCGCGGGGTGGAGAGTTGTGTGCTCACCTTCGAGCCCCATCCGCGCGACTACTTTGCCGGCGCCCACCACAAGCCCGACCTGGCGCCCGCGCGCATTGGCACGCTGCGCGACAAACTCACCGAGCTGGAGCGCTGTGGCGTGCGGCAGACCGTGGTGTTGCCGTTTGACGCCCAACTGGCCGCGCAATCGCCCGAGGCCTTCATCGACGAGGTGCTGGTGCGTGGCCTGGGCGCCCGCTATGTGCTGGTGGGCGACGACTTCCGCTTTGGCCGCCAGCGCGCGGGCGACTACGCGATGCTCGACGCGGCAGGTCAAGCCAAGGGCTTTGACGTGGCGCGCATGAACAGCTACGAGGTACATGGGCTGCGGGTGTCCAGCTCCGCCGTGCGCCAGGCTCTGGCCGCAGGAGACATGGAAGCAGCAGCGCGACTGCTCGGACGCCCGTACACCATCTCTGGCCATGTGGTGCATGGCCGCAAGCTGGGGCGTGAACTGGGCGCCACCGCAGCCGGTGCAGGCAACGGCTTTCGCACGCTCAACCTGCGTTTTGCGCATTGGAAACCCGCCGCCAGCGGCATCTTTGCCGTGCTGGTGCATGGGCTCAGCGATGCCCCGCTGCCGGGCGTGGCCAACCTGGGCGTGCGGCCATCCCTGGACCCGAATGACGTCAACGGCGGCCGCGTGCTGCTGGAGACCCATTGCCTGCAGTGGCCTGCCGATCTGGGCCCCGAAGGGGCGTACGGTAAAATCGTGCGCGTGGAACTGCTACACAAACTGCACGACGAGCTGAAATACGATGGTCTGGATGCCCTGACGGCGGGCATTGCCAAAGACTGTGCCGACGCGCGTGCCTACTTCGCCGCGGCCCAGGCACCCAACCACACCGAGACACGGCGCCAGACCACCCGCGACCGAATTTGAGGGGGGCTGCTTTTCGCAGCGCCCGCCTGGCGGGCCCGTCATCTTTCGCGCTCCCACCCCGTTCCTGCTCTGGGCCTTGCCCCGGAATGCCCTGTTTTTAAGGCTCCCTCATGTCCGACGACAACGCCAGCACCCCTTCCGCAGCTCACGCAGCCCCCCCCGCCACGGACTACCGCAGCACCCTGAACCTGCCCGACACCCCCTTCCCCATGCGCGGCGACCTGCCCAAGCGCGAGCCGGGCTGGGTCAAGGAATGGGAAGACAAGGGCCTGTACAAGCGCCTGCGCGACGCGCGCTGCGGTGCGCCCAAGTTCATCCTGCACGACGGCCCGCCCTACGCCAACGGCCAGATCC
>JADMJR010000313.1 GCA_018780365.1 Acidovorax sp. | reverse complement strand
TCGTTTGGCCGCGATGAACTGGTCACCGTGCGGGCCGAGCCCGTGCAGGATCTGACGGGCAGCAGTGGCTTTACCGGATCGCGCACCGAGCGCAAGACACGCCGGGCCTACAGCGTGGACAACCGCCACAAGGCGGCCATCATGCTGCAGGTGCTGCACGCATCGCCGGTATCACGCAACGAGAAGATCGAGGTGGAGTCCCGCTACCAGCCCCAGCCCGCCGAAACTACCTGGAACCGCACGCCCGGCACCGTCGCCTGGCAGCAGCCGCTGGCAGCGGGCGCCACGGCGCAGTTCAGCGCCGAGCACACCATCCGCTACCCCAGGGACATTGAGCTGCTAGAACGCCAATAAGCCCCGTTGATTGTTGATATGACCCCTGGTTCTCCTTCGGCACCCCCATCTGCCCCCCGCCGCCCCACCGTGGCCTTCCTGCTGGGCCACCCGGCCCACTTCATCGCCCTGGGCTTTGGCGCGGGGCTGTCGCGCAAAGCGCCGGGCACCGTGGGTACGCTGTGGGCCTGGCTGGCCTACCTGGTGCTGCAGCAGTGGCTGTCGCCGCAACACATGGGCTGGCTGATTGCCGCCAGCACCGTGGTGGGCTGGTGGGCCTGCACCACCACGGCGCGCCACATGGCCGTGGCCGATCCGGGCAGCATCGTGTGGGACGAGGTGGTGGCCTTCTGGCTGGTGCTGTGGCTGGCCATGCCCATGGGCTTCTGGGGGCAGTTTGTGGCCTTTGCGCTGTTCCGCTTTTTTGACGCCGCCAAGCCCGGCCCCGTGGGCTGGGCCGACAGCCTGTTCAAGGGCTTTGGCTGGCGCGGCGGCTGGGGTATCTTGTGGGACGACTTTGTGGCAGCCTTCTGCACCTTGCTGACCATTGCACTGTGGAGGTTTTGATGACAACCGCACCGCTATCAAACAAAGAGCTGCTGGCGCTGGATACATCTGCGCTAGAGGCCAATTTGACCCAGATTTCTCTGGAGCTGCTCAAACACCGGCACCTGCTGGCCACCGCCGAAAGCTGCACGGGCGGCATGATCGCGGCGGCCTGCACCGACCTCGCGGGCGCCAGCGACTGGTTTGAGCGCGGCTTTGTCACCTACTCCAACACCGCCAAGACCGAGATGCTGGGCGTGCCCGCCGCGCTCATCGAGCAGGAAGGCGCCGTGAGCGAGGCTGTGGCCCGCGCCATGGCCGACGGGGCGCTGGCCCACTCGCGCGCCCATGTCAGCCTGGCCGTGACCGGCGTGGCGGGCCCCACGGGCGGCAGCGATGCCAAACCCGTGGGCACCGTGTGGTTTGCCTGGTGCGTGGGCGGCGAAACCCACAGCGAGATGCAGCACTTTGTGGGCGACCGCACCGCCATCCGCGCGGCCACGCTGCGGTATGCGCTGCAGCGGCTGCTGGGCCACCTGCTCGCCTGAACCCCGCTTGGTTGGCGCCAGCGGAAGCGACACCGCCACCTTGCCGCGCCCCCACCACCCACACACCTCCTGCCCATGACAGCCACCACCTGGTTTGAAGGCTTCACCACCCACCGCATCGCCACCACGGGCGCCGAGATTTTTGTGCACACCGGCGGCACCGTGGGCGCACCGCCGCTGCTCCTGCTGCATGGCTTTCCGCAAACCCATGTGATGTGGCACCGTGTGGCGCAGCAGCTGGCGCGCGACTACTTCCTGGTGATGCCTGATTTGCGTGGCTATGGCGACTCATCGCACGCACCCGGCCAGCCCGACCACGGCAACTACAGCAAACGCGCCATGGCGCAAGACATGGCCGAGGTGATGACCGCGCTGGGCCACGACAGTTTCTACCTGTGCGGCCACGACCGGGGCGGCCGCGTGGCCCACCGCCTGGCGCTGGACCACGCCGCGCGCGTGAAGAGGCTGTGCGTGATCGACATCGCCCCCACGCTGGACATGTACGCCCGCACCGACATGGACTTTGCGCGCGCCTACTACCACTGGTTCCACCTGATCCAGCCTGCGCCGTTGCCCGAGACCATGATCGGCGGCAACGCGCTCGCCTACCTGCACGCCAAGCTGGGCGGCTGGGGCAGCGCAGGCCTGGCCCACATCGAGCCCCAGGCCCTGGCCGACTACGAGCGCTGCTTCTGCACCCCCGAGGCCATCCACACTGCGTGCGAAGACTACCGCGCCAGCGCCGGCATCGACCTGGACCACGACCGCGAAAGCCGCACACGCGGTGACAGGATCGCCTGCGACACCCTGGTGATCTGGGGCGAACACGGTGTGGTGCACCGGCTGTTTGACCCGATGGCGCTGTGGCGAGCGCAATGTGCGGGGCTGGTGAGCGGGCAGGCGGTGCCTGCGGGGCATTTCATCCCCGAGCAGCTGCCTGGCGAAACCGCTGACGCCCTGCGCAGCTTCATGCGCTGACATCCTCCATTTCTTCCCCCTTGCCGGACACCTTCATGCACCCCAACGCCCAAACCCTGCAGCGCTTCTACACCGCATTTGCACAACTCGACCACGCCACCATGGCGGCCTGCTACGCCCCCAATGCCACGTTTGACGACGAGGCGTTTTCGCTGAAGGGCCGGGACGAAGTGGGCGGAATGTGGCGCATGCTGTGCACCGCGACGAAGAAGCCCGGCGCCGCCGAGCACTGGAAGCTGGAGTTCAGCGGCATCGACGCCGATGCCAACGGCGGCAAGGCGCACTGGGAGGCGCACTACCGCTTCAGCGCCACCGGGCGCCAGGTGCACAACATCATCGACGGCACGTTCACCTTCACGCCCGACGGGCTGATTGC
>JADMJR010000209.1 GCA_018780365.1 Acidovorax sp. | reverse complement strand
ACCGCACCCGCGCTGAAGTGGCTGCTGAAGCCGCCACCGTGGCCCAGACCCGCTCCATCGAACCCGCAGGTTCGCGCGTGGTGACCTACAAGTCCACGGCTGACCGCGCTGCCGTGCGTGCCCAGGCTGCTGAAGCTGTGCGCACGGGCCAGATCTCGCACGGCGAAATCGGCAACGCCATGTAATTGACGCAGTTGCGGGCCTTCCCATGGTCGCGGTACTCCGCGTTCGCGGGGGCTGCTGCCATGGGGAGTGTTTTTTACCCCGCACTGAGGCCAAGCAAACGGGGCTCCCATTGGGGAGCCCTTTTTGTTGGTGCCTCCAGATGGGTTGCCAGCACCCGTCGTGGCCGGGGAGAGTGGCGGCGGCTGCCGCGCTGGGCTGCACCGTGGCCGGTGACAATGGGGGCCCTCATCTGCCACACGGCCCTGCAAAAAATGACATCTCTCCCAGCCAAAGGCTGGAACAGCCAATGGTTCGTGCCCACCGGCGAGCAGCAACAGGTTCTTCAGTCCCCGGCTACGGCCCTCATCATCAGTGCGCTGGCGGGCACCGGCAAGACGACCACCCTGTGCATGAAGGCCTGCAACCTGCTGGCCAGTGTGGGCCCGGGGGCACGCATTCTGGTGCTGGCCTATTCGCGTGCGGGAGTCACCGCCCTGCGTGACCGCATGCTCAAGCTCCATGGCGCCGTTCCTGCCAGCCTGGAGATACTGACCATGGAGCAGCTCTGTGAACGGGTGCTGAAAGAACAAGGGGATCCGGTTGTCAAGCTGGACGATCCGGTGCGCCGACGGTTCCTGATCCTGCAGGCCCAGCAGGCGCTGCGCCAGGAGCTCGCGCGGAGCCCAGGTGGCGCATCCGATGACCTGCTGGGGCAGGACGTGGACATTGACGCGTTTCTGGCTTTCGAGGCGCTGGCCAAAAAGAAGCTGCTGGATACGCAGTGCGAGGGCGCTGGCGGGGATCTGCGCGCTTTCTGCGAAGAGTGGGATCTGGACTATGGCCTGTACCGGCTGCTGAGGCACTACGAGCGCATGCGCGTGGGAATGAACCACGAGCCACAGTTCTACGCCGACGGCGACTGCAGCTTTGAACTGTGCCGCCAGCTGGATCTGCTCGATTGGGACCAGCCCTGTGAGTGGCTGCAAGGGCGCTATGGTGCGGTGCTGTTTGACGAGTTGCATGACCTGGACGAGGGCGCCCTGACGATCCTGCGCAAGCTGGTGCAGAGCCACAACGGCGTGTTTGTGGGGGCTGGCGACTTCAATCAGCACATTCACGAGGGTTCGTTCTCGGTCTTTGGCGGGGCGTTGCAGCACATTCGGGCCAGCTTGCCCGAAGACACCGAGGTGTTGCGCATCAACACCACACGCCGGTTTGGCGCGGAGATTTGCGCGGCCCTCAATCCCCTCTTGGGTGTGGAGTTCGCGTCCGTGCCGCAGAGCTCGGATGCATTCCAGCATGTGACCTACGACACGGATGCGCATTGCGCGCAGCAACTGGTGGAGCTGCATGCCCAGATCGTCAATGGCTGGGGGGCCTTGCATGGTGACAAGAGCCAGCACAGCGCCCTGAATGTGGTGCTGAGAAATCCCCAGGACAGCATCCTGCTGGAGTGGGTGTTTGGGCACGAAGGGGTGCACTACGGCTGCCAGGGGATGGGCGCCTTCTATCTGCGCAGGGAGGTGGCCTTGGCGTTGTGCCTGATGTGGTCCCTGCAGGACAACCCCGTTGGGCGCCCCCTGACTCCCGGAATTCTGGGCGCGGCCATCCAGGGGTTGTTGCACTATGGCCGCCGCGCCACAAGGCACGATACTGTGAACCCCGACGTGCTGGCGCAGGGCCAGTTTGACGACGCTGGCTGGACGGGTGGGCCCGGCACCAGCGAGAGCCTGCAACTGGGGGCGACCCTGCACGGGGACGTGGCGCAGATGCGCCGCTACATCGTGCATGGCACCCTGGACCGCAGCGCGCCACCGCTGGCCGATGCCTGCGCGCAGGTTCTGGCGCTGGCGCCGGACCTGTGTGCCGATGCGGGGGCGCTGTGCCGCCACCCCCTGGTGCGCCGCATCTTTGAAGAGGCTCCCATCAACGGCAAGGAGCGGCAGGCCTGCCTGGCCAGCCTGGAGCAGTTGTCGGGGCTGGCGCAAGGCATGCCTGTCGGTGAATTCCTGGGGCGGCTGACACTCGTTGCCACCAGCAGCCTCGAGATGCACCAGCGCAAGGAGCCCGTGACCCTGCGCCTGATGAGCGTGGAGGCGTGCAAGGGCCGGGAGTTCACATTCGTGGCGGTGCCCTTTGTGGAGCGTGGGCGGTTTCCGGGTTCTGCATCGCACCAGGAGGCCTACCGGGAGCGCAACATGCTGTACGTGGCCCTGACGCGTGCGCGCACGGCGTTGTGGCTGCTAGAGAGTGCCGAGAGACCGGTGACCCCAGGCCCCGTCTAGGCGTTTCAGGCACTCACGGCTTTTGCCGGCCCTTGCGCGCGGGGCGGGCTGTTGGGCCTGGTGCCCTGGCGCCCGCTTGCTCTAGCCACAGCAAGGAGTCCATCTGCGACATGAAACGCCGCAGGTAGTCGGGCGACAGGGTGCGCATGAGGCTCAGCGTGCGCAGCATGAGTTTGTGTGCGTTGAGTGGCCCCGCATTCTCGGGCCCACGGTGCAGGGCCTGCACCACCTGCTGCTCTGCCGAGATTTTGGACCACACCTCGCTGAACTGGCGCACGCTTTTCATGTCCGACAGGCTGGCGCCATCGCCTGCGCGCGCCGTATCGGCATCGGCCTGGGCGCGGGCGCTCAGGTCGCGGTTCAGTTGCGCCAATGGGGAGGCCACCATCGGTGCCCTGGCCTTGCCGGTCGCGGGGCTCGGGGTTTCCATGGTCTCAGGTGCCTGCCGGGCCTGCTCTGCATAGGCCACAAGGGCTGCGTGCAGTCGCCTCGCCAGCACCTGTTGCACCGCCGCAGGCTGGCCGGGCAAGCGCCGGGCCAGCACTTCCAGGTAATGAAAACGTGCCGGGTCATGGCGGTGTGCGCCCTCGGCCCGCAGGGATTCCAGCGTGGGCTCGGTCCGCTGTTCACTCATTGCGGGCGGGCTGGGTGTTTGATGCCTTGGGCACCGGCGCCATTTCCACACGGCGGTTTTGCGCGCGGCCCTTTTCATCGGCGTTGTTGGCCACGGGTTGCTCGGCACCAAAGGCGGCGGCAAACACCTGGGACGACGGCATGCCTTCGTCGATGAGGGCGCGGGCCACGGTGAGGGCCCGCTGGGCCGACAGCTCCAGGTTGTCGGCAAAGCGCTGCTGGGGGCCTCGCAGCAGCGTGGTGTTGTCCGTGAAGCCACTCACCATCAGCATTTCGTCGCGTTCGCGCAGGTACACCTGCAGCGGCTGCACCAGGCTTTGCAGGAGCTGGCGGCCTTCGGGGCGCAGTTCGTCGGAGCCTGTGGCAAACAGCACGCTGCCACTGATGCCGATGCGGCCGTTGTTCACCGTGACCCGGCCGCTGGCGAGCGGAATGGCCAGCGCTTTCTCCAGCGCCATGCGGCGCTGTTCTTCTTGTTGACGTTTTGCCACCTCCTGCTTGAGGCTGGCCACCAGGTCGATCTGCACCACGAGCACGCCCACCAGGATCAGCACGAACGCGCCCAGCAGGCCCGCCATCAGATCGCCGAACACCGCCCAGACGGGCGCTGTCTGCTCGGTGGCATCGTCCAGGGTGTCATCCAGGTCGGTCACGCGGCAACCCCCTCGGCCGTCGCGACAGTCCGGCCCGCGTGGCCATGCAGCCTGCGCAGGTCTTCCACAATGCCCTGTTGTGCGCTGATGCTCAGGTCGATCACCTCGCGGGCCTGGGCCACGTAGTAGGCCAGTTGCTCATCGCTGCGGCTCATCGACTGGCTGAGGGTGCCCTCCATGCCCTGTAGGCTTTCCACGAGTTTTTCGTTGCTGGCGCTGAACAGGCCCACACCGTGGCTGAAGGACTCGCCCAGGCTGGCCAGCTCCACCGCGCTGGCGGCCACATGGGCGGCCACTTCGTCCACCTTGCCCGCTTGCGCGCCAAGGGCCTGTGCAAACTGCTGGCCTGCCTGCTCCAGCACCTGGGCGGCCGAGCCGACCAGCGTATCGATGGCGGCGCGCTGCTGCACAGCGGCCTCGTTCACCGAGTGCAGCAGGGTGCCCACCTGTTCCATCATGGCCGTGCGTTCTGCCAGGGCGATGTTGTCGCGTTGGCTCAGGCGCGTCATCTCCTGGCGCAACTGGGTGATGACCTCGGCCGCAGCCTGTGGCACGTCCGATGCGGTCTGCAGCAGGCGTGTGAGCGGAGCCTCCAGGGCGGACCCCAGGGTGGCCAGGTGCTGTGCCACGGCGGCCTGCAGTGTGTCGAGGCGCTCCACAGCAGCCAGGCCACGCTGGGCCTCGGCGTCGCGCAGGGCCACCAGCTCGGTGCGCCACACGCCAGTGAGTTCGTCCATGCGCTGGCCTTGGGTCTGCACCCATTGGGCCTCGGCGTCCATGCGGGTGCGCAGCAGTGCGTCCGACCGGTCCATCAACGTGGCCGTGCCGCCCAGCGTGCGGGCCACCTGCTCGGTCATGCGTTCTGTGATGTGTGTGGCGGTCTTCTCCAGGGCATCGCACACGCCTTGCTGCTGGGCCACGGTCTGCGTGCCCACGCGCTGCCACTCGGCGCTCAGTGTGCTGGCCATGTTTTCCATGGAGCGGGTCCAGCCCTCCAGGCGCTGCTGGTCGGCCGCCAGCTGGGCCGTGTGCGACTGCGCCACGGTGTCCTGCAGTGTGGCCAGGAGTGCGGTGGAGCGCTGCTCCAGCGCCTGGGTGGCCGTTTGCA
Organism: Acidovorax sp.; assembly: GCA_018780365.1. Taxonomy (GTDB): domain Bacteria; phylum Pseudomonadota; class Gammaproteobacteria; order Burkholderiales; family Burkholderiaceae_C; genus Acidovorax. The sequence goes on along the minus strand of JADMJR010000209.1, from coordinate 9,914 downwards.
GGGTGTGGTCGATCTGTGTGGCCGCGCCTTCCAGCGCCTGGCACACGCCCTGCTGCTGGGCCACGGTCTGTGCGCCCACGCGCTGCCACTCGGCGCTCAGTGTGCTGGCCATGCCTTCCATGGCACGGTTCCAGCCTTCCTGGCGCTGCTGGTCGGCCGCCAGTTGGGTGGTGTGCGACTGCGCCACCGTGTCCTGCAGCGCGGCCAAGAGGGCGGTGGAGCGCTGCTCCAGTGCCTGGGTGGTTGTCTGCAGGGTGTGGTCGATCTGTGCGGCTGCGCCCTCCAGGGCCTGGCAGATGCGCTGCTGCTGCTCTACGGCTTGTGTGCCCGCACGCTGCCATTCGGTGCTCAACGTGCTGGCCATGCCCTCCAGGGAGCGGTTCCAGCCTTCCAGGCGTTGCTGGTCGGTGGCCACCTGGGCCGCGTGTGACTGGGCGGCGGATGCCTGCAGCGAAGCGACCAGGTCGCTGGAGCGCTGGTCAAACGCCTGGGTGACGGACTGCAGCGCGCCATCCAGCTGTGTCACCAGGGCGTTCTGGGTCTGCGTGTGGCTGTGCAAGGCGGTGGTCCAGGTGTCGGCTACCTGGTGGGCCGTGCCTTCCCACTGGGCCGAGAGCGCCTGCAGCTGCGCGTCGGTGGTGGAGCGCAGGCGTTCGTGCGAGCGCTGCGCCTCTTGGGCCAGGGTGGCCATCGCCTGTTCGACCACGGGGCGGATCGCCTCCCCGGCCTGGCGGGCACTGGCGCTCAGGCTGTCCTGCAGCGAAGTGCCCACGGTGCTGGCCAGCTGGGTGTAGGCGGCGGCGGCTTCGCGGTGGAAGTCTTGCTGCTGCGCCAGCAACTGGGTGCCCAGTTGCTCGTTGCGCCGCTCCAGCCCTTCCACCAGGCCCTGCAGGCGCTCGGCGATCAGGGGCAGGGCCTGGGCCTGTGTCTGCAGGGCGTGCAGCATCTCCTCGCGGCGGTGGGCCGGCGAGAAGGGGCGGAACAGGGTGGGGATGTGTGCGTCCAGCAGGCGCACGGCCGCCAGCCGCTCGCGGCGGCTCAGCGCCGACAGCAGGCCCAGCATGGCCGAGGCGGCCACGCCGGCCACCGAGGTGCCGAACGACAGGCCCAGGCCCTTGATGGGGGCCGACAGCGCGGCCCGGATCGACTCCAGGCTGGACGAGGTCTCCAGCGCGGACATGGTGCCGTTGAAAGTGACCACCATGCCGAGAAAGGTGCCCAGCATGCCCAGCATGACCAGCAGGCCCACCAGGTAGGGCGTGAGGGCCGGGCCCGGCAGTGCCACGCGCTCGCCTTCGATGCGCTGGCGCACGGGGTGGCGCAGCGCGGGCGCCAGGAGGCCCAGCCAGCCGTTCAGGTCCGCCAGCGGCGCGGGCTGCGCGGGGCTGGCGGCCAGCGCGCCGGCCAGGGACTGGGTGGCGGCGCGGAACTGCCGCAGCTCATACGCACCCAGCACATAGACCGCGCCAATCACCGCCGTCATCGCCAGCGCCAAGGGGCTGGTTCCGACAAAGCCCCAGCCTACCCAGCCCACGGCCGCAAGGCCCACGGCAAAGATGGCGGCCATCACACTCTTGTTCATTCCTGTTGTCCTGTTTTCTCGTGGTGGGCTGCTTCCAGCAGTCCCGTGATGGGTAGCAGGCGCACCTGCATCTCGGCAAGCAGCAGCGCCTGCATGTCTTGTTCAAAGGCCCACAGCCAGCCGCCCGGCTGGCGCCAGCGCAGCGGCTCGTCGGACCGGTCGCCGGCCTGCAGCGCCTGCTGGTGCATCTGGTGGCGGTGGGCCAGGCGCCGCTCCAGGTGGCCGGGCAGCGACGCCCACAGCCGCTGCTCGCGCGCGCCCAGCATCTGCTCCATGACGGCATCCAGTGCGGCCAGCTGCTGCAGGGCAGGGCTGCCCTTGGCAATGGCGTGGCGCGCCTGGGCCCGCAGGGCCAGCAGCCGCGTGTCCATCTGCCTTTGCAGCTCCAGGTAGCGGGGGCTATGGGCCGCGAAATCCGCATCGGCCTGGGGGTCGGGCATCTCCACGGGCGTGTTGTCGGCCCGCGCGCGCAGGGGCTTGGGGGCTGCGGCCCGGGCCGTGAGCAGGGTGGTCAGGTCTGTCTGGGCCTTCTGGACAAAGCGGTCCAGTGCGGCCATGCCGAGGGCCGGCCCTGGCGCAGCTGCCGCCCCGTCCCCCGCGCCCGGCAAGGATTCGATGGCGTGCAGCGCCCGGCTGAGCTGCACGGCGTCCACCGTGCCCAGCCACTGGCTCAGCACCTGCGCCACGTCCTGCTGTGGCGCCTGCGCGGCCCGCGCGCCGTCCTCCCGCGCCCATTGCTGGAGCAGGACAACAAGGCGCGAGCTGTTGAGTCGGTGGTGCAGATACATCCCGTGGGGGTCATTCACTGTGCGGGCACCACGCGCCGGATCGCTCCGGGCGCGGGTGCATCAGGGAACGGGTCCCCAGTGGGCAAAGCCCGCTATTTTCGCAGGAATGCAAATGGGGCCGGCCTGGGGCGCTGCGGCGCTGCCGTGCGCGTGCCCTGGCCGCCTCCCCCTTCGGGCGGACGAGGTGCGCCTCGGCCCAAGGATGTTTAAGTAATTTTGAACGGAGTTTTTATTCGTTTGTGAATGGTGGCTCGGCCCGTAGATTCGACGGCTATCCCCATCCAATCAGCACGAGGAGCCCATTCATGACCCACGAAATCGCAGAAGCCGTATTGCCTGCCGCGCTGGAGCAGGCGCGCCAGGCGGCTTCGGACACAGGCCTGGCCTACGCAGGCGGGGTGCACCCGCCTGTGGCGTGGGACCTGGTGCGCGAAGGGCAGGCGCTGCTGGTGGATGTGCGCTCTGCCGAGGAGCGCAAGTTTGTGGGCCATGTGCCCGGCAGCCTGCATGTGGCCTGGGCCACGGGCACGGCGCTTACCCGCAACCCCCGCTTTGTGCGGGAGCTGGAGGCCCGGCTGGCCAAGGACGGCGGCAAGGAGACCGTGGTGCTCTTGCTGTGCCGCAGCGGCAAACGCTCGGTGCTGGCCGCCGAGGCCGCTGCTGCCGGGGGCTTTCGCCATGTGTTCAACGTGCTCGAAGGTTTTGAGGGCGAAGTTGACGCACGGCAGCAGCGGGGTGGCAGCGATGGCTGGCGCTTTCACGGGCTGCCCTGGGTCCAGGACTGATGCAGCGGCAGCAAGCAAAGGGACCCCATGGCCATTTTCGACATTGAACAGATTGCAGCGTCGCTCAGCGAAGCACGGCGGGAGTGGCGCGAGGCGCAAAACCGCTCGCAGGAGCCGGGCGGGCGCGAGTTTCCGTCGCGAGAGGCGCTGGCGCAGGTGGTCGAGCAGCTCAAGGGCGCGCTTTTTCCCATGCGCTTGGGGCCCTACGACCTGCGCCAGGAGAGTGAAGATTTCTACGTAGCGCACACGCTGGATTCGGCGCTGCACACACTGTTTGCACAGATCAATTTGGAGCTGCGCTACAGCGCGCGCCAACAGGCGCGGGATGCCGTCAGCGTCGAGGCGCAGGACCGGCATGTGGCCCAGTCCTTTGCGCAGGCGCTGCCGCGGATCCGGCGCCTGCTCGACAGCGATGTGCTGGCGGCCTACCAGGGCGATCCGGCGGCGCGCAGCGTGGACGAGGTGCTGCTGTGTTACCCCGGCGTGCTGGCGATGATCCACCACCGCCTGGCCCACTGCCTGTACCAGCTGGGGCTGCCCTTGCTGGCGCGTATCGTGGCCGAGCTGGCCCACAGCCAGACCGGTATCGACATCCATCCGGGGGCGCAGATCGGGGCGGGCTTCTTCATCGACCACGGTACGGGTGTGGTGATAGGCGAGACCGCCGTGATCGGGCGCCGTGTGCGGGTGTACCAGGCGGTCACGCTGGGCGCCAAGCGCTTCCCCATCGATGCCCAGGGCCATCTGCAAAAAGGGCTGCCCCGCCATCCGGTGGTGGAGGACGACGTGGTCATCTACGCCGGCGCCACCATTCTGGGTCGCGTCACGCTGGGCAAGGGGGCCGTGATTGGCGGCAATGTGTGGCTCACGCACGACGTGGCCGCTGGTGGCAACGTCACGCAGGCCAGTTCGCAGGAGTCGGCGCATGCATCCCAGGCCCTGGCAGAGGCCGCGCCATGACCACGCTCATCAAGGGCTTCGGCATTGCCGTGCGCCAGTCGCGAGAAGCGCAGGGCTGGTCGCAGGAGCGGCTGGCCGAGCACTCGGACCTCAACCGCTCGTACGTGGGCGAGATCGAGCGCGGCTGCGTGATTGCGTCGCTCGTCACCGTGGAGAAGTTGGCGGGCGCGCTCGGGGTCATGCCCTCCACGCTGGTCACGCGTGGCGAGGTCGTGCACCAATCCAATTTGGTGCGGGGCCTTCAGTTGGCGGCTATAGCCTGTTGAAGCCGGCAGGCAGAGCTTTGACACTCAGCGCAGCAGTTTTCAGTTTTTCACATCCATTCCAACCCTAGGGAGTTTTACATGTCGGCAACAGTGGGCGGCACGACCGCACTCGGCGATAACGCGGCACGGCAACTGGCCAATGCCACCAAGACAGCCCCCCAGCTGTCGACCATCAGCCCCCGCTGGTTGACCCACCTGCTGCAGTGGGTACCCGTGGAAGCGGGCATCTACCGCCTCAACAAGGTCAAGAACCCCGAGGCGATCAAGGTCGCCTGCACGGCCAAGGAGTCGGAGAACCAGCTCCCACGCACCTTCGTGGACTACGAAGAGAACCCGCGCGAATACCACCTCAACGCCGTGAGCACCGTGCTCGACGTGCACACCCGCGTGTCGGACCTCTACAGCAGCCCGCACGACCAGATCAAGGAACAGCTGCGCCTCACGATCGAGACGATCAAGGAGAACCAGGAAAGCGAACTCATCAACCACCCCGACTACGGCCTGCTGGCCCAGGTGACCGATGAGCAGCGCATTTTTCCGCTCACCGGCGCCCCCACGCCCGATGACCTCGATGAGCTGCTCACCAAGGTCTGGAAGGAGCCCGCGTTCTTCTTGGCCCACCCGCTGGCCATCGCTGCATTCGGCCGCGAAGCCACGCGCCGTGGTACACCGCCGCCCACCGTGAGCCTGTTTGGTTCGCAGTTCATCACCTGGCGTGGCATCCCCTTGATCCCGTCGGACAAGGTGCCTGTGGCCGACGGCAAGAGCAAGATCCTGCTGCTGCGCGTGGGCGACAAGCGCCAGGGCGTGGTGGGCCTGTTCCAGCCCGGTTTGCCGGGCGAACAGGGCCCGGGCCTGTCGGTGCGTTTCATGGGCATCAACAACCATGCCATCGCGTCGTACCTGATCTCGTTGTACTGCTCGCTCGCCGTGCTGACCAGCGACGCGCTGGCCGTGCTGGATGACGTCGAGGTCAACAAATACCACGACTACCCTGACACCTACAAATAATCTGCGGTGAGCAACATCCTTTCCACCTCCGTGGGCGTGCCCGACGCGTCGGGGGCACCGATCAGCCCGGCGCTTCTGGCACAGATGGCCACGGCGCTCTTCTCGGCCCGGCCGGGTGAAGTGCCACAGCTGCCCAGCGGCAACCCGTCCAGCCCCGCACTGGGGTTGCCATCGACACCACCGGCCACCGTGCCGAGCTTCGCACAGGCATCGCCCGCACCGGCGGGTGTGCAGGCGCCCGTCAACGTTGCGCCTGCGGGTTCGCCGTTGGCCAGCCCTGCAGGCCTGGGGCCCAGCGTGCCGGGCACGCCGTTTCCGCAAGGGCAAGTGCCGGGCGGCAATCTGGTGCCTGCATCACCCACGCCCGTGTTGTCGCTGGCGAACCGGGCACCCGCCCTGCTGCCCCACGCCACCACCGCCAACGGCGTGCCCGACACGGTGGTCACCGCCGTGCCTGGCTACGAGCCCCGTTTTGGCAGTGGTGTGCTGGGTGTGCCCGAGGCGACCGGTGCCAGCGGCGCATCTGCGGCCAGTCACCCGGCAGCCACGGCATCGCCGTTCTACTTCCTGTCGCCCCACCATGGACAGCCTTCGCCCGGCGGCCACAGTGGCACGCCAGGCCATGCGCCGGGCCCCACCCGCGTCAGCGACGAACTGGCCAGCCAGCCGTTTGCGAACCTGCAGGGGGTGGACCTGCGCAGCGCGCCTGCGTCCTCGTCCGCACCTTTGGCGCAAGCGTCGCCCGGTGCCGCACCGCAGTATTACTTTGCCGATGCGGTGGTGCTGCCCAGTGGCTATGTCACCCCTGCCAAGCCCGCGCCGCACGCCATGGTGCCCCTGGCGGGGCAGGGACAGCATCCTCCGTTTGACGTGCATGCCATCCGCCGCGACTTCCCCTTGCTCTCCGAGCGCGTGAATGGCCGGCAGCTGGTGTGGTTCGACAACGCGGCCACCACGCACAAGCCTAAGGCGGTCATTGATCGCATCTCGTACTTCTACGAGCACGAGAACTCCAACATCCACCGCGCCGCCCACGAGCTGGCTGCACGTGCCACGGACGCCTACGAAGGCGCCCGCCAGCGCGTGAAGAACTTCATCAACGCGCCGGATGTGAACGAGGTGATCTTTGTGCGTGGCACCACCGAGGCCATCAACCTCGTGGCCAAGAGCTGGGGGGCGCAGCACATTGGTGAGGGCGACGAAATCATCGTCAGCCACCTGGAGCACCACGCCAACATCGTGCCCTGGCAGCAGCTTGCGGCGGCCAAGGGGGCCAAGCTGCGCGTGATCCCGGTGGACGACTCGGGCCAGGTGCTGCTGGATGAATACCAGAAGCTCCTGAACGACCGTACCAAGATCGTGTCGGTCACGCAGGTGTCCAACGCGCTGGGTACGGTGGTGCCGGTCAAGGAGATCGTGGCGCTGGCGCACCGCGCAGGGGCCAAGGCCTTGGTCGACGGCGCGCAGTCGGTCTCGCACATGCGGGTGGACGTGCAGGACCTGGATGCGGACTTCTTCGTCTTCTCGGGCCACAAGGTGTTCGGGCCGACCGGCATCGGCGTGGTCTGGGGCAAGCGCTCGGTGCTCGAAGACATGCCCCCGTGGCAGGGTGGCGGCAACATGATCGCCGACGTGACCTTCGAGAAGACGGTGTTCCAGCCTATCCCCAACAAGTTCGAGGCCGGCACCGGCAACATCGCCGACGCCGTGGGGTTGGGTGCTGCCATCGACTACGTGAACCGCGTGGGCATTGAGAACATTGCACGCTACGAGCACGAATTGCTGGTGTACGGCATGCAGCAGCTCGGCACGATCCGTGGTGTGCGGCTTGTCGGTACTGCGGCCCACAAGGCCAGTGTGATGTCGTTTGTGCTGGCGGGCTATTCCACGGAAGAGGTTGGCAAGGCCTTGAACGAAGAGGGCATTGCCGTACGCACAGGCCACCACTGTGCTCAGCCCATCCTGCGCCGATTTGGCGTGGAGACCACGGTGCGGCCCTCGCTGGCGTTCTACAACACGTTCGATGAGATCGACCGCCTGACCACCGTGGTGCGCAGGCTGGCGGCGCAGCGGTGATAAGGGGCCTGGCAGATAGATGGGGCGGGGGCGGGCGGGCCCTGCGACCGCCCTGTCGCTGCGGCTCAGTAGGTTTCGAGGTGCAGGCGTCCTTCCCGCTTGAGGGTTGCCCCCACGGTGTCCCAGTCCATGCCTGCGTCGGTGGCGATGTCGCGCAAGGCCATGACCACGCCTTCTTCCATGCTTTTCAGGCCACATACGTAGAAGTGGCTGCTGCCGCTTTGCAGCAGCGCGGCCAGGTCGGCGGTGCGCTCGCACATCAGGTCTTGCACATAACGCTTGGGCTGCCCGGCCGTGCGCGAGAACGCGAGGTTGATGTCGATGAAATCCTTGGGCAGGTTTTGTAGCGGGCCGAAGTACGGCAGCTCCTGCTGGGTGCGTGCGCCGAAGAACAGCATGAGCTTGCCACCCTCGAATTTCCCGCTGTTGCGCAGGCGCCTGCGCCATTCGGTCATCGCGCGCATGGGTGCGCTGCCGGTGCCGGTGCAGATCATCACGATGTGCGAGCGGGGATGGTTGGGCATGAGGAAGGAGCTGCCAAACGGCCCCACCACCTGCACCTTGTCGCCCACCTTCAGGTCGCACATGTAGTTGGAGGCCACGCCCCGCACCGCGTTGCCGTCGTGGTCCTGGGTCACGCGCTTCACGGTCAACGCCAGGTTGTTGTAGCCGGGGCGCTCGCCGTTGCGTGGGCTGGCGATCGAATACTGGCGCGCGTGGTGCGCCTTGCCCAGGGCATCCTCACCCGGCGGAATGATGCCAATCGACTGCCCCTCCAGCACCGGAAACGGCATGCTGCCGAAGTCCAGCACCACGTGGTGCGTCTCGCTTTCAAAGCCAGCCTCGGTGCAGTTGAAGTTGCCGACCACGGTCGCGGTGGTGGGGCTCTTTGGCGGGAACAGGTTGGTGTAGGGGTGGGCGGCTGACCAGGGCGGCACGGTGGCGCCGTACTGGGCCGAGCGGAACGCCTGCGTGCCCGGCTCCATCGGCGCGGCAGGTGCGGACGGTGGCACGGCATCCAGGGCCGGCGCCACGCCCTCGGCGGCCAGTTCATCGGGCGTGAGTTCGGGCGGCAGCTCTTCCCAGGTGAGCTGTTCTTCGATGCTGTAGGCACGTGCCAGCGGCATGGTGCGCCAGTTGTCGATGGAGCCCGTGGGGCAGGGCGAGATGCAGGCCATGCAGCCGTTGCACACATCCGCCCGCACGACGTAGTTGTTGTCGTCGTGCGTGATGGCGCCCACCGGGCAGGTCGCCTCGCAGGTGTTGCAGCGGATGCAGATCTCTGGATCGATCAGGTGCTGCTTGATGACGGCGGTGTCGACGGCCATGTCCATGGTGTTCTCCTGAAGGCCTCGCGGTAGTGACGTGGTTTGTACCGGGAGGCGGGCGGGGTGCGCTATCGGCAAATACGTGGGGTCCCCGGCCCATGGGGCCCCGCCGTGGGGCAGCGGGGTTGCGGTGGCGTGTTGGTGGGTGGGCGGATCAGCCGAAGCGGACGTATTCGAAGTCGACCGGCTGGCGGTTGATGCCCATCACCGGCGGCGCGATCCAGCCCGCGAACTTACCGGGCTCCACCACGCGGCCCATCAGCGACGCGACAAAGGCGAAGTCCTCCGGCGTGGGCAGCCACTCGGCCTTGCGGGCCGCCCATTCCACGTCGCTCACCACGCGGCCATCGGGCGACATCTTGATGCCAGCCAACGCGCCAATCTGGCGGTTGAAGGCCTTGTGCGGCACCGACAGGCGCGTGGGAATGCCGGCTTTCTCCAGCACCTTGTTCCAGCGGCCCACGCCGGCCATCGAGTCCTTGATGAAGTCGTCGCGCAGCACCTCGTTCAAAGCGTTGAGCATGGGCACGTCCTTCTCCAGCAGCTGGCCGTCCTTCACCTCCAGCACCTTGTACGTCTGGCCCTTGAGGATGTGATCGTCCATGCGCTTGCCTTCTTCGTAGCGGCCCTTGAGGCCTGAGCTGTAGAAGATGGCTGCGTTGCTCGACTGGTCGGCGCCGAACAGGTCGATGGTCACGCTGTAGTGGAAGTTCAGGTAGCGCTGCACCGTGCCCAGGTCGATGGCACCGGCGGCGCGCACCTTGGCCGGGTCATCGGTTTTCAGCTCGTTCATCACCTGCGCGGTGCGCGACAGCACGCGCGAGACGCCGGACTCACCCACGAACATGTGGTGGGCTTCCTCGGTCAGCATGAACTTGGTGGTGCGGGCCAGCGGGTCGAACGCGCTTTCGGCCAGGGCCGAGAGCTGGAACTTGCCGTCGCGGTCGGTGAAGTAGGTGAACATGAAGAAAGCCAGCCAGTCGGGCGTTTTTTCATTGAAGGCGCCCAGGATGCGCGGGTTGTCCACGTCGCCCGAGGTGCGCTGCAGCAGCGCCTCGGCCTCCTCGCGGCCGTCGCGGCCGAAGTGCTTGTGCAGCAGGTAGACCATGGCCCACAGG
>JADMJR010000019.1 GCA_018780365.1 Acidovorax sp. | reverse complement strand
CTGTCGCTGTTCACCGCGCCGCGCGTGGACTACTCGCTGCACCGCCTGCGCCACTACACGGGCACGGCGCCCGAGTGGTTCCAGAACTTCGTGCTGTTCACCAACTACCAGTTCTACATCGACGAATTCGTGCGCCTGGGCCATGCCGAGATGGCAAAACCCGACAGCGAATACATCGCCTTCATCGAACCCGGCAACGTGGTCACGCGCCGCGTGGGGCTCAGTGCCGAGGCGGGCGACGACCTGGGGGCCGCCCCGCCCCGCCTGCCGCAGATGCCCGCCTACCACCTGGTGCGCAAGGACGCGAGCGGCATCACCATGGTCAACATCGGCGTGGGCCCGGCCAACGCCAAAACCATCACCGACCACATCGCCGTGCTGCGCCCCCATGCCTGGATGATGCTGGGCCACTGCGCGGGCCTGCGCAACAGCCAGCAGCTGGGCGACTATGTGCTGGCCCATGCCTATGTGCGCGAGGACCATGTGCTCGACGAAGACCTGCCGCTGTGGGTGCCCATCCCGGCGCTGGCCGAAATCCAGCTCGCGCTGCAGCAGGCCGTGGCCGATGTCACGCAGATCAGCGGTGCAGACCTGAAGCGCGTGATGCGCACCGGCACCGTGGCCAGCACCGACAACCGCAACTGGGAGCTGCTGCCCGACAACACGCCCCAGCGCCGCTTCAGCCAGAGCCGCGCCGTGGCGCTGGACATGGAAAGCGCCACCATCGCCGCCAACGGCTTCCGCTTCCGCGTGCCCTACGGCACCCTGCTGTGCGTGAGCGACAAGCCCCTGCACGGCGAGATCAAGCTGCCCGGCATGGCCAACCACTTCTACCGCGAACGCGTGGACCAGCACCTGCGCATCGGCATGCGGGCCATCGAGATCCTGCGCAACGGTGGTGTGGACCGCCTGCACAGCCGCAAGCTGCGCAGTTTTGCCGAAGTGGCCTTCCAGTAAAGAGAAAGCGCCACGGACACCGGGCCACACCGACCCATGCCACTGGACTTCCTCACGCTGATGGCCGTCATGGCCGCCAACCTGTTCATGATCTCGGCGGCCCTGCCGCTGATCATGGGCCGGGGCGTGAGCCGTGCGGCGCGCCATGTGCAGGCCAGCATGCTGCTGCAGGCCCTGGCCTGGGCGGCGATCATTGCCTCGTCCTCGTTGTGGGACCAGGCCCTGTCCACCCTGTCGATCGCCTGCAATGCGGCGGCGCAGTGGATGCTGTACCGCGCGCTCGAAGACTGGCTGGGCCCGCGCCCCTTGCCCCGCGTGCTGCTGGCCCTGGTGATCGCCGCGCCGCTGGGCTACACACTCGGTTTTGGCCACTACGCCTGGCGCGTGGGCTGGGCCAACGCGCTGATGGCCGGCATCCTGTGCATCGTGGCGCGCGCCACGATGGCGCCACGGATCCCGGCCGACCGGCGTTGGCGCAGCCTGCTGCTGGGCTGCCTGCTCACTTCCGCGGCCTTCACGCTGGCGCGCGGCGTGCTGGGCGCTTTTACCGACCAGTACCCCAGCTTCCGCACGCCCCACCCCGTGAACCTGGCTGCGGCCGTGGCCACCAACGTGAGCCTGGTGCTGGGCACCGTGGCCCTGCTGGTGGCCTGGCGCGCAGAGGCCGAGCAGAAACTGCACACCCTGGCCATGACCGATGGCCTCACGGGCCTGCTCAACCAGCGCAGCTTCGCTCAGCAGGGCGCCAGCCTGCTGGCCCACGCCGCCCGCCACCAGCTGCCCATGACGGCGCTGATGCTGGACGTGGACCACTTCAAGCAGATCAACGACACCCGGGGGCACGAGGCCGGCGACCGCGCGCTGCAGCTGTTTGCGCGCCTGCTCGGCGACACCTGCCGCAGCGGCGACCTGATCGGGCGGCTGGGCGGCGAGGAATTTGGCGTGCTGTTGCTGCACAACAGCGCCCCGGCCGGTATGGCGTTTGACCGGCGCCTGCGGCGGCGGCTGCATGCGGCGAGCGTGGCCGAGCTGGGCTTTGCACTGGACTACAGCGCCGGGCTGGCAACGCCCGAGCCTGGCGAGACCGACCTGGCCGTGCTGATGGCACGGGCAGACCGCGCGCTCTACGAGGCCAAAACAGCGGGCCGGGGGCAGCTGGTGGCCGCCAGCTGAAGGCGCCACGCTTCACACACAATCAAACCATGACCGCACTTTTTGAAGCCCTGCACCTGCGCAAACGCTATGGCGAGACCACCGTGGTCGATGACGTGTCGTTTGCCATTGCCCCCGGCGAATGCCTGGGCGTCATCGGCCCCAACGGCGCGGGCAAAACCACCACCATCCGCATGTGCCTGGGCCTCACGGCGCCCGATGGCGGGGCCGTGCATTTCATGCCCACACCCGGCGCTGCACCATTGCACATGCCGCGCGACGCCCTGGCCATCAAGGCGCAGCTGGGCGTGGTCACGCAGTTCGACACGCTGGACCCGGACTTCACCTGCGCCGAAAACCTGCGCGTGTTTGGCCGCTACTTCGGACTCAAGGGTGCAGTGATGGACGAGCGCGTGCCGCAACTGCTGGAGTTTGGTGCGCTGTCCCACAAGGCCGATGCCAAGCCCGGCGAACTGTCGGGCGGGATGAAGCGGAGGCTGTCGCTGGCGCGGGCCCTCGTCAACAACCCGCGCCTGCTGCTGCTGGACGAGCCCACCACGGGCCTGGACCCGCAGGCGCGCCACCTGATGTGGGAGCGGCTGCAGTTGCTGCTGCAGCAGGGCAAGTCCATTTTGCTGACCACCCACTTCATGGACGAGGCCGAGCGCCTGTGCTCGCGCCT
>JADMJR010000293.1 GCA_018780365.1 Acidovorax sp. | reverse complement strand
CTGGGCGAGCAGATCGCCGTGGCCGTGGCCAACCGCAATGCGTGCGACTACTGCCTGGCCGCCCACACGGCGCTGGGCCGCAAGGCGGGCGTGAGCGGCGACGACCTGGCCGCCGCGCAGTCGGGCGAATCTGCCGACCCGCGCACCGCCGCTGTACTGCGTTTTGCGCTGCAGCTGGTCAACGAGCGCGGCCAGGTGGGTGCCGCCGATGTGCAGGCGCTGCGCGACCAGGGCTGGAGCGACGAGCACATCGTCGAGATCGTGGCCCATGTGGCGCTCAACCTGTTCACCAACTACGTGAACGTGGCGCTGGCCGTGCCGGTGGACTTCCCCGGCGTCAAGCTGCGCCCGGCGCGCTGACCCGCAGGGCCGGGGGCGCGCAGTGCCTGCGGTGGCCTGGCCCGGCGTGTGGGGGCTTTTGTGCGAGGCGTCCCCCATCGGCCGCAAGGGCCCGCGCGGCAGCTGATGCCGGCCCGTGGCCCTTGTCACGCAGGCAGACCACAATGTCGTTGGACCACGCGGCACAACCACCGCGCCCTGGCCCGTCCCGCCATCCCAACGAAAGAGACACCGCCATGCCCATCCCCCGCGACGAGCACGCCATCGACACGCTGCAGTGCCTGGAGGCGCTGCTCGGCCAGCCCAGCGACGCATCGCTCAGCAAAGAGGTGCCCTGCGTTCATCCCACGTACCGCGCCATGATCGAAGCCGCGCCCTTTGCGGTGTTGGCCACCAGCGGCCCTGGCGGGCTCGACGCATCGCCGCGTGGCGACCCGCCCGGTTTTGTGCAGCTGCTGGACGACAAAACCCTGCTGCTGCCCGAGCGGCGCGGCAACAACCGCGCTGACAGCCTGCGCAACATCCTGACCGACCCGCGCGTGGCGCTGCTGTTTTTGATCCCCGGCGTGGGCGAAACCCTGCGCGTGAACGGCCGTGCACGCATCAGCGTGGCGCCGGACCTGCTCGCGCGCTTCGTGGTCAACGGCCAGCCGCCCAAGTGTGTGATCGTGGTCGATGTGGAAACCGTCTTCTTCCAGTGCGGCCGCGCTATCCAGCGCTCGCGCCTGTGGAGCGCCGTGCCAACCGGCACCCCGCGCCCCGTGCCCACACCGGGCGCCATCCTTGCGGCCATCACACAGGGGCAGTTCGACGGCGCCACCTACGACCGCGACCTGCCTGCCCGCCAGCAGGCCACGTTGTATTGATACCGGTGTGCATTCCATGGATTCCGTGCTGTGGATCGTGGCTGTAGGCGCCGTGGCCGCAGGCTTTGTGCAAGGCCTGTCGGGCTTTGGATTTGGCATGGTCGCCATGTCGTTCTGGGCCTGGAGCCTGGAGCCGCGCCTGGCGGCGGTGCTCACGGTGTGTGGCGCACTCACTGGCCAGCTGGTGGCCGCCGCCACCGTGCGCAGGGGTTTTGACCGCGTGCGCCTGCTGCCCTTTGTGCTGGGCGGCCTGGCAGGCATCCCCCTCGGCGTGGCCGCGCTGCCCCGTTTGGACATGGACGCCTTCAAGCTCATCCTGGGCACCCTGCTGGTGCTGTGGTGCCCGGCCATGCTGCTGGCCAAGCAACTGCCCCGCATCACCCGGGGCGGCCGCGTGGCCGATGCGGTGGTGGGCATGGCGGGCGGCGTGATGGGCGGCCTGGGCGGCTTCACCGGCGTGCTGCCCACGCTGTGGTGCACGCTGCGCGGGCTCGATAAGGACGTGCAACGCGCCATCATCCAGAACTTCAACCTGGCCATGCTGCTGGTGACCTTTGCCACCTACCTCGCCACCGGCCTGGTCACCCGCGAAGCTCTGCCCCTGCTCGCCATCGTGGTGCCCGCCATGCTCGTTCCCACGCTGCTGGGCACCCGGCTGTACCACGGCATCAGCGAGGCAAGGTTTCGGCAGATTGTGCTGGGGATGCTGACGCTGTCGGGCGTGGCGATGCTGGTGGTGGGGTTGCCGAGGGTTTTGGGGCGGATGGGGTAAAGTGCTCTTCTATTGATAGCTGATTTGGCTTGCTGGGCGGGCGGTAGAGGCTGTTTTTTATGAAAGTTACTGCCCTGTGCGCTCAAAGCGGCGCTTGGCCAGGCCCGTGCGCCATCAAATCCAGCGGGCTGCTTGTGCCACCAGCCGCCACTTTCAAGACATGGGTGTAGATCATGGTAGTGGACACATCGCTGTGCCCTAGCAACTCCTGCACGGTGCGGATGTCGGTGCCGGACTGCAGCGGGTGGCAGCGGCATCCGCTGCATCGTTCTTGTCGCGCTTGCCTGAAATGAAAGACGGCAGGGACGACGAACTTGGGCGCCATCAGGCGTACGGTGTGGCCGAACCTCTGGAATTCGCGAGCCCAGTGGTGGGCACCAGAACACGCTTCCATGCCAATGAGACATGGCGGCAACGCGGCGATGATTTCGAGCAGCTTGGCATGCGGCACGCTGGGACGCAAAAGTACGGGCTTGCCTGTGGCATCAACGCCATGCACAGCAAAGACATTCTTTGCCAGATCGATTCCGATGGTGAAAATGGCAGTTATGGACTTCCCCTTCCAACAAACGAGTGAGTTGATGAGAGATCGAACTTCCCATCGTGGCGCCTGGATGCCTTATCCCGCAACTGCGCGGTTCACTCGGGATGGGGAGGTCTCTTTCATTCGTTATTCACTTATATAAATTTTGAACAAAACCTTGAGAGGCGCAATGAGCAAGCCAGGTGATGACCTCGAAAAAATTGTAAAAATAATTGAACATTCAATATCTCCCGGCGCAAAGATAGAGCAGAACGTATTTCTTCCAATACTAAACTCGGCCGAGGGGCATACCGCTCAATGTGACATTGTCATAAGAAACGGTAGTCCTCCAAGGGAAACCTTAACGCTGATAGAGGTGCAGGATAGAAATTCGAAAGTTGATATTAATACCTTCCGTGGTTGGTTAGGCAAAATCGATGACGTTGGAGCACAGCATCTTATCTGTGTTTCTAGAAAAGATTTCCCCTCCAGTATTAAAGAAAAAGTATCGCAATCTGGCTCAAAAATATTTCTTATTACGTTGAAGGAACTGCCGCCAGAGCGAATCCCGCTGGAGTTTATAAAATTTATATTTCAGTATCGGCATCTGGATATAAAGTCCTTGAGAAATATTCGTCCATTTGTCGCGCCTGGGCAAATTGAAAAGCTTGGGCTAAAACCAATGAATCATAGTTTTGATGACAAAGTTTGGTCCTTGGATGGGGAGAGCATGATTTCTTTGCTTGATATATGCAAGGGGAGAATCAATCTTGAAAAAATTATCTCTGGTGCGAATGGCTACATTGAAGGCTCAGGCAGTTTGTCTTTCAATCTTACTGATAGCGAGCAACTCCTTTACGGCAACAGTGGTACGCTTGTACGCATAGGGCTGGAGTGTGAGTTTGAATGGGGATACGAGCATGCTGAAATACCAATGTCTATAGCTTCTTACGAGCAAGATAAGCATGGTGCTTTAGCATGGCTCTTTGAGGTTACGCACAACAGTAAAAGTGGTTTAATTTCTGTGAAACTGCCGGTGGTAAGGTTGGATAACGGTAATTTTGAGCTTCTTGATAGCATCATCAACTCTCAATTTGAATATTCTGTAGAGGTAGCCCCAGCAAACCAGCAACCGCATAAAAGCGCATAACAAGTGGTTCAAGCCACTCGCTTCGCTCACTCGGGACCGGCTAGAGCCGGCCCCTTAACCATACGTTAGGCCGCAAGCCACACATGTCTGTCCCCTCACACCTTCTCCCGTTCTGGAACGAGTTCCTGCTTGCCACAGGGACGGCCGATCATGGCCGCTACTACGACGTCTGCATCTTTGGCGACAGCGAAAAGCTTGCCGACGAACTGGCCGACCTGGTGCTGCGCGGCGTCAAGCGTGCAACCGCAGGCTCGTTATGGTCGTATGAAGACCAGAGGGTACGGCCCCCAAGGCCGGGAGACCTCAGCATAGTCACAGCCTGGTCAGGCCAGCCGCTATGCATCATTGAGACGCAAGCCGTCGATGTCGTGCCCTACAACGAAGTCACCGCAGAGTTTGCTGCCGTTGAAGGGGAAGGCGATGGGTCTCTCGCCTACTGGCTTGAAGTCCATCAACGGTACTTCGAGCGTGAGAGCGCCAGTGCCGGGCGACAGTTTGACGAGAGGATGTTGATCGCCTGTGAGGAATTCAAAGTCGTCTATCAACCTCGGCCAAGTGCGGCCTAACCCCTCGTTGGATGCGAGGCCCAACGGCAAGCCACCCAGCCTGCCGCGTGGCGTTGTTCATCAATTGCACGCCGGGCTTGGCGTCTCTCCGTCCGTCCTGCCTCAACTCGAACGCAAGGGCATTGGGGTGCTTTTTTAGGGCGCTAGCGCGTGATGGCTAAGCGCTAAAAGCTATCAAAAAAGAAGCGCCATCGTCGTTCATGCGGGCACCGGTCCCGGGCGGCCATCCTGCACCACAAAGCGGGCGAGCGTGCGCACACCGCTGTCGGCGCGCATCGGGTCGTCGAGCACACGCAGGGTGGTGGTCCACTGTGTAGGCGTGATGTCGGCCAGGCCGTAGCCGCGCAGGTCGCAGCGGGCCAGCAGCACATGGGGGTTGTGGCGCACCACGGCGTCCACCTTGTCTTGTGTGGTGCCTGAGCGGGAGCTGATGGAGGTGCCGCAGAACTCGCTGGCGATGACGGGAGAGTCGGGGCGGTCGGCGCTGGCGTGCACCCGGCAGACGTAGTTCTGGTGGATGTCGCCGCCCAGCAGCACGGTGTTGCGCGGGGTGTGGCGGGCTACCGATTGCAGCAGGCGTGTGCGGGCGCTGGGGTAGCCGTCCCAGTTGTCGGTGGTCACCGTGCCCGAGGGGTAGTGGCGGGGCGAGAACAGGGTCTGCTGCGCAATCACGCTCCAGCGGGTGGTGCCTTGCGTGGCGTTGGGGGCGGCATCGGCCGCAAGGCCTGCGTCCAGCCACTGCTCCTGCGCGGTGCCCAGCAGGCTGCGGGTGGGGTCGGCCAGGTCGGCGCAGCTGCTGCCGCGCACGGCGCCTGCGCTGGGGGCTTCGGGCGTGCGGCAGGCCTGCCAGCTGCGGTACTGGCGGCTGTCGAGCAGGTGGATGTGTGCGAGCCGGCCCCAGCGCAGGCGGCGGTAGACCTGCAGCGCGTCCCACCGGGTGTCGGGGAAGGGGCGGCTCAGGCTGGCGGCGCGCAGGGGCATGTTTTCGTAAAAGGCCTGCCAGGCGGCGCCGCGCTGCGCCAGGAAGCTGGTGGCATCGCCCCGGCCTGCGTGCCCCGCGCTGGCGGCATAGTCGTTCTGCACCTCGTGGTCGTCCCAGGTCACGGACCAGGGGCAACTGGCGTGGGCGGCCTGCAGGGCCGGGTCGATTTTGTGCAGCGCGTAGCGGTCGCGGTAATCGGCCAGCGTGGTGGCCAGGCGCAGGCTGTGGGTGCGCGCCAGGTCCGAGGTATTTTTGGGCGTGGCGTATTCGTAGATGTAGTCGCCCAGAAAAAGCACCAGGTCCGGCTGGTCGGCCGCCAGGTGGCGCCAGGCGGCGTAGTGGCCGTGTTCCCACCGCTGGCAGGAGGCAAAGGCGATGCGCAGTGTATCGGGCAGGTCGCCCGCTGCGGGTGCGGTGCGGGTGCGGCCCACGGTGCTCACGGCATCGCCCAGCATGAAGCGGTAGTGGTACCAGCGACCTGGTACCAGGCCGTGCAGCTCCACATGCACGCTGTGGCCGAGTTGCGGCAGGGCGGGGGCTTCGCCTTTTTGCACGATCTGCGCAAAACGGGCGTCGTGCGCCACCTCCCACCGCACGGTGTGGGTGGCTTGCATTTGCGCGGGCTGCGCCAGCACCAGGCGGGTCCAGAGCACCACGCCATCGGGCGTGGGGTCGCCGCTGGCTATGCCCAGCGGAAAGGGGTTGGCGGATAGCGAGAGCGGGTTGCTCCACGCCCAGCGCGGCAAGGCAGCCGCCGTGGCCGCGCAGGTGGTGTGTTGCAGAAAGGCGCGGCGGTCCATGGGTCGCTGGTATTCAGGTGTTGAGCCGTTTCACGCGCAGCTGTTCCGGGATTGGCGAGTCTTGAGCATCCCGTCACCTGCCTCGTTGACTGCCCGTCGATACCGGCGCGCCCCAGGCCAGCGCCACCGTGGAGCTGGCTTTGCCAGGCCACGGGTGGCGTCCCCCTTTGGGGGAAGGCGTCGAAGGCGACACAGGGGGAGTCACTAAGCCGCCATCACCCGGTTCTTGCCCGAGCGTTTGGCCAGGTACATGGCCTGGTCGGCGCGGCGGATCGCGTCAACGCTGCTTTCGCTGTCGCCCAGCTGGGCCACGCCCGCGCTGAAGGTGATCAGCACCTTCTCGGCGCCTTGCAGAAAAAATCGGGTGGTCAGCTCGCGCTGCAGCCGTGTCATGGCGGCCACGCCGCTTTCCACGGCTGTGTCGGGCAGCACGAGCACGAATTCCTCACCGCCGTAACGCGCCAGCAGGTCCTGTGGCCGCATGACCTCGCGCGTGACCTGGGCCAGGTGCACCAGCGCTGCGTCGCCACCCGAGTGGCCCAGCCGGTCGTTGATGGTTTTGAAATTGTCCACGTCCAGCAGCGCCAGGCACAGCGTGGAGCCCAAGCGGCGGGCACGCGCGATTTCGCGCTCCATGGCCTCGTCCAGGCCCTTGCGGTTGAGCGAGCCGGTCAACGGGTCGTGGCGGGCCTGGGCACTGGCGCGGTCGAGTTCCTCCTGCAGCTTGGCCACTTCGGCGCGCTTGGCTTCGGTGCGTTCGCGCAGGTCCTGCAGTTCGTCGTGCGTCACTCGGCTGTCCAGCGCCATGGCGCGCGTGGCGCTCATGACCTCTTGCAGCACGGGGGCGATGTCCTGCAGGGTGTTGGCCTTGCCGATGAGGTCGGCGCAGCGCTCCATCGTGCCCTGGTATGTGGTGCTGGAGGCGGTGATCTTGGCCAGCCGCTCGATGAAGGTGGCAAGCATGTCCTTCATCTGCTCCTGCGCTTCGAGCGTGCGGGCCTTGGCCTCGGTCTGCTTGAAGATCACGTCCTTGAGGCGGCGCTGCACATCGTCGAGCCGGCGCAGGGTGAGCGGCGGGGTGGAGGCGGTCATCAGCGCCTCGGCCTGGCCGTGCAGCCAGCGGTCGTCCACGCTGAGCACGGCAATGTTCTCAAAGATCATGTGCAGCAGCTCCAGCAGGCTGGTGCGGATGGCGGCCTGGTCTTCGGTGGCAAACGACAGCCGGTAGGTGAAGTTGCCCAGCATGAGCTGGGCCGTGGCCACGGGGGGCGCAGGCTCGCGCAGGAAGGTGATGAGCTGCTGCGCCATGTCGATCACACGGGCGTCGTCTTCGCCCAGCGCGGGCAGGGTGTTGTCGATGAGGCGGGCCAGTGTTTCGGCGAACTCGGGCGGCAGCTCGCCCAGGGCCGTGGGGGAATCGGCGGTTTCGATGGGGGTGGCGGCTGCGGGGTTGAGGCCCAGGTTGGCGTAACCCACCATGACGCTTTGCAGCGAGGTCCAGTCCTTGGTGATGATGGCCCGCTCAAACTGGCCCAGCAGCCGCTTCTGGGCGGGGGTCTGGCCGGGCAGCACCCGCTGGATGCCGCTCAGTGGCCCGTCGGGGAAGGGTTGCGGGCTGCGTGTGCCCGCAATTTCGTCGTACAGCGCCAGGTAGTTGTCGGGGGTGGGTTGCAACCGGCGCGTGGCCAGTTGCTTGAGTGTCTCGCGTGCAATCTCGGAGGGTTGTCGGTCGGCCATGTGAGGGCACCAGTGTCAGAGTGCTGTGATCCGCAAGTGTGACACAGCGACCGACTTTTTTGGGCCCCGCAACCCGGTGGGCCGGGCTGCTGCCTGCAAGGGTGGCCAGGGAGGTCAGTTCACCATGACGAGCTTGCCCATCACACCACGCGAGCCCATGTGGGCGTAGGCGGCGGGCAGCTCGGCCATGGGCATGGTGCGGTCGATCACGGGCTTGACCTTGCCCTGGGCATACCACTGGGCCAACTCGCCCATCATGGCGGCATTGGCCTTAGGCTCGCGCTTGGCGAAGTCGCCCCAGAACACGCCCACGATGGACGCGCCCTTGAGCAGCGCCAGGTTGAAGGGCAGGGCCGGGATGGGGCCGGACGCAAAGCCCACCACCAGATAGCGGCCGCGCCAGGCGATGGAGCGGAACGCGGGCTCGGCAAAATCGCCGCCCACGGGGTCATAGATCACGTCCGGGCCCTTGCCGTCGGTGAGTGCCTTGATGGCGTCGCGCAGGTTGTCCTTGCTGTAGTTGATGGTGGCATCGGCGCCGATGGAGGTGCACAGGGCACATTTTTCGTCGCTGGAGGCGGCCGCGATCACCCGTGCGCCCATGGCCTTGGCAATCTGGATGGCTGCCGTGCCCACGCCGCCAGCGGCGCCCAGCACCAGCACGGTTTCGCCTGCCTTGAGCTGGGCGCGGTCCACCAGCGCGTGGTGCGAGGTGGCGTAAATCATGATGAACGCGGCGGCATCCACATGCGAAAACCCATCGGGCAGTGGCATGCACAGGGCGGCCGGCGCGATGGTGTGGGTGCCAAAACCCCCGGTGCCTGACAGGCAGGCCACGTTCTGGCCAACCTTCAGATGGGTCACGCCGTCGCCCACGGCGGCCACCACGCCTGCGTATTCGGAGCCGGGCACAAAAGGCAGCGGCGGCTTCATCTGGTACTTGTTCTGCACGATGAGCAGATCGGGGAAATTCAGGCTGGCGGCCTTGATCTCGATGAGCACTTCGCCGGCCTTGGGCGCGGGTGTGGGCAGTTCGGTCCAGTTCAGGGCGTCAACGCCGACGGGGTTGGTGCAAAGCCAAGCGTGCATGGGATAGGTCTCCTGTCAATGTTGGGGCGGATGATAGGCCGGGGTACCCAGGGCTTGTTGTCCCACGAGCGACGGGCCCAGTGCGTGCGGCACCAGAACAGCACCCGCAGGAGCGCCCCACCTACAATCCGTTGCAACCTCTGCTGCAACCATGAAAATTCTGATTTCCAACGACGATGGCTTCCAGGCTCCAGGCATCGTGGCCCTGCATGACGCACTCAAGACCCTGGAGGGCGTGGAGGTGGAGGTGGTCGCGCCCGAGCACAACAACAGCGCCAAGTCGAACGCGCTGACCCTGCATTCGCCGCTGTACGTCCACAGGGCCGCCAATGGCTTTCGGTATGTGAATGGAACGCCGGCCGACTGCGTGCACATTGCGCTGACCGGGCTGCTGGGCTATCGGCCTGATCTGGTGGTGTCGGGTATCAACAATGGCGCGAACATGGGCGACGACACCATCTATTCGGGCACGGTGGGCGCTGCGATGGAAGGGTATCTGTTCGGCATTCCTGCCCTTGCGTTCTCCCAGGTGGACAAGGGCTGGGGCGAGCTGGAAGCTGCCGCCGCCAAGGCCCGTGAGATCGTGGCGCAGATGCGCAACCAGCACTTGGTGGGCGAAACGCCCTGGCTGCTGAATGTGAACATTCCCAACATGCCTCTGGACGCGCTGCGGCCCATCAAGCTGTGCCGCCTGGGGCGCCGCCATGCGGCCGAGCGTGTGATTGTGCAGGAGAGCCCGCGGGGCGAGGTGATGTACTGGATTGGCGGGGCCGGGGCTGCCAAGGACGATGCCGAAGGCACGGACTTTCATGCCACGGCGCAGGGCCACGTGTCCATCACGCCGTTGAAGGTGGACCTGACCGACCACGACAACCTCGGCCACTGGGCGCAAACGGCGTCCCAACTGGCAGCGGGGGCGGTTGCCGCCCCCGGGGTGTGATGCAGCGCCGCCCCGGGTTTCCGGCCAGGCTACCGGGCACGGGCAACGCTGCGGGCAGGCCGGCAGCGCAGATGCCTGCCCCCGTGTCGGCCTCTTCGGTGCGCAAGCCGGTGGTTGCCGCACCGGTCGGCGTGGGGCTGGATTCTTCCGCCATCCGCGCCCGCATGGTGCAAAAGCTTGCGGCGGGCGGGGTCACCTCGGTGCCCGTGCTGCAGGCGATGGAGGCGGTGGAGCGCCACCGGTTTGTGGACAGCGCGCTGGTCAATCAGGCCTATGAAGACACCAGCCTGCCCATCGGGCTGGGCCAGACCATCTCGAAACCCAGCGTGGTGGCGCGCATGTGCGAGCTGTTGCTGGGCGCCGAGGGGGCCCGCGCGGGTGGTCTGGGCCGGGTGCTCGAAATTGGCACGGGCTGTGGCTACCAGGCGGCAGTGCTGAGCTTGCTGGCGCGGGAGGTTTACACGCTGGAGCGGCTGCGTGGCCTGCACGACAAGGCCCGCGACAACCTTCGCCCGTTTCGGCTCGCCAATGTCCATCTGCTGTTTGGCGATGGCATGTTGGGCTATGCCAAGGGGGCGCCTTACGCGGCCATCATTGCTGCTGCCGGTGGCGACACCGTGCCCCAGGCCTGGTGCGATCAACTGGCGGTGGGCGGACGGCTGGTGGCGCCCATGGCGCTGTCGGGTGGGCAGCAGATGTTGCTGGTGATCGACAAAACCCCGCACGGATTGAAACAAAACGTGCTCGAACCGGTTCATTTTGTCCCTCTAAAATCGGGGATTGCGTAAAGGGAATTGCTTATGTTCGTATCGCGTGGTCTTGTAGTGGGTTTTACCGTGGCAGTGGCGGGGCTGGTGCTCTCCGGCTGTGGCACCCGCATGAACAAGGCTCCTGTGGAAGATCGGGGCACCTCCTCATCGTCTGCGCCAGCGCCGGCTGCACAGCCCGGTGTGGTGATTGGCACCCCCATCAAGCCGTTGCCTGGTGCGGAAAACGCGGGCAAACCGGGTTACTACACGGTCAAGCCGGGGGATACCCTGATTCGCATTGGCCTGGAGTCCGGCCAGAGCTGGAAAGACATCGCCCGCTGGAACAACCTGGAAAACGCCAATCTGATCGAGGTGGGGCAGGTACTGCGCGTGGCTGCGCCCTCTGCGGCCGCAACGGCCACCGCAGTGGCCTCTGACAACGGTGTGGTGACGCGGCCTGTGAACTCGTCCACCGTGGCGCCCGCCAGTGCGCCTGCATCAGCTGCCAGCATCCCCAAGCCAGCAGCGTCGGCGGCCTCGGGCACCGTGGTGGCCGTTGCGCCCGCCACGCCAGCGCCTGCTGCAGCCCCTGCGGGCGAAGACGACATCGCCTTCATATGGCCCGCTTCGGGTTCGCTGATTGCGGGTTTTGACGAGGCGCGCAACAAAGGCTATGACATCGCTGGCAAGGCGGGCGAGCCCGTGCTGGCCGCTGCCGACGGCCGTGTGGTCTATGCCGGTGCGGGTTTGCGCGGCTATGGCAACCTGGTGATCCTCAAGCACAACAACACCTTCCTCACGGCCTATGCGCACAACCAGTCGCTGCTGGTCAAGGAGGATCAAGCCGTGCGCAAGGGCCAGAAAATCGCCGAGATGGGCAACACCGACGCGGACCGCGTCAAGCTGCACTTTGAAATCCGCCGGCAAGGCAAGCCCGTGGACCCCTCGCGCTACCTGCCGGCGCGTTGATCCCGATGGTGGCTGACCTGCCGCAGGGCGGCGATGGCCGTGTGGCCGGGGTGCCCGCCGAGCCGGGCGATGATCTGCTCGCCGACGAATCGGAGGCTCTGGCCGATGATGCGGGCAGTGAGCAGCGCCACATGCTGGTGGCGGCGCAGCAGCATGCAGCCCGCCTGGACAAGGCGCTCGTGGATCTGGTGCCCGAGTTCTCCCGCAGCTATTTGCAGCAATTGCTGGCGCAGGGGCTGGTCAGCATCAATGGCAAACCGGTTCTCAAGGCTTCTGCCCGCGTCAAGGCGGGCGACCAGTTGGTCCTGGAAATGCGGCCCACGCTGCAGAGCCAGGCCTTCCGGCCCGAGCCCATGGCCATCGATGTGGTCTACGAAGATGCGCACCTGCTGGTCGTGAACAAGCCTGCGGGCCTGGTGGTGCACCCGGCACCGGGCAACTGGAGCGGAACCTTGCTCAACGGCTTGTTGGCCCGGGATGAGAAAGCTTCGCTGGTTCCGCGCGCCGGTATCGTGCACCGACTGGACAAGGACACCAGTGGCCTCATGGTGGTGGCCCGTGATCGCTCCACCATGGATGCCTTGGTGGCGTTGATCGCCGAGCGCAAGGTCAAACGCCAGTACCTCGCCATGGCGCACGGTGCCTGGACGGGCCCCAAGAGCCGTTCTGTCAATGCTCCCATCGGGCGCGATCCGCGCAACCGGCTGCGCATGGCGGTGGTGGACCTGGCTCTCCATGCCGGTAAATCCGCGCGTACCGACGTGTTGTGGTTGGACGGAGTCGACCAGGGCTGCTGGGTGCAATGCACCTTGCACACGGGCCGGACCCACCAGATCCGGGTGCACATGGCATCACTCAGGCATCCGCTGGTGGGTGACAGCCTGTACGGCGGGGTGCCCTTGGGGTCTATGCAGCGGCAGGCGCTGCACGCTTACCGGCTGGCCTTTGTGCATCCGGTGACAGGCAAGGCGCTGGAGTTCCATGCCCCGGTGCCCGAGGACATGCGGCAAGCACTGTCTTCCTGGGGCCTGGGCTACAATGCGCCCTGACGGCCAGATCGGCCCCCTGCCCGAAGACGGAATCCCGCCGGGCTCCTGCGTCGCGCCAACGTCCTTGCACTGCGCGCCATTTTGATTGCCCCCTGCTGTTGATGTGACACCCGTTGCAACGCGTGGCACTTTTCCAGGAATCGCTGAACCATGAACACGGTGGATGCCAAAAGGGTCCTCGAAACTGCGCTGATCTGCGCGCAGCAGCCTGTGCCTGTGCGCGAGCTGCGGGTGCTTTTCAACGATGCGCTGGGGTCTGACACGCTCAAGGTTCTGCTGCACGAGTTGCAGCTCGACTGGGCGCAACGGGGGGTGGAGCTGGTACAGGTGGCCACGGGCTGGCGCTTTCAGAGCCGCCCCGAAATGCGCGAGTACCTGGACAGGTTGCACCCCGAGAAGCCTCCGCGCTACACGCGGGCCACGATGGAGACGCTGGCCATCATTGCCTATCGCCAGCCGGTGACACGCGGCGATATCGAGGACATCCGTGGCGTGACCGTCAACAGCCTGATCATCAAGCAGTTGGAGGACCGGGGTTGGGTGGAGGTCATTGGGCACCGGGAAACCGTGGGGCGCCCCTCGCTGTTTGCAACCACCCGCCAGTTCTTGGACGACATGGGCTTGCAATCGCTGGATCAGTTGCCGGTGCTGGACGACCCATCGGGCAACGCCAATGTGCTGGAGGCCATGGCCGCAGCGGCGCAGAGCGTGATCGAGCCTGAGTTGGACCCGGAAGCGGTGACTGCGGGGCCTGCCGCCGAGTTGCAATTGGCTCCTTCTGCGCCCTTGGTGGAGGTGGCAAATGTGCCACCAATGGATGATTTTTTTAATGACACGGAGACTGGTCTCCGTGATGACCATGTTGATACCCCGGGCGGTATCCAGGGAAACACTTGATGAACGATTCGACCTCCGACAATCCTGGCGCAGTGCCAGAAGCTGGCGCTGCTGACATGGCACCGGTGGCCAAGAAGCCTGCCGCCAAGCGCGCGCCTCGCAAGAAGGTGGTGCCGGTCGCTGCCGATGCTGCGGTTGCAGATATCGAAGTGGCGGCTGCGGCTGTGGTGACGTCAGAGTTGTTGTCGTCCGAGGCGCCAGTAGCCGCAGAGCCCCAGGTGGACGTGGTGGACGCAGCCCCTGCGGCGGCCGAGGCGCATGCCTCTGAGGCTGCAAGCAGTGCGCTCCGCAACGAGCGCGGGAATGCTGGTGACCCCAGGGGGCGTTCGCCCCGCCCGGAAGGGGGAGGCCGCGATAAACGCAAGCCTGCACCGGTGGAGGGCTACCAGTTTGAAGATGTGGTGTCGGGCCGCTTTGATGAAGATGATGCCTCGGCGGAGGCGGTGCCTGCCAAGCGGGTTTTGCTGCCGCAGGTGGAAACGCCCAAGCTTCACAAGGTGCTGGCCCAAGCCGGGTTGGGTTCGCGACTGGAGATGGAGCAACTCATTTTGGAGGGGCGCATCTCCGTGAACAATGAACCGGCCCATATTGGGCAGCGCATCCAGTTCGGCGATCAGGTCAAGGTCAATGGCAAGCCGATCCGCTACCGCATTGATCCGCCACCGGCGCGCGTGATTGCGTACCACAAGCCCGTGGGCGAGGTGGTGACCCATGACGACCCACAAAACCGGCCGACCGTCTTTCGCAAGCTGCCCCGGCTGATGCAGGGCAAGTGGCAGTCCGTGGGGCGGCTGGATCTGAACACCGAAGGGTTGTTGCTGTTTACCAGTTCGGGTGAATTGGCCAATAAGCTCATGCATCCCCGTTTCGGTCTGGAGCGCGAGTACGCCGTTCGTGTGCTGGGCGCGCTCAGCAACGAAGAGAAGCAGAAGCTGCTGGACGGCGTGCGTCTGGACGATGGCATGGCATCTTTTGGCTCCATTGAAGATGGCGGCGGAGAGGGCTCCAACTGCTGGTACCGGGTGACCATTTCTGAAGGCCGCAACCGCGAGGTGCGCCGGATGCTGGAGTCGGTGGGCCATGCCGTGAGCCGGCTCATCCGTATCCGCTACGGCGCCATGGTGCTTCCGCGGGGGCTCAAGCGTGGTGCTTGGCTGGAGCTGGATGAGGGCGATATCCGGGCCCTGGTCCAGGCCGCAGGAGCGGGACGCTCGGAGCCGGCAGAAGGGCGTGCTGACGCGGCAGGCCCTGGTGCGGCGGGGCGCGGCGGCAATGGCAATGCGCGCAACCGGGGGCGCAGTGGTCCCCGAGCGGGAGATGGCCCACGCCGGGACATGTCCCAGGGGGGCGGTGGTGGTGGCGCCGGCCCCCGTGGCCAGAAGCCCCGGCGTGACGGCGGTGGGCAAGGGCAGGGCGCGCGTGGCAACAATGCAGCCGGTGGCGATCGCCAGCGGGGTGCTGCCCAGCCCGATCCCATGAAAACCTCCGTGGGTTACATCGGCATGGACAGCCTGTCGCGGCACCGCCAGGACAAACGCCGGCCTGGGGGTGGTGGCCCGCGGCGCGGTGGCGGGCGTTGACCAGGCGCTAGGCTTCCACGGTTAGAATCGAGGGCTTTGTCCGGTGGGCAAACGAATCACAGCAACATTCATTCAGGAAAATTAACATGGCTATCGAACGCACTCTCTCCATCATCAAGCCCGACGCAGTGGCCAAGAACGTCATCGGTCAGATCTACGC
>JADMJR010000217.1 GCA_018780365.1 Acidovorax sp. | reverse complement strand
CCAGCAGCGACAGGGCCCGGTCGTAGCGCTCGGGCACAGGGGTGTCGAAGATCACCGAGAGGTCGGCCGCTACCGTGAGCCAGGTGTTTTCGGCCAGCTCGGATTCAAGCTGTCCCTCGCCCCACGACGAATAGCCCAGCGTGATGAGCACGCGGCGGGGGCCTGCGCCCGTGGACAGCGCTTCAAGCACATCCTTGGAGGTGGTCATCTCCAGCCCGCCGGGGATGGTCATGGTGGAGGCGTAGGCCGACTCGTCGGTTTCAGCCCTGTCCATGAGCATGGGCTCGTGCAGCACAAAACCGCGCTCGGTCTGCACCGGGCCGCCCTGGAACACGGGCTCCTGGGTGAGGTCTTCACGCCGCAAGGACAGGTCCACCTTGTCAAAAAGGCCTTTGAGGGTGATGTCCGAAGGCTTGTTGATGATGAGGCCGAGTGCACCGCGTTCGCTGTGCTCGCACAGGTAAACGACGCTGCGCGAGAAAGACTCATCTTCCAGACCGGGCATCGCGATCAGGAAGTGATGCGTCAGGTTGATGGGCGCAGAATCGAAAGACATCCGGCAATTTTAACGGCGAACATGGCCCCCTCCTCCGAGCCTTCTTACCCCAGCGGTCTTGTCTGGTTCCGCCGCGACCTGCGCGCGAACGACCAGGCCGCCCTGTACCGTGCACTGACACAGTGCCAGCAGGTGCATTGCGCCTTTGTTTTTGACCGCGAGATCCTGGACGCCCTGCCCCGGGCCGACCGGCGGGTGGAGTTCATCCGCGAGTCGCTGGTGGAGCTGGATGAAACGCTGCGCATGCTTTCTGGGCATGCACAGGGTGGCCTCATCGTGCTGCACGCGGTGGCCAGCGATGCGATTCCGGCCCTGGCCACCGCCCTGGGTGTACAGGCCGTATTTGCCAACCACGATGACGAGCCCCAGGCCCTGGAACGCGACAGCCGGGTGCGCACACGGCTGGCCACTGCCGGAAGGGCCTTTCACACCTTCAAGGACCACACGATTTTTGAACGCAGCGAGGTGCTCACGCAAACCGGCAACCCGTACAGCGTGTTCACACCGTACAAGAACGCCTGGCTCAAGAAGGTGGATGCCTTTCAGCTCACAAGCTACCCTGTGGAACGCCATGCACACCGCCTGGCCCCCCGCCCGCAGGAACACTGCCAAGCGGTGCCGACCCTGGCGTCGCTGGGTTTCGAGGCCACGGCCCTGTCGCAGCTCAAGCTGCCGACCGGTGCCAGCGGCGCACAGCAGTTGTTCGACGATTTCCTCGGCCGCATCGAGCGGTACGAGGACACGCGCAACTTTCCGGCGGTCAAAGGGCCGAGCTACCTCAGCGTGCACCTGCGTTTTGGCACCATCTCGCCGCGCCTGCTCGCGCGCACCGCGCACGGGCTGATGCTGCAAGGCAACCCGGGCGCCACGACCTGGCTCAGCGAACTGATCTGGCGGGACTTCTACTTTCAGATCCTGCACCACCACCCCCATGTGGTGGGCCACAGTTTCAAGCCCGCGTATGACACGATCCAGTGGGAGTCCGGCCCCGAGGCCGACGCCCTGTTTGCCGCCTGGTGCGAGGGGCGCACGGGTTATCCGCTGGTAGATGCCGCCATGGCGCAGATCAACCAGACGGGCTACATGCACAACCGCCTGCGCATGGTGGTGGCGAGCTTTCTGGTCAAGGACTTGGGGTTGGACTGGCGCTGGGGCGAGGCTTACTTTGCCACGCACCTCAATGACTTCGACCTGGCCGCCAACAACGGTGGCTGGCAATGGGCCAGTTCCAGCGGGTGTGATGCCCAGCCGTATTTCCGCATCTTCAACCCCGTCAGCCAGAGCGAGAAGTTTGACCCGGAGGGCAAGTTCATCCGCCGTTACCTGCCGCAGCTGGCCGGGCTGCCCACCAGGGCATTGCACGCGCCCTGGCTGGCACGCCCCATGGAACTACAAGGTGCAGGAGTGCGGCTGGGGGATACCTACCCGCTACCGGTGGTGGAGCACGACACGGCGCGGCACCGCACCCTGGAACGGTATGCCGTGGTGAAGTCAGCCGCAGCCTGACCCCTACACTCAACGGCGCGCGGCAGGCGGTGGAACGCTATCTGGCCCGGCAGGCTCGTCGGGACTCATCTGCATGCCCTCACCCCCCAGCGAAGCGCCGGCCGCCAGCCGAAGTCGCAACCGCACATCGGTGCGGTTGTCGGCGTTGGCAATCGCTTCTTCGGGCGATATGGCGCCAGACTCGACCATGGCCAGCAAGGATTGGTCGAAGCTCCACATGCCCTGCTCTCCGCTGCGGGTGATGGCGGTCTTGAGCTCATCAACCTGGCCCTTCTGGATCAGCTCGGCCACATAGGGGGTGAGCAGCATGATCTCAGTGGCAGGCACCAGGCCGCCCGCCAGCCCGACCACCAGCCGCAGCGCCACCACCGCGCGCAGGTTGAGGGACAGGTCTATGAGCAACTGGCGGTGGGCGTCTTCGGGGAAGAAATTGAGTATCCGTTGCACCGCCTGGTTGGCGTTGTTGGCATGCAGGGTAGAGACACACAGGTGGCCGGACTCGGCATAGTGCAGCGCGTGCTGCATGGTGGCCCGGTCACGGATCTCGCCAATCATGATCACATTGGGGGCCTCCCGCATGGCACGCCGCAGGGCTTCGTCGTAGGACCGCGTATCCAGCCCCACCTCACGCTGAGTGACCAGCGACTTCTTGTGGGTGTGCAGGTATTCAATGGGGTCTTCCACGGTCAGGATGTGCCCACCCGCGTGGGTGTTGCGGTGGTCCAGCAGCGCAGCCAGCGTGGTGGTCTTGCCCGAACCCGCAGCCCCGACCGTCAACACCAGGCCGCCCTTGAGGAAGGCCAGTTGCCGGAGCACCGGCGGAAGGCCCAGTTCCTCCAGGCCCGGAATCTGCGCAACCACATGGCGAATCACCATGCCCACCTGCCCCCGTTGCCGGTGCACGTTGACGCGAAAACGCTCACCGTCGGGTGTTTGCAGCGAGAGGTCGCACTCCATGGTGGCCTCGAACTCGCGCTGCTGCTCTTCGCGCAGGATGGAGTAGGCCATCTGCCTGACATCGTTTGCAGACAGCACCTGCTGTGCGATCGGTGCGAACATGCCTTGCCGCTTGATGGTGGGTGGCGCCCCGGCCAGCAGGAACAGGTCGGAAGCCCGTTCACGGACAGCAAAAGCCAGGCATGCCAACAGGCGGGGGTCGCCCGGGGCAGACACCATGGGCGAGGCCACCGGCTCCATCAATCCCTCGGCCAGGGACTGGGCGACCGGCCGGCTGTACCAGGCGCACTGCATATGCCACAGACCCGCCAGAGAAGGCCGGGCCTGTGGAGGCAGAGCATGGTCAGGCCTCTGTCGCCGCTGCGATGCGGGCGTAGTGCTGGATCAGGCTCAGCAACTCTTCGTCCGAGTAGGGCTTGCCCAGATAGTGGTTCACGCCCAACTCCATCGCATGCTCACGGTGCTTTTCAGCAATCCGCGAGGTGATCATGATGATGGGCAGGTCGCGCAAGGCGCCATCAGCACGGATGTTGCGCGCCAGGTCGAAGCCATCCATGCGGGGCATTTCGATGTCGGACAACACCACGGTCGGACGCTCTTCCTGCAAACGCTCCAGCGCCTGCAGACCGTCGGCCGCCAAGGCCACACGGTAGCCTTCGCGCTGCAGCAGACGCTGCGTGACGCGGCGCACGGTGATGGAGTCGTCCACCACCAGCACCAACGGCACCTGGCTGGGTCCCGCGAGCTGGGGCGATACCACCGGTTTGCCGGTGCCAGCACCGTCCGCCTCGGGTGCAGGCAACATGCCTGCATTGGCAGCACGCACCTGATCGCCATACACCGTGGCCAGCGCCACCGGGTTGTAGATCAGCACCACGGCACCCGAAGCCAACACCGACATACCCGCCAACCCAGGCAGACGGGACAACTGCGGCCCGAGGTTCTTCACCACGACTTCCTGGTTGCCCAGGACTTCGTCCACGTGCATGGCCACACGCTGCGCAGCGCTGCGGAAGATCACCACGGGGCGGGTCTTGCCAGCAGGCTCGTTGCTGCGCACGGACGCCTGCAGCAGCGCACCAGACCAGAAGAACGGCACCTTTTCCATCCCGTCATCAAAGATGCCGGTGCGGTAGGCCTCCTCCAGATCGGCCGCCGAGGTGCGGCGCACGATTTCCACCACGTTGGCAGGCACGCCCACAGCCAGATCACCGGCGCGCAGCATCACCACCTGCGTCACCGCCGTGGTCAACGGCAGCACCATGCGGAACGCAGCGCCCTTGCCAGCCTCCGTCGAGGTCTCGATACGCCCCCCCAGCGCATTGATTTCGGAACGGACCACGTCCATGCCGATACCACGCCCTGCCAGGCCGGTCACCTCCGACGCAGTGGAGAAACCAGGCATGAAGATCAGGTTGGCCGCATCGGCGTCGCTGAGTTCCACGCCATGCTCCACGATGCCTTGCGCCAACGCCTTCTCGCGGATGCGGGGCAGGTTCAGACCGGCACCGTCGTCGCGGAACTCGACCGAGACGTCGTTGCCTTCGTGGTGCAGGTCCACCGTGATCGTGCCAGACGCGGTTTTGCCCGCAGCCACCCGCGTCTCGGGGTCTTCAATGCCATGGGCGACGCAGTTGCGCAGCAGGTGCTCGAAAGCGGGCGTCATGCGGTCCAGCACGCCACGGTCCATTTCGATGGAGCCGCCAGTGATGTCCAGTTTGATCTGCTTGCCGGTTTCCTTGGACGCCTGGCGCACCACGGCGTACAGGCGCTCGGCAATGCCCTCGAACTCCACCATGCGGGTGCGCAGCAGATCGCGCTGCAGCTCCCGGGCCTGGCGGCCCTGAGCGATCAGGTCGTCTTCAGCGCCTTCCATGGCGCGCTGCAGATTGCGCTGCACCGTGGCCACGTCGTTCACCGACTCGGCCATCATGCGGGTGAGTTCCTGCACCCGTGTAAAACGGTCGAACTCCAGCGGATCGAAACCGGCAGCCGAGTCCTTGGACAAGGCCAGGCGCGACTGCATCTGCGATTCGGCCTGCACTTCAATGTCCCGCAATTGCTGGCGCAGCCTGTCAAGGTTGCCCGAAAGATCGGTGAGCGAGCTGCGGAACTGCCCCAAGCGCACATCCAGGCGCGAGCGGCTGATCATCACCTCGCCCGCCTGATTGACCAGGCGGTCCAACAACTGAGCCCGCACGCGCACCGACTGGCTGGCCGCCACGCGCAAGGGCGCGAGCTGCGACGGACCCGGCATGCGCACGGCAGGAACGGCCGGCGTAGCTACGAACGCGCTGGCACCAGTAGCGGGAGCTGGAGAAGCTTCCGCAGTTTCTGGGCGGCCGCGTGCGGCCTCAACGGGCAAGGTGACCACCGTATCGGCGGGCCCCTGTCCAATGGCACGCAGTGCGTCGAAATTCGCCTGCAGGCCGTCGAAACTCGCTTGCAAGGGGTCGATCTGATCGGCCGTCACTGTGTCAACATCGAGATGCTCGATGGCGGACTCCAGCCGGTGGGCCATTTCGCCCAGGCGCATGGCGCCGGCCAGGCGAGAACTGCCCTTGAGCGTGTGCAGCGCGCGCAGCACCTCACTGCGGGCGCTGAGATTGTCAGGCCGCGAGGCCCATTGGCGCAGCGCCCCGCCCAACTGGGGCAACAACTCTGCGGCTTCTTCCTCGAAGATCGGGAACAGATCCGGGTCGATGACGTCGATGGCGTCGATGTCATCGTCCACATCCGAAGACAGCGCCACGGCATGGGCAATCGCGTCATCGATCCGTTGGTCCTGGTCATGGGCCACCACAGACAGCGCAGGCGCCACATGGCCTTGCGGAATGATGACCGGAGCGGGCTCCAGGGTTGCCTCGGCAAACGCCTCGGGTTCATCCAACGACGGTGGCACAGGCTCTGGCTCGGCGGCCACGGGCTCTACCATCTCGATCGGGAAGGCCTCTGCCACGTCCTCTTCGGGCGGAGACAGGGTGTTGATCACCTCGGCTTCCAGGATCTGGCGGAGTTGCTCCAGCACCTCCTCATTGGGCTCCTTGAGGAAACCTGCAGCGAACTGGTGCAGCAAGCGGCGGATGTCTTCCGCTGCGGCCATGAAGGCCTGAGCCTGCTCTTCCGTACCACCGGACTGCAACTGGACATGCTGCATGGCATGCTCCAGCCCCCGCGCCAACTCTGACAACGCCGTGAAGCCAACGGTGGCAGAACTACCCGCCAGGGAATGCGAGAGCGCCACCGCCACATCGGGCAAAGGCTCATGCAGCTCCAGCGACCACTCCTGCAGGCAGGTCACCAAACGGCGCGACCACTCGTCGGCCTCGTTCAGGTACACGTTGTACAGCGGGATGCTGATGCGCAAGGTATCAATCACCTTGACGGCATCGTCGCTGGTGATGTCCTCTTGCGGCAAGGCTTCCAGGAGATGGGCCGATTCCGGTGCGGGTTCGGCGGCCGCGACCTCGATCTCGATGACCTCCGGTGACCCGTGTTCCGCAACGTCCGCCGCCAACAACTTCTCAAGGGCTTCGATATCCAGGTCTTCCTGCGCCTCTGCCGTTGCAACGGCTTCCGTACTGGTATCGCCCGCAGACTGGAGCGACTCTTCGACCAAACTATCTACCAAGGGCTCCGCAGCCAACGCTTCAACCTCAAACTCCACAGAGGGCTGCGCATCAGGCAGCTCCAAATCGGGCAATTCCAGATCGAGCACGAAGTCGGCACTGGACGGATCCACCACAGAAGCCGAAGCCGGGGCAGACACATCGTTCAGCGCGGCGGTGAAGACCGAGAAGTCGATGTCTTCGGCCACCTCGGATACCGCTGGCACCTGGACGTCGGAGGGCAACTCGGGAACATGGTCCGAAATGACGGTTGCCTGGAAATCTGGCATGGCCAGCTCTTCCACGACCAGCTCTGACACCTCCGGGACTACCAGCTCGATGGGCGCGAGCACTTCGACCTCGGGCGCCGACTCCGGTACGGGCGCTTCCACTGGCGACGCAGCGCCACCGGCTGGTAGGACCAGAGGCAACAACGTGCCGTCAAGGCGCATTGCATCTGCCGATTTGCGGAAAGCCTCAGGATCCCAGCCAGTTGCACGGCCCGCAGCAATGTCGTCGGCCCAGCGGCCAAAGGCCTGCAAAGCCTCCGAGGACAGTTGAAGCAACTCCGGCTGCATGGGCTTTTGCTCGGCCAGCCAGACGTTCAGCATCTGCTCCATCGACCAGGCAGCTTCGCCGAAGTCATTGAGGCCCACCATGCGAGAGCTGCCCTTGAGCGTATGGAACGCACGGCGCAACGTGGTCTGCTCGCTCAGATTGCCGGACTCATCCTGGAGCAGTCCGATGGCAGCCAAGCCGTTGACAACCACCTCGCGCGCTTCCTCCAGGAACACTTCCAGCAACTCGTCTTCCACATCGGGCACGAGGGCCTGGGCAGCAGACACCGGAGCAATCACATCGGAAGCAGCAGATACGGATGCCCCAGCGGCAGGCGCCAGCACATCAAAGGAAATGTCCGGCGCGAGAACCGGCTCGACCCGGGCCAACGCTTCGCCAGCAGCGGCTGGCTCGAAACCCGGGAAGGGGGCGAAATCCGTGGGTTCGCTGACAGGTTCTGGCGCTAGAAAACGCGGCAACACATCGGGAACAAGTGCTGCAGACCGCTCTTCGAGCTTGGCAGGTGCCTCCTCCATCGCGTCCGAGGCCCGCGCACGGGTCTTGCCCATGAGAATACGCAGTTCACCCAGGTCTTCGTCATAGACAAAGAGCTTGCGCGCCATGGTGCGCTGGTAGCTCAGCATATCAATCAGGAAACCAAGGGCGCCCAGGCTGTTGCCGAGTTTCTCGAAAACCTCTTGGCGCCCCTCTTCAGGCACTTCGTTGATGAGCAGGCGCTCCACCGTGTCGCGCATGCGGACCACCGCCAGGGAGGCCTGGTCCAAACCGAGCACCGACAGGACGCCACGCATCTGCGCGAGATGCCCCGGCACGGTGGCCAAGACGGCCGTATCTTTGGGATTGCGGAAAAACTGGTCCAGGGCTTTCTCAGCCTCGCCCAGGGTGACACGCAACTCATCCACCACGCTGCCCATGGTCTGGTTGTCGCTGACCCTGCGGTACAGCTCTTCCATCCACTGCTCCAGAGGCTCGGGCTCCGCGCCAGCGCTCACCGCATCGAGACGTTCAGCCAAGCGGGCTGCACGGGCCTCCATCTGATCGTCGGCGGCATCCAGCTCTTCAAAGGCGGCCTGCAGATACAGCACCGAGGTCGCCACCTCCATCGCCAAAGCGGCCGACGGCGGCTCGCCCGAACGGGTGGTGGAGTCCAGCGCGCGCGTCAGCGCCTGCGCCAGCTTTTCACTGCCAGGGTGCAGCTTGCGCAGCGAATCACACACCAGGCTGAACTGGTCTGCCGCGGGCTTGAGCTTGTTGCGGTCGCCACCGGCCAGTGCAGACCAGGTCTCCGTGGCAGAAGCGATGCGCTTGCGCGCCTGTGCCAGCACCGCTGGATCGAACCGTCCAAACCGGGCGGTTTCATAGTCCACGGGCTTGAAACGGTCCAGAGAAAACGCCTGACGCACCGCCCGCAGCGAGGGCGCAGCATCGTCGGGCAGCTCGGAAGCCTTGGCTTGCGCGCAGAAAAACAGCAAATCCTGGACCAGACGGTCCGCAATGGTGGGATCACCCTTCGCGAGCGTTGCGTACTGCATCAGCACGCGGGACGCCACACGCTTCACATACACATCAGGAGGCAGCAGACCTGAGCCAAAAGCCTCGAAGAAACCGGCGCAAATCTTCCAGAATGCGCGCGACTGGCGATCCGTTTGTGCAGCCACGAAGCCGAGGCAGGTATCCCGCAGGCTCAGCGATGCCCGGAGATCACCCGATTTGACGATGCGCAAAACGGCAGCATCCAGGCGCGCACGCGCCTCTGCACCGTAGTGCAAGGGCGGGAGGTTCACCGCCCCTTCAGGCTCCCGGAAACGGCGCTCCACAGGCCAAAGGTCTGCAGGGTGCACGCGGTCTGCACCCGCTAACGCCTGCGCATCGCGGTATTGTGGAAACAACGCCACGGGCGAGACCGACTTGCCCGCCAACACTGTCTCCAGGTATTCAATCAACGCAAAACTTGCGCGCTCGATCACGGCTGCAGCGTCGTCGCTGCATGTTTCGGGGCGTTGAACAAACTTCTGGACAGCCGACTCCATGGATCGCAACACCAGGGCGGGAGGGCCCATGCCCACCATCTCTAGTGCACCGCAAGCCTGGTGCAATTGTTGGCGCGCAATGCGCAAGGCACCAGCGTCCAGCGCTGCCAGATCGGATTCGCGTGCGACTTCAGCATCGCGCACGAAACGACGCATGGCCTTGACCGCACCGTCCAGCGATTTGCGCAGTTCGTCAAGCACCCAAGCCAAAGGACCCAGGTCTTGGTCTCCCTGGGTCCCTTCTGCGGCCGATGCGTTGTGGGCATCAATAGATGACATGGATTCGTCCCCGGCTGCTATGAGCCAGCTGGTTGATGACTACAGCGTCAGGCAATCTTGAACCGTGCCACCGATTGGCGCAGTTCCTCAGCCATGTGCGACAGCTCGCGCACCTGCTGCGCTGTGGTACGGGTACCTTCACCCGTCTGCTCGGTCACCGCAAAAATGTGCTGGATGTTGTCGGCCACTTCGTTGGCCAGAACGGCTTCCCGGGAGGTCGAAGACGAAATCTGCTCAATCAGTTCGGCAAGGCGGCGCGACACACGGTCAATCTCGGTCAGCGCGGTACCGGCGCTGTCAGACAGGCGGGCCCCTTCCACCACACCCTGCGTGGAGCGCTCCATAGCGGCCACGGCATCCTGGGTGTCGGTCTGAATCGCCTTCACCAGTGCCGAGATCTGGCGCGTGGCGTCTGCAGAGCGTTCAGCAAGGCGCTGCACTTCTTCGGCCACCACCGAGAAACCGCGACCGGCTTCACCAGCGGACGCGGCCTGGATGGCGGCATTCAGTGCGAGCACGTTCGTCTGTTCGGTAATGTCAGAAATCAGTTCGGTGATTTCACCGATCTCCTGCGAGGATTCGCCCAGGCGCTTGATGCGCTTGGAGGTGTCCTGGATCTGATCGCGGATGGAGTTCATACCGCCGATGGCGTTCTGCACGGCCTGCAGACCGGAGTCGGCCGCTTGCAGCGATTGGCGGGCCACCGTGGCGGACTCTTGCGCCTGTGTGGACACTTCGTTGATTCGGGTCGCCATGTCCAGAACGGAGCGGCCGGTTTCGCGAATTTCACGCAGCTGCTCGGTCGACGCCGCCAGCAGTTCGGTGGAAGTGTTGTCCACCTGCGCCGTCGTCTGCGCCACGCGGGTGGCCGTGTTCTGTACGCTGCCCACCAGCTGGCGCAGTTCTTCCACCGTGTAGTTCACCGAGTCAGCGATGGCGCCTGTAATGTCTTCGGTCACCGTGGCTTCTTGCGTCAGGTCGCCTTCAGCGACCGACTGCAGTTCGTTCATCAAACGCAAAATGGCGGCCTGGTTGGCGTCGTTGACGCGCTTGGCTTCCTGCTCCTGGCGCTTGGCGTCTTTTTGCTGCGTTTCCGCAGCGGCCTGGCGCCCACGGCTGTCCAGCAGCTGAACACGCGAAATGCCGATACCGCACAGCAGCACGAACAGACCCGCCAGCGCCAGGGCGGCAAACTGGCCAGCGCCCAGACCGGTCTGAGCCGACAGCTTGGTCTGCAGGCCTTCCAGCTGACGGCGCAGCGGTTCGCTGTCGGCAATGATGGCCGATTGCGCTTCGCGGGCAGACACCAGGCCTTGCAGGTTGCCCAGAATGGCGCTGGCCTGGGTGCGGGTCTGCTCATAGAGCTTGACCAGGGCTTCAAGTTGTTCGCGGGTCTGGGCATCCTTGGTGGCAGCCAGGCGCAGTTCCGGGCTGCCATCCAGCAGGCCTTGGGCGATTTCCTTGAACGAGTTCAAGTCCTTGCCCAGCAGGAAC
The DNA here is from genome assembly GCA_018780365.1 of Acidovorax sp. Classification (GTDB taxonomy): domain Bacteria; phylum Pseudomonadota; class Gammaproteobacteria; order Burkholderiales; family Burkholderiaceae_C; genus Acidovorax. The sequence goes on along the minus strand of JADMJR010000217.1, from coordinate 4,161 downwards.
ACAGCCTCGGGGCTCACGCCTTCCATGGTCTGGAATTCGTTGGCGGATTTACCGATCCGCTGGGTCAACATCACCAGCTGGCCAGCGGCAGAGATTTCAGCAGCGGGGGCGTTCTGCTGCAGCTTGAGCGAAGACACCGTTTCGGCGATTTCCAGCAGGTCAGAAGACTGGCGGTTGATGGTGCGCAGAGCATCGCCCACCTGGGTCAGAATTTTTTGCTGACCCATCACCACACTGGCATTGCGCTCAGCGCGCTCCATGAGCGGGTTGACGGCATCCAGGTCCGGCTTGAACGGCTCGCCCAGCGATTGCACGCCCAACTCGTTGTCGCCGCCATTGAGGGCGCGCACGTTGCGCGCCAGCACGCCGGAGCTTTCCACCACGTCAGGAAACGCCTGCGGACTTCCCACCAGCGCCTGAGACACCGACTTGGCCAAACGCTGCGACTGCATCAGCGACTGACCGGTAGCAGCGAGCTGCTGTGCAGAGCGGTCGGCCTGCTGCAGCACCCAGAAAGCAATCGCACCCAGCACCAGCACGCCCACAGCCAACAGGGCCAGCAAACGGCGCTGGTGGCCCGCAGCGGTCGAACGCCCCAGAAGAGGCAGGGAAATCAGATCTTCATCTACCTCAAGGGCAGCGGGTTCAGGGGCATAACCGTCGGGATCGCCCTGGACACTGTTCATGGCTTCGGCCTGGTAAGAGTCGCGCAATTGCGAACCATCCAGCGCGCCCGCGGCCAGGAGATCCTGCCCATCGTCAGCCGTGCCGGCGGCCACGCCCGTATCCGGCGCGGCGGGTTTCCGGTTGAACAGTTTTCCAAATTGATTGACGACGGACATGGTGCAGCCTTACAGAAAAACTCAAGCACTGATGCTCAGGAAAGCGGGATGTTGGGACAGGACCTGCAAGTTCAGTTCCTGCCAGCGTGTGCCGCTGGAATCGATATAAGTGGTGCCAAAGAAACTGGGGGAGTCCTCGGCGGGCGGCTCGGACGACACGAAAGCGTCGGTTCCTCGCAGGCCTGCAAGGCGGTCCACCAGCAGCGCCGCATTGACTTCCAGCGCAGCGTTGAAAGCCAGCAGGCTGGCCTCAGTCAGAGCTTGCTCGGTGCGCGGCACCGCAGAGCCCATCAGCCCCGCCAAATCCACCACCCCCACCAAACCACCGCGCAGGTTGGCAACGCCAAGGAACCAGCTTTGGGTGTAAGGCACGGCCTGGACGGAGACCCAAGGGAAAATCTCCCCCGACTGTCCCAGCGGCAGCAAGTAGAAATTCCCGGCGGACTCCACAGCCAGCCAGGATGAAACAGACGTACCTTCGGTTCTCGCAGCCTGAAGGCGACTGGCAAGTCGGGTCTGGAGCTCTCGTAGGGCTTCGCGGTTGGCCATGAGCGCGCCGCAGCCTCAGTTCAGAGCATCAATTTTGGCCTGCAATTCGGCGGGATCCACCGGCTTCGTGATGTAGCCGCGAGCCCCCTGACGCATCCCCCAGACACGATCCGTCTCCTGGTTCTTGCTGGTGCACATGATGATGGGTACATCGGCATACAACGGGTCACGGGTAATGGCACGCGTGAGTTGAAAACCATTTTGACCTGGCATGACCACGTCCATCAGAATCAGATCCGGCTTCTCTTCGGCCAGGCGACGAAATGCTTCGTCGGCATTTTCTGCGGTACGGACTTGCATGCCTTTTTTCTGAAGCAGGTCCGTCAAAAACATCAACTCGGTCTTCGAGTCGTCGACGACCAATACTTTCTGAATGGGCATTACATAGCTCCTTGTTGGGAATTGCCAAACTGCTGAACTGCCTGCAACAGCTGGTCTTTGGTAAATGGCTTGGTGAGATATTCCTGGCAGCCGACCATACGCCCACGCGCCTTGTCGAACACGCCGTCCTTGGAGGACAGCATCACCACCGGAGTATCTGCAAAACGGGCGTTGCGCTTGATGATGGCGCAGGTCTGGTACCCGTCGAGCTTGGGCATGAGGATGTCGCAGAAAATCAGCTGAGGCTGGTAATCATTGACTTTGGCCAAAGCATCAAAGCCGTCGTCGGCCAACAAGACTTCGTGCCCCCCCTGCTTGAGAAAAATCTCGGCGCTTCGACGGATGGTGTTGCTGTCATCCACCACGAGCACTTTGAAAGATGCGCCTGTTGTAGTCAATTGTCACTGCTCCCGATGGAGAAAATAAACAACGCTGCAGCAAGTGGTGCTGGAGCGCCTCAAATCTGGACCATCTCGAAATCTTCCTTGCGGGCGCCACATTCCGGGCAGGTCCAATTCATGGGGACCTGATCCCATGGCGTGTTGGGTGCAATGCCGTGCTCAGGGGACCCCTCTGCCTCGTCATAAATCCAGCCGCAAATCAAACACATCCAAGTTTTAGAGTCGGTCACAGCTTAAAGGGCCTTCACATAGAATGCAACGATTGTATCTAGTGATCTCCGCGGCCTGCAGCTTCCGTGCCACCCTTCCAGCAGGATCTGGTCCATGACCATCAAAGCACCTCTCCCCCCCTCAAAAACCATGGATCTTGAAGATGACGGCACGGAGGAAGCGAGCCCGGCCTGTGTGCTGGTGTTCAACGCCAGCGACCCCAGCGGTGCCGGCGGACTGACCGCCGACATCACCGCCATTGCCTCGGTGGGCGGACACCCGATTGCAGTGGTCACCGGCGCCTATGCCCGCGACACCGCTCAGATTTTTGACCACTTCAGCTTCGATGACGAGGCGGTGGCCGAGCAGGCCCGGGCCGTGCTGGAGGACCTGCCGGTGCAGGCCATCAAGGTCGGCTTTGTGGGCAGCCCCGAAAACATCAGCACCATCGCAGAGATCACGACCGACTACGATGAAGTCCCCGTGATCGCCTACATGCCCAACCTGTCCTGGTGGCATGACGAGCTGATCGACGAGTACCTGGACGCCTTCCGCGAATTGTTGTTACCGCAGACCTCGGTGTTGGTTGGAAACCACAGCACCCTGTGGCGCTGGCTGCTGCCCGACTGGACTGGCGAGCGCAGTCCCACCGCGCGGGACATTGCCCGGGCCGCTTCCGAGATGGGCGTGCCCTACACCCTGGTCACCGGCATTCCCCTGCCCGAGCAGTTTGTCGAGAACGTGCTCGCCTCCCCCCAGACCGTGCTGGGCAGTGGCAAGTTCGAACTGTTCGACGCCACGTTCTCCGGCGCGGGCGACACCTTGTCCGCCGCGCTCACGGCCCTGGTGGCCAGCGGCAACGACCTGGGCGAAGCCACCAGCGAAGCCCTGGGTTACCTCGACCGCTGCCTGGACGCTGGCTTTCGCCCCGGAATGGGGCACATCGTGCCCGATCGCATGTTCTGGGCCCAGCCCGACGACGACGAGGCCGACGGTGACGAAGAAGACCCCCCGATTGACGAAGCACAGGCCCTCGAAGGTTTTGTGATGCCCCCCCATGACACCAAGCACTGATCTCAACATCCCCCTGTTCGAACGCGCCAAGGCGCTGATCCCCGGCGGCGTGAACTCGCCCGTGCGGGCCTTCAAGGCCGTGGGCGGCACGCCCCGTTTCGTGAAGCGCGCCAAGGGCGCCTACTTCTGGGATGCCAATGACCAGCGTTTCATCGACTACATCGGCTCCTGGGGTCCGATGATCCTGGGCCACGGCCACCCCGCCGTGCTCGAAGCCGTGCAGAGCGCTGCGCTCGAAGGCTTCAGCTTTGGTGCGCCGACCGAGCGCGAGGTCGAGCTGGCCGAGGAAATCCTGAGCCTTGTGCCCTCGATGGAGATGATCCGCCTGGTCAGCTCGGGCACCGAAGCGGGCATGAGCGCCATCCGCCTGGCGCGCGGTGCCACGGGCCGCAGCAAGTTCATCAAGTTTGAGGGCTGCTACCACGGCCATGCCGATTCGCTGCTGGTCAAGGCCGGCTCGGGCCTGGCCACGTTTGGCAACGCCACCAGCGCGGGCGTGCCACCCGAAGTGGTGCAGCACACCCTGGTGCTCGAATACAACAACGTCGCCCAGCTCGAAGAAGCCTTTGCCCTGCATGGCAAGGAACTGGCCTGCGTGATGATCGAGCCCATCGCGGGCAACATGAACCTGGTGCGCGCCAGCGTGCCGTTCATGAAGCGCTGCCGCGAGCTGTGCACCGAATACGGCGCGCTGCTGGTGCTCG
>JADMJR010000034.1 GCA_018780365.1 Acidovorax sp. | reverse complement strand
CTCGATGCTGGTGCAGCGCCTGAAGCCCATCCCGGTGGAAGCCGTGGTGCGCGGCTACCTGGCCGGCAGCGGCTGGAAGGAGTACCAGGAGTCGCGCGCGGTGTGCGGTGTGCCGCTGCCCGAAGGCCTGACCAACGCCGCCAAACTGCCCGAGCCCATCTACACGCCCGCCGCCAAGGCCGCGATGGGCGAGCACGACGAGAACATCACCTTCGAGCGCACGGTGGAAATGATCGGCCTCGATCTGGCCACGCGCATCCGCGACCTGAGCATTGCGATCTACAAGGCGGCTGCCGACATTGCACTGACCAAAGGCATGATCATTGCCGACACCAAGTTCGAATTCGGCCTGGCGCCCGACGGCACGCTGGTGCTGATGGACGAAGTGCTGACCCCCGACAGCTCCCGCTACTGGCCCGTGGAAGGCTACGAGGCCGCACTGGCCGCCGGCCAGAACCCCCCCAGCTACGACAAGCAGTTCGTGCGCGATTGGCTGGAGCAGGCCCAGGTCAACGGCAAGCCCTGGGACAAGACCGCCCCCTCGCCCCGCCTGCCACAGGCCGTGATCGAGAAGACGGCCGCCAAGTACCGCGAAGCGCTGGAGCGGCTGACAGGCTGACCCCTCCTGGGGCTCATACGCTCTTCACCAAAAGACAAAAGGCCCTTCCCGGGCCTTTTGTCTTTGAGGGTGTGGACCTCTCAACTCAACACCACGCTCGACAACCGGCGGCGGTACGTGGCCACCACCGGGTCTTCGGGGGGGATCTGGCCCTCGGCCACCTTGGGTTTGGGGGCCTCGATGACCTCGAGGATGGCGACATAGGTCTTGCGGGCGATCTCCTCGCTCCAGGCCTTGTCGCGCATGAGGATTTCGAGCAATTCGTCCATGGCGTCGGTCCAGCGCTGCTGGGCGATGAGCCAGCGGGCACGGGCGTAGCGGGTGTCAAAGTCGCGCTTGTTCGCTGCAATCTTTGAATCAAAATCGGCTCCTGCGCCCTCTCCATAAGCGCTAGCAGCTACAAAATCAAGAGCATCCATCCAAACTTTCAGCGCACCCAGCTTGCGCGAGCCCGCGGCCTTGGCGATCACGGGGGCAAAAGCGACCTTGGCATCGTCCTCGCGGCGCAGCTGCAGCAGGAGCTTGACGTAGTCAAAACGCGCATCGTCGTTGGATGGGTCGGTTACCACCGCGTGCTGCAGTTTTTCGAGGGCCGTGCCGGTGTCGCCATCGGCCAGGGCCTCCTGCGCTTCTTCTTCCTCGGCGTCGGCCACCATTTCTTCGGCGGTGGGCACATGCTTGTCGAGGAAGGCGCGCACCTGGCCTTCAGGCAGGGCGCCCATGAAACCGTCCACGGGTTGACCATTCATGAGCAGCACGCAGGTGGGAATGCTGCGGATGCCGAACATGCCGGCGAGCTGCTGCTCCTGGTCGGAGTCGATCTTGGCCAGCTTGAATCGGCCGGCGTATTCGGTTTCGAGCTTTTCCAGCACCGGGCCCAGCGACTTGCAGGGGCCACACCAGGGGGCCCAGAAGTCCACCAGCACGGGCACGTTCATCGAGGCGGCAACCACCTCGGCTTCAAAGTTCTCTACGGTGACGTCAATCATGGTGGTGGGTGCCGGGCCAAGGCCGGTGGAGCTGGTGGGTTCGCGCTATTTTGGCCCATGGGAACAGCCCCGGATGGGGTAGGGGGACGCAAAAAGTAAAATCACGGGTTCCACCTATTGTGGTGCGGCAGGCCCTGCGCGCTGCCGCCACCCTCCAACCACCATGAAACCCATCCAGATCGGCGTGGTCATGGGTTCCAGCAGCGACTGGGACACCATGCAGCATGCAGTGCAGATTCTTGAACAGTTCGGCATCGCCCACGAGGCCCGCGTGGTCTCGGCCCACCGCATGCCCGACGACATGTTCGCCTACGCCGAGGCCGCCGCCGGCCGGGGCCTCAAGGCCATCATCGCTGGCGCCGGGGGCGCCGCCCACCTGCCCGGCATGATCGCCGCCAAGACCACGGTGCCCGTGCTGGGCGTTCCCGTGGCCAGCCGCCACCTGCAGGGTGTGGATTCGCTGCACTCCATCGTGCAGATGCCCAAGGGCATCCCCGTGGCCACGTTTGCCATTGGCACGGCGGGCGCCGCCAACGCCGCGCTGTTTGCCGTGGCCCTGCTGGCCAATGAAAGCCCCGCGCTGCGCGAGCGGCTGGAGACCTTCCGCACCGAGCAGACCGAGGTGGCCCGCAACATGACCCTGCCGCCCACCGCATGACCGATTCTGCCAAGCCATTGAGCGCCGCTCGGCCGCCCGAGGGCGCGAAGGCCCCATGGACCAGCAAAGTGCAGGCCATGCCAGTGCTGGGGGGCAGCGCCGCACACGCAGTGGCAAGCGTGGGGGCTCCACTGTTGCCCGGCAGCACGCTGGGCGTGCTGGGCGGTGGCCAGCTGGGCCGCATGTTTGTGCACCAGGCGCAGGCCATGGGCTACTTCACCGCCGTGCTCGACGCCGACCCCACCAGCCCCGCCGGGCTGGTGAGCCACCACCACATCCAGACGGGCTATGAAGACCCGCAAGGCCTGGCCGAGCTGGCCCGCCTGTCGGATGCGGTGACCACCGAGTTCGAGAACGTGCCCGCCGCCGCACTGGCCACGCTGGCCGCCCTGCGGCCCGTGTCGCCCGCCGCCAGTGCGGTGTCGGTGGCGCAGGACCGCGCCCGGGAAAAGGCCCACTTTGTGGCCTGCGGTGTGCCTTGCGCTCCGTATGCCGTGATCGAAACGGCCGGGCAACTGGCCGCAGTGTCCGCCGATCTCTTGCCTGGCATCGTGAAAACGGCCCGCATGGGCTACGACGGCAAAGGCCAGGTCCGCGTGAAAACCGCTGCCGAACTGGCCGCTGCCTGGGATTCGGTCGGCCAAGTGCCCTGCGTGCTGGAGAAAATGCTGCCGCTGGCACTGGAATGTTCGGTGCTCGTGGCGCGCGGCCACGATGGCACCGCCGTGCACCTGCCCGTGCAGCGCAACCTGCACCGCGACGGCATCCTGGCCGTGACGGAGGTTTTTGAGCAAAATTTGCCTCCTGCGCTGATCCAGCAAGCGGTAGCAGCTGCAATTTCGATAGCAAACGGTCTGCAGTACGTCGGCGTGCTCTGCGTGGAATTCTTCATGCTGCAGGACGGCAGCCTGGTGGTGAACGAAATCGCCCCGCGCCCCCACAACAGCGGCCACTACAGCCAGAACGCCTGTGACGTGTCGCAGTTCGAGCTGCAGGTGCGCACCATGGCCCGCCTGCCGCTCACGCAGCCGCGCCAGCACAGCCCCGCCGTGATGCTCAACCTGCTGGGCGACCTGTGGTTTGCCCATGGGGATACCGAGCAGACGCCCCCGTGGGACCAGGTGCTGGCCTTGCCCGGCACACACCTGCACCTGTACGGCAAACACGAAGCCAAACGGGGCCGCAAGATGGGGCACCTCAACGTCACCGGCCCCACGGCCGGCACGGCGCGCGCCACGGCCCTGAAGGCTGCCGCGCTGCTGGGCATCGAGCCCTTCTGAGGCCCGCCATCACCATGATCCTCGACGGCAAAGACCCCCAGGCCATCGCCACCGCCGCGCGCGCCGTGCGCAGCGGCGCGCTGCTGGGCCTGCCCACCGAAACCGTGTATGGCCTCGCCGCCGACGCCAGCAGCGATGCCGCCGTGGCGCAGATCTTCGCGGCCAAGGGGCGGCCCAGCGACCACCCGCTCATCGTGCATGTGGCCGACGCCCAGGGCATCGCGCACTTCGCCAGCGAGGTGCCCGGCTTTGCGCAGAAGCTGGTCGACGCCTTCTGGCCCGGCCCGCTGACCCTCATCCTGCCGCGCCTGCCCGGCGTGGCCACGGCCGCCACCGGCGGCCAGGACAGCGTGGGCCTGCGCTGCCCGGCCCACCCGGTGGCGCATGCCCTGCTGCTGGCCTGTGCAGCGCCCGACGATGGCACGGCCCAGGGTGGCCCGCCCGTGTGGGGTGTGGCCGCCCCCAGCGCCAACCGCTTTGGCCGCGTGAGCCCCACCACCGCCCGGCATGTGCAGGACGAGCTGGGCGCCGACCTGCTGGTGCTCGATGGTGGCCCGTGCGAAGTAGGCATCGAAAGCACCATCGTGGACTGCACCCGCGGCGTGCCTGTGCTGTTGCGCCCGGGCGCCATCACGCGCGAGCAGATTGAGGCCGCCTGCGGCATTGCACCGCTGTCCAAGGACGACATGCCCGCGCTCACCCCCCGCGCCTCGGGCACACTGGAGGCCCACTATGCCCCCGCCGCCAAGGTGCGGCTGATGGATGCCAAAGCCCTGCAGACCAGCCTGGACCTGCTGGGTGCCGAGGCGGCCCACATTGCGGTTTATGCCCGTTGTGCACTGCGCACACATTCGTCCCGGCTCGTGATGCGGCGCATGCCCGACGATGCGGCAGCGGCCGCCCAGCAGCTGTTTGCCGTGCTGCGCAGCTTTGACGACGAAGGGGTAAAACTGATCTGGATCGAAACACCGCCCCCCGCGCCCGACTGGGAAGGTGTGCGCGACCGATTGCAACGCGCAGCCGCCGCGTAGGCTTGAAACCCCCTGAGCCGCTTCGCGGTGTCCCCGGGGACCGGGCCGCTTTACATGGTTTGACATTGCCCCGCTAAACTACCCCCCACTTTTCTGGAGAAATACATGGCAGCAAATTGGATGCGCCGCACCGTCATGGTCGCCGCATGTGCGTCGGCCGCGTTGCTAGCGGCCTGCGGTTCCAGCACCACTGAATCGGCCATCTCGCCCCAACGCTTCATCGCGTTCGGCGACGCCATGAGCGATGTGGGGCAAAACGGGGCGCGCTACACCGTCAACGACGGCAGCGTCAACAACTGGACCTTGCAGGTGGTGACCAACTACGGCAAGGCCCTCACGCCCGTGTCCGCCGGAGGCACCAGCTACGCCACGGGCAACGCACGCGTCAGTGCCAAGCCGGATGCGGCGGGCAACACCAGCACCCGCACGATCACCGAACAGATCGACACCTTCCTGGCCAGCGGCAGTTTTGTGAACAACGACCTGGTGATCGTGAGCGGCGGCATCAGCGACGTGATCGCGGGCATGGCGGCCGTGAACGCAGGCACCCAGACCGAAGCCGCCATGGTGGCCGCCGCACGCAAGGCCGGCGAAGAGATGGCCGCCCAGGTGCGCCGCCTCGTGAATGCCGGCGCCAAGTATGTGGTGGTGACCGGCACCTATGACCTGAGCAAGACCCCCTGGGCCAAGACCATTGGCCGCGAAGCCCTGCTGACCGACGCCAGCAGCCGCTTCAACGATGGCCTGCTGGTGGGCATCGTGGACCTGGGCGCCAACGTGTTGTATGTGGATTCGGCCTATTACGTGAACCTGTACACCAGCGTGCCCGGCAACTACGGCTTCAACAACGCCACCACGGCCGTGTGCACCTCGGTAGACGCCACCAATGGCATCGGTATCGGCGCAGGCAAGATCAACTCCGCCCTGTGCAACAGCTCCACGCTGCTGTCGGGCGCCAACCAGGCGTCTTACGTGTTTGCCGACTCCGTGTACCTGACCCCGTCGGCGCAGCGCCAGTTCGGCACCTACGCCTACGACCGCCTGCGCGCACGCTGGTAAGCGGGCGATTCACCAGCTCGCTGGTACCGGCGCCCTGGGCGCAGGTGCTGCAAGCCACAAAAAAGCCGACCCGAGGGTCGGCTTTTTCTTGGGGCCGTATGCCAGGTCGCTTACTTGACCGCGTCAAACACGGCGCGGGCCTGGGCGTGGCAGAACGGCGGCTCGTAGGTGCCATGGTAGGCGCCGTAGTAGGTCGCAAACGCAGCCGATGTCGGATCGGTGGGAGCCTTCCCGCCGGGGCCGAAGGTGGCCTGGATGGCCGCATCGACATCGACCGAAGCCACGTTGGTCAGCCCCCGGCTGTCGAAATCGGCCTTCATGACCTGCTGGTGGATGGCTGGCGGCACGGTGGGATCGCCTGCACCGCCACACAGCAGCACACGCGCCTTGGGGCTCCAGCCCAGCAGGTCGTTCTTTTTGGCGGCGAGGTACAGCGGGTGGGTGGTGCTGGTCTGCGAGCCCGTGATGAAGTCGGACTGGAACAGCGCGTCACGCGCCTGGTTGGGCGTGCCAGCCGGCAAGGTGCCAGAGGTGAGCAGCGTCGCGTAGGTCATGGTCGGGTTGGGCAGCAGGGTTTCGATATAGCCCGAATACGGGGCCTTGAAGACCTGCTTCACGTCTGTGTAAACGTCGCCGTAAACCTTCTGCCACGAGGTCACGAGGTAGGGCACGAAGAATTGCACGCCCGCAATCGCGTCAGGGATGCGCAACGAGCCCGACAGGTTGTAGGGGCCCGCCAGATGCGCACCGGCCACAACGCTGAACTCTGTCGCATGGTCGCGCTCGGCAGCCCGGTGCGCCGCCATCGACGAATGCCCACCCTGCGAGTAGCCCGTGAACATGACCTTGCCCGACAGGCTGGCCCCGACCGTACCCGCCGCATTGCGCGCAGCACGCACCGAGTCGATGACCGAGGTGGCTTCGGAGTCGGCGTGCAGATAGGGGTGGTAGCTGTAGCTCGACTTGGCAAAACCCAGGTAGTCGGTGGCCACCACCGCATAGCCCTGGGCGGCGTACATGGCAGCCAGCAGGAAGGTTTCGGTGTCCTGCGGGTTGGCCAGGGTGCGGGGCTTTTGCATGTCGGTGCCCTTGGCGTAAGCCACCAGCGGCGCCGCCGTGGTGCAGCTGCCCGCAGGCACAAGCATCACGCCCGAGGCATTGGTGTTCTCTGTGCCCTTGGCGCCCACGGTGGCGTAGTTCAGCGAGACCACCTTCACATCGCATTTCGCCTTGCCGGTGAGCCCCTGCAGGCCGCTGCTGGAAGTGCTGGCATCAATCTGCGCCGCAGTCAGCGTGGTGAGCACGGCTGGCGGGTCAATCAGCGCGCCACGCGCCGGGTCGTCGGAGCCACCGCAGGCGACAAGCAGGACCGCAGCAGCGGCTACACAGGTAAGGCGAAAACAGGTCATGGATGGATACCTCGGGTCAGTAAAGAACGACGCATCGTGCGCGCACCTGCGCTGCAGCATCTATAGGGGATAACGCGGGAAATCTGGCACGAAGACGCCTAAGCGACACACTCCAGGCCATGACCGGCCCGGGCTCAGTCGGCGCCACGCGCGCCGTACCGCAGCTTCATGCCCAAAATGGTGCCGGCCAGCGCCAGCGTGATGGCATTGGCCACCACGATGGGCCAGGCGGCCAGGGCCAGCCCATAGGCCAGCCACAGCGCCACTCCCGCCGTGAACACGCTGTACATGCCCAGGGAGATGCCACTCACGTCCCGCGTGCGGAAGGTCTGTAGCGCCTGGGGCACAAAGCTGCAGGTGGTGAGGGCGGCGGCCAGGTAGCCGATCAGTTCTTGGAGTTGCATGGTGGGCAGTGCGCAGGGGCTGCGCCAATGGTTCAGGTATTCATTCACTGGTCGCGCGCCGTCCAGTCGATCAGACTGTCGAGCACAGGCCGCGCGGCCCCCGCACTGGCGTGGTTGACCACCGCCACCAGCACATAGCGCCGTCCGCTGGCCGCGTGCACATAGCCTGCCACGGCCATCACGTCGCGCAGGCTGCCGGTCTTGAGGTGGGCGGTGCCCGCGCGGCTCTGGCTGCGGCGCAGCGTGCCATCGACGCCAGAGATGGGCAACGAGGCCAGCAGCTCTGGCATGGCTGGGGACGCCCAGGCCACCTGCAGCATGCGGGCCAGCGCCTGTGCGGTCAGGCGGGCCTCGCGGCTCAGGCCGGCGCCGTTGTCCACCAGCGGCTGTTCTGCATCGCCCAGACGGGCCAACCACCACTGGCGCAGCACCTCGCGCGCGCCGTCAAAGGTCGCCACTCCGTTCTTCTGCAGCGCCAGGGTCAGAAACACCTGCTGTGCCATCACGTTGTTGCTGTACTTGTTCACGTCGCGCACCACCTCGGCCAGGGCGGGTGACGTGACCACGAACGCGGGCTTGAGGCCTGCGGGCACCTTGCCGTCACGCACGCTGCCGGTGAGCTTGCCTCCCAGCTCGCGCCACATACCCTCCACCGCGCGCGCCGCAAAACCGCGTGGGTCGGCGGCGGCCACGGGCCACACGCGCTCGCCGCACGCGGCCGGGTACACGCCCTGGAAGCTCACCTTCGCAGGGTCGGCCAGCTCGGCCCGCAGGGCGCCCCGCCAGTCGCCACATTCGGTACCGGGCGCCGCCAGCGCCACGGTGGCCTGGCGCACCACGCCAGCCAGGGGCGGGTCGTACTGGATGCGCGCCAGCCCTGCGGCCGCATCGGGCACAAAGGTCATCACCGACGACTTGTAGTTGAGCAGCAGCGCATCGGGCGCCGCGTTGTAGGGCCGCAGGGGCTCGCCGTCAAAACGCGCGGGGTCGTGCTCTGGCACATCGAACGCGGTGCGGTCCAGCACGATGTCGCCCACGATCACCTGGATCCCCTGGCCCTGCAGGCGGCGCATCAGCAGCCACAGGCGTTCCATGACCAGCTTGGGATCGCCCTGCCCCTGGACATAGACGTTGCCACGCAAGCTGCCGTCCTGAACCGTGCCCTGCACATAGACCGGGGTGTTCCACACATACGCAGGGCCCAGTTGCTCCAGCGCCGCGTAAGTGGTCACCAGCTTCATCACCGACGCCGGATTGACGGGCACCTGCGCCCGGTGCGCCAGGCGGGGGGCCGCCCTGCCCCCTGGTTGCGCATCGACCACCATCACCGCCAGCGCCTCGCGCGGCAGCCTGGCGCGGACCAGGGCCGCCTCGATCTCGGGCGGCAGGGTGTTGGAGGCCGCCACTGGCGGGGTCTGGGCCAACGCGCTGCCCACCCCGCCCACAGCGGTGGCAACACCCAAAGCGACAAAAAGGCCCGCAGCCCCCAGCACCCCCCCCGCAGGGGCGTCGCACCACCCGGGGCGGCGCCGAAAATCAGGAATACACAGCATGCGGGCGAGTCTATCGCCCGGCCCGGTGCCAGCGGGGCATGCAAACCACAGGCCAGCGCCAGCAGCAGCGGACACCGATAATCCCCCGATGCGTTTTTCTCCTCGTGCCATGGGCCTGCTGGCCGCCGTTGTGACGGTCACCATTTGGACGGGCTTCATCGTCATTGCCCGCGCCTCGGCCCAGCGCACGCTCACGCCGTTTGACATTGCCCTGCTGCGTATCACCGGCGCCAGCCTGGTGCTGTTGCCCTGGGGCTGGTGGATGGTGCGGCGGCGCACCGCAGCGCCGGGCTCGGCCGCCCTGCCCTCCAGCCTGGCGGGCATCTCGCCCCTGCCGCTGCGCACCACGGCGCTGCTGGGAACCTTTGGCGGGCTGCTTTACGCCATGCTGGCCTATGCGGGGTTCTTTCACGCACCGGCCACACATGCCGCAGTGCTCATGCCCGGCAGCCTGCCGCTGTGGACGGCACTGCTGGCCGCCCGGCTGCTGCGCGACCACCTCACACCGCTGCGAGCCGCCGGGCTGGCGCTGATCGTTGCGGGGGACCTGCTGGTGGGGGGAAGCAGCCTGCTGGCCGCGTTCGCGGGCGGAGATGTCTGGAAGGGCGACCTGCTGTTCATGCTGGCCGCCGCCTGCTGGGCCACCTACAGCGTGCTGGCACGGCGCCACGCGGTGGATGCGGTGCAGGCCACCATCGCCATCACGGCCTTTGCGTGCATGGTGTATGTGCCCGCCTACGCCCTCCTGGTGGCACTGGGCGCTGTGACCAGCCACCTGGCGGTGGCGCCCTGGAGTGAAATTGCCTTCCAGATGGTGTTCCAGGGCGGCGGCTCGGTGGTGGTCTCGGGCATTGCGTTCACGCGCATGATCCAGCACTTCGGCCCGGTGCGCTCCACCATGATCACGGCGCTGGTGCCCGGGCTGTCGGCCATGGGGGCGGTGCTCTTTCTGGGGGAGCCGATGCACTGGAACCTTGTCGCCGGGCTGCTGCTGGTGACCACCGGTATCCTTGTGGGCGTGCTGCGCAAAAGCCCGGCCCCGGCAGCCTCAGCCCCCGCAGCACCGCACCGCGCTGCTCCCTGACCCCGCCTTCCCGTACACGCACACGCACAAGACAACCCCAGGCCCATGAATCTGCTCGCCTTCGACACCAGCACCGACACCCTTTCGATCGCCGTACAGCACGGCGATGGCGTCTGGCAGCACCAGGGGCCCGGCGGGGCGCAGGCCTCGGCCGCGCTGATCCCGACAGTGCGCGCCCTGATGGCACAGGCCGGCCTGTCGTTCCAGACGCTGGATGCGATTGCCTTCGGGCGCGGCCCCGGCTCGTTCACTGGCCTGCGCACCGCCTGTGCCGTGGCCCAAGGGCTGGCCTTTGGAGCGCGTGGCGGGCAGGGCGTGCCCGTGCTGCCCGTGGACACCCTGCTCGCCGTGGCCGAAGAGGCCCGCCAACAGTTTGGCTGCACCCAGGTCGTGGCCGTGCTGGACGCGCGCATGGACGAGGTTTACCACACGCGCTGCGAATGGCAGGCGGCCAGCGGCCAATGGTTGGCCGACGCCGACTTTGGCCTGGGCAAACCTGAATCCGTGCAGGTGCCCGCAGGTTGGACGGTGGCGGGCAATGCCCGCGCGCCCTATGGCGAGCGGCTGGCCCCCGGCGCCCACCATGTCACGGCGCTGCCCACCGCCATGGCCCTGCTGCGCCTGGCACCCGCCCTGATCGCCGCCGGCGCTGCCGTGGCCGCCAGCGATGCCCTGCCGCGCTACATCCGCGATAAGGTGGCGCAAACCACCGCCGAACGGGCCGCCCTGCGCGCCGCCCAGGCGGCGGCCACGCCCCGAGACCCCGCATGAGCGCCTTGCCCACCCCCTCCTCCTCTGGTGCAGACGACACCGCCTCGGCCCGCCCCGAGGCACGCTTTGAAGCGCTCACGCTGGCCCGACTCGACGCCGTGCTCGCCGTGGAGCAACGCGCCTACCCACACCCCTGGACACGCGGCAACTTCACCGACGCGCTGGCCTCGGGCTACCAGGCGCAGGTGCTGCTGGCGGGTGACCACCTGCTGGGCTACTTCGTGGCCATGATGGGGGTGGACGAAGTGCACCTGCTCAACATCACCGTCACCCCCGAGTTCCAGCGCCAGGGCTGGGCGCGTGTGCTGCTCGATGCGCTGGCCCTGTGGTCGCGCGGGCGCGGCGCGCAATGGCTGTGGCTGGAGGTGCGCGTGAGCAACCTGCGCGCCCAGGCCATCTACCAGGCCCACGGGTTCCGCCGTGTGGGCGACCGCAAGCGCTACTACCCGGCAGACAATGGCCAGCGCGAGGACGCCGTGGTCATGAGCCTGGCCCTGTGACCGCCCACCCGCCCTCCTGCCACGAACCCACCGACTGCCCGCCTGTATGAGCCTTCACCTCGATGCGCGCCAGCGCGCCATGCTGCAAGAAATGGGCGTCACCGTGTGGGGCCCGCCACCCGCAGCAGCGCCGGCCGCGCAGGCACCCATGGCCCCAGCGCCCACCCGGGGCGCCACCGCCCACCCCACGGCGCCCCCCTCGGCAACCCCCGCTGCGCCACCAACAGCGCCAGCAGCGCCCGCAGCGACGGCCGCACCGCGTGCCCCGGCGCCCCAGCCCCCGGCAGCGGCCCCAGCCACCACCGGGCCCGCTGCCCCGGCGCTGGCACTGCATGCCGCACAAGCGCTGTACCCCACGGCAGACCCGGCGCAGACCCCCGCTGGCCTGGGCAATGGCTGGCTGATCGTGGCAGAAAGCCTGACCCCCACCGACCCGCTGGGCGGCGACGCCGGGCGCTTGCTGGACAACATGCTGCGCGCCATGCAACTGCACCGGCATCCGCGTGTGTTCCTCGCGGCGCTGGAGCGGCCAGGGCCCGGCATGGAAGCCAGCGCCCACATCCCCACCACCTTGTCCGACACCGTGGCCACGCTGCAGCCCGCGATGGTGCTGGTGCTGGGCCATGTGGCCGCACGCGCAGCCCTGGGCCGCACCGAGCCGCTGGGCCGCCTGCGTGCAGGCCCGCACCAGCTGGCGGGCTGCCCTGCCGTGGTCACCTATGACCCGGCCTTTCTGCTGCGCTCGCAAGACAACAAAGCCGCCGCCTGGGCCGACCTGTGCCGCGCCCTGGCCACCGTGCGGGCATCCAGCCCGGCATGAACCAGGCCGGTGATGCCACGGGCGCTTCGGCGGACCCGGTGCGATAATCCGGCGCTTGCATTTTTTGACGGAGAAAGCTCCTTGGAAACCTACCCGAGTTGGTAGCTTTCAGCTCCCGGCCTGCCGTGGGGTTGAAAGCAACCCCTGACCCCCACCGCAGACGCCAATTACAAAGGGAGTGAGCCCATGCTCAACATCTTTACGCTCGCCAATGGCCGGCTGTTCCAGGAAGAAATCGAGTCCCTGGAAGAACTCACCCGCTTCCAACCGATCTGGGTGGACCTGGAAGCCCCCACCCTCGAAGAAAAACGCTGGATCAAGCAGCACTACGGCCTGTCCATCCCCGAGGATGCGATGGACGAGGACATCGAGGAATCCGCCCGCTTCTACGAAGAAGACAACGGCGAGCTGCACATCCGCAGCGACTTTCTGATCGACGACGACGAAGACCCGCGCTCGGTGCGCGTGGCCTTCATCCTGAACCAGCACAACGCCAACCTCAAGAGCCGGGGCGTGCTGTTTTCCATCCACGACGAAGACGTGCCGGTGTTTCGCCTGCTGCGCATGCGCGCCCGCCGCGCGCCGGGCCTCATCGAAGACGCCAAGGAAGTGCTGCTCAAGCTGTTCGACGCCGACGCCGAATATTCGGCCGACACGCTCGAAGGCATCTATGACGAGCTGGAGAAAGTCAGCACCCAGGTGCTGGCCGGCGACGTGACCGACGCCCGCGCGGGCGAGGTGCTGGCCGCCATTGCACGCCAGGAAGACTTGAACGGCCGCATCCGCCGCAACGTGATGGACACGCGCCGCGCCGTGAGCTTCATGATGCGCAGCAAGATGCTCAACTCCGAGCAGTTCGAGGAAGCCCGCCAGATCCTGCGCGACATCGAGTCGCTGGACAACCACACGGCGTTTTTGTTCGACAAGATCAACTTCTTGATGGACGCCACGGTCGGTTTCATCAACATCAACCAGAACAAGATCATCAAGATCTTCTCGGTGGCCAGCGTGGCGCTGCTGCCGCCCACGCTGATCGCCAGCGTGTACGGCATGAACTTCAAGTTCATGCCCGAGCTGGACTGGTCGCTGGGCTACCCGTATGCGCTTGCGCTGATGGTGGCCAGTGCGCTCGGGCCCATGTGGTATTTCCGCAAGCGCGGCTGGTTGAAGTAGCCCCCCTGTGGCGCTGCGCGCCTTCCCCCCCGAGGGGGGACGCCTCCAGCGGCCCGGCGGAGCCGGTTCCGCGGTGGCGCTGGTATGGGGCGCGCCCTTGGCTTGGTGCTGCTACGACGGACACCGCAGGCGGATTTTTGCTGGAAATTTGAGCAAAATTCGGCCTCTGCGCGCGTCCACATTGTTCTTTAAGCTATTAAATTTATAGCATTCGAAGCAGCGTCTGCACCATGTGTTCGGCATAGCGGCTGGCCACGGTCTGCACGAACAGCGCGAAGTCGCCATGGGCGGTGTCGTCGGCGCGGTCCGAGATGGTGCGCACGGCGGCAAAAGGCACGCCGTAGTCGTGGCAGACCTGGGCCACGGCAGCGCCTTCCATCTCCACCGCCAGCACGTCATGCCCGGCGCCCTGCAGCGCGGCGCGCAACTGCTGCGACTCAGCCGCAGCCGAGACAAAGCGGTCGCCACTGGCCACCAGGCCGTGGTGCACGCGATGGCGGGCCTGCCCCGCCGCGCTTTTCAGGCCAAATTGGCCGCTACCGCCCGCCACACATGCCCTAGCCGCTTCCAAAAGCAGAGCAGTCAATACGGGGTCGCAGGCCAGGCGGGTGCGTGCGTAACCTGGCAGCTCCCAGCGCGGAAACAGCGGCGAGGCATCCATGTCGTGCTGCACATAGTCCTGCGCCACCACCACATCGCCCACGTTCACCCCCTCCCCCACGCCCCCGGCCACCCCGGTAAACACGATGCGCGCCACGCCAAAATGTTCGATCAGCGCCGTCGCCGTGGTGGCAGCCGCCACCTTGCCAATGCCCGACAGCGCCAGCACCACGCGCCGGTCCTGCAGCTCCCCCTGCCAAAAAGCGCGGCCCGCATGCATCACGCGCTGGGGATGGGCAAGGTGCTGGACCAGCGAGCTTTGCTCTTCGGTCAGTGCACTCAGGATGGCGGTACTCATACAAAAACCCTCGGATCTGCCATGGCACCATGGCGCGCAGCCGCAGCCCTGGTACTGCAATCCGGAAGTAGAGGAACACAATGAAATTGATGGATTCGTACGCAGGGCAAGGCGCAAACCGCAGCAATAGCCAGTGCTATTGCGAGGATTTGCAACGCCGCCATGCGTGCGAAGACGCGATTTCATGTTTCGATACTTCCGGGTCGCAGTACTAGTGGCGCGGCCATGAAAAAAGGCGGCCGAAGCCGCCTGTGGATTGTGGCGCGCAAAAGCCGGTGCGCCGCCACGCCCGTTATTTCTTGTCGCGCAGCTCACGCCGCAGGATCTTGCCCACGGGGGTCTTGGGCAGCTCGGTGCGGAACTCGATCACGCGGGGCTGCTTGTAGCCCGTGAGTTCGTGGCGGCAGAACTCCTTGACCTGCGCCTCGGTGAGTGCGGGGTCCTTCTTCACGATGACGAGCTTGACGGCTTCGCCGGTCTTTTCATCCGGCACACCCACCACCGCGCATTCGAGCACGCCGGGGCAGTTGGCCACCACCTCTTCGACCTCGTTGGGGTAGACGTTGAAGCCGCTGACCAGCACCATGTCCTTCTTGCGGTCCACGATCTTGAAGTAGCCGCGCGCATCCATCACGCCGATGTCGCCGGACTTGAAGTAGCCGTCGTCGGTCATGACCTTGGCGGTCTCGTCGGGGCGCTGCCAGTAACCGGCCATCACCTGGGGGCCCTTGATGACGATCTCGCCGGGCTCACCCAGCGTGGTGACCTCGCGGCCCTCGTCGTCGATCAGCTTCATGTAGGTGCCCGGAATCGGCACACCGATGGTGCCGGTGTATTCGGTGCTGGTGGTGGGGTTGCAGCTGGCCGAAGGGC
>JADMJR010000169.1 GCA_018780365.1 Acidovorax sp. | reverse complement strand
CCATACTCCCTTAGCAGGGGAGCACCTTCGGCCACTCGGTCACGTTTCCAATCCCACTATTATGCCTCATTTTGGAGGCAGTTCCGGCAGGTTAGGCGGCTTGCTGGTCCAGCTCGAACGCCTTGAGCAGGCTGCGCACGGCCAGCTCAATGTACTTTTCGTCGATCACGACCGAGGTCTTGATGTCGGAGGTGGAGATCATCTGGACGTTGATGCCCTCTTCCCTCAGCACGCGGAACATCTTGGCTGCAACGCCCACATGGCTGCGCATGCCGATGCCAACGATGCTGACCTTGCAGATGCCGGTGTCGCCCACGACTTCCTGCGCGCCCAGCGCAGGCACCACTTTCTCCTTGAGCAGGCCCAGGGTGCGAGCGTAGTCGCTGCGGTGCACGGTGAAGCTGACGTCGGTCTTGCCGTCCTTGCTCACGTTCTGGACGATCACGTCCACTTCGATGTTGGCTTCGGCCACGGCGCCCAGGATCCGGTAGGCGATGCCGGGCTTGTCGGGCACGCCCAGCACGGAGATCTTGGTTTCGTCGCGGTTGAAAGCGACGCCGGATACAGCGGCTTGCTCCATTTTGTCGTCTTCCTCAAAAGTGATCAGCGTGCCTGATTGGGCTTCTTCGTTGGTGTCGGTGTCCCAGGCGGGGCGCAGGAAAACACGTGCATCAGAACCTACGGACTGGACCAATCGAGCCTGGGCCCGGACCGCACCACAAAGCCACGCCCCACCTTGATGCGGATGTGGTGGCCACGCGTGGTGCAGGCAAGGATCTGGTCCAGCAGCTCACCGAGCTGCGCTGCAGCAGGGGTGGTGTGGTGGGTCGCGCGCAGCCAGTGGCGCAGCACATTGGCCTGCCGCGCGCGGCTGAGCCCTTGCAGGGCCTTGATCTCCGGGGGCGCTCCTACCAGGGCCAGGTCCTGCTGCGCCAGTTCGTCCAGCAATTCGGCCGCCTGGGCAGCATTGGCGGCCGAACGTGCAAAAGTGTCGCGAAAGGACGGAAACGCCATGTCCAAGGCGGGCAGCAGTTGCGCCCGGATGCGGTTGCGCGTGAAGCGCTCATCGGTGTTGGTGGGGTCTTCCACCCAGGCCTGCCCTTGAGCGCGCAGCCAGCGGCGTACATCCGCCCCCGCCACCTGCAACAAGGGCCGGTGCCAGGCCAGGCTAGCGCGCTCCCAGCGGGCGGGCATGGCCGCCAACCCGGCCACCCCCGCACCGCGCGACAGGGCCAGCAGCAGAGTCTCGGCCTGGTCGTCCGCATGCTGCGCAATTGCTATCGATTGAATAGCACTCTGCGCTTTACTGGCTAGCGCTACGGCCTCAAAAGCCTTGTATCTTGCTTGCCGGGCGGCATCTTCGGGGCTCTGGCCAGGGGCATGGCGGGCGTCCAGCCGCTCCACCCACAGCGGCACACTGAGGCCTTGGCACAAAGTGGTGCAATGCTGCTCGAAGCCATCGGCCGCCACCTGCAAGCCGTGGTGCACATGGATGGCCTGCACCTGCCCGGGCCAGCGCCGGGCGCAGGCCAGCAGCAAGGCTGTTGAATCCGCCCCTCCGCTCAGCCCCACCGCCAGCGGCAGTGCAGGCGCAAAGGACTGCAGGGCCGCCTCAAAAGACTGGGTCATGTCGGCCGCCCTCGCCCCACACGAAGGCAAGGCCACAGACCAAAGGCAGCATCAACAAGGCGGCAGCAGAACATGGGCACCGATTATCACGGGCCCCTTGCCCTACCCAGCCGGTTCAATCGGCTGGTGCCGACAAACGCGGCGACGTGTGCGAGGCATCGGTGGACAGGCGGAAGGTGCCCACCACCTCGGACAACCGCACCGATTGGTCTTTGAGGCTTTGCGCGGCGGCCGCGCTTTCTTCCACCAACGCAGCGTTCTGCTGGGTCATCTGGTCCAGGTGCGAAACCGCCTGGCCTACCTCATTGATGCTGGTGCTCTGCTCGTTGGTGGACGCCGTGATCTCGGCCATGATGTCCGTCACACGCTGCACCGAGGTCACGATGTCGTTCATGGTGGTGCCCGCGTCGTGCACCAGGCGCGAGCCATTCTCCACCTGTTCCACCGAGGTGTTGATGAGCGTCTTGATCTCACGCGCCGCTTCGGCACTGCGCTGCGCCAGGCTGCGCACCTCACCGGCCACCACGGCAAAACCCCTGCCCTGCTCGCCCGCACGCGCCGCTTCGACCGCCGCGTTCAGCGCGAGGATGTTGGTCTGGAAGGCAATGCCGTCGATGACGCCAATGATGTCGTTGATCTTGCGCGACGCGGCATTGATCTGGTCCATGGTGGTGACCACATTGCCCACCACCTGGCCGCCATGCTGGGCCACGTTGGACGCCTGGGCCACCAGCTGGTTGGCCTGGCGGGCGGAGTCAGCGTTGTGGCGCACCGTTTCGGTGAGCTGCTGCATGGACGCCGAGGTCTCCTGCAGGCTCGATGCCGTGAGTTCGGTGCGCCCGCTCAGGTCATGGTTGCCGGTGGCGATCTCTTCGGCCGCCACGCGCACCGAGCTGCTGGCATCGCGGATCTGCGCCAGCACGCCCGAGAGCTTGCCCGCAAAGCTGTTGAAGCTGGCGGCGATCTGGGCCAGCTCGTCCTCGCCCTGGGCATCGATGCGGCGCGACAGGTCGCCATCACCCGCGCCGATCTCGTGCATGGCGTCGCGCACCAGGGTGAGCCGGCGCAGCCGCTGCGACAGGATGCCCGCCAGCACCACCAGCGCCACCAGCAGCACCACAATGCCCGCGCCCAGCGACACCTGCAGCATGGTGCTGATAGCCTGCAGCGCCTCGCCCCGATCCAGCGCAATGGCCAGCAGCCAGGGCGTGCCGGTGACCGGCGCCACCGTGAGCAGCATGGCGCGGCCTTGCAGGTCCAGCGCAGTGAGATCAGCGCGCTTGGCCATGTCAGCCAGTGCCGTGGCCGTGAGCGCGGGGGCGACATCGGTGGCGGGCTTCAGGGCCAGCTTCACCTCGGGGTGGGCAATGATGTTGCCGTCGCCGCCCACCAAAAAAGCGTAGCTCGATGGTGTGGGCTTGATGGACGCCACATTGGCCACCACGGCCGCCAGCGACACATCGCCCGCCATCACGGCCTTGACGGTGCTGCCCTCACGCGCAGCCTTGGCAAAGGTCACCACCAGCCCCGCCCCCCCGGCATCGGCATAGGGTGCCGTGAGCACCGAGGCGTCGGCGCCCGCAGCCTGCTTGTACCAGGGGCGTGCGGTGGGGTCGTAATCAGGCGGCAGGTTCTGCTTTTCCGAGAACACCGTGCGTTTGTCGGCATAGCCGAAATAGGTGGTGTGGAAGTTGCCCGCCTTGGCCAGCATGTTGAGCGGCTTGGCGGCATCGGCATCGTCCAGGGCGGCCGCCGCCGATTCGACCACGGCGGCTTTGCTGCGGGCCCAGTCGCGCAAAGCCTCGATGTGGCTGTGGGCCAATGCCTGCGACTGCGCCGTGAGGGAGGCGTAGGCCTGGGATCGTGCGGTGAGGTAGTTGGCCACGGTCAGGGCAATCAGCCCCGCCACCAGACAACCGACCGATACCAGAAGGATCTGGCCCTTGAGAGTCTTCAGAAGCGACATCGAGCACCCCTTGATCCACCCGCACGGGTGGCCGTCAACCATGTTACATCCGGTATCACGGTGCGCGCCAGTGGGGGTTATCGCGGAGAAACGGGCCACTCCGGTGATTCAGCGGCGATTCAGGCCACAAAGCAACAACGGCCCGAAAGGGCCGTTGACATGGGGCAGCGATGGGGGCATGGGCACTGCAGCCCGGTACATCCTCAGCGGCTGTCGGCCTTGGTGTCGCTGAAACGGCCGTAGCTCTGCAGGCGCTCGTAGCGGCGATCGAGCAGGTCTTTGGTCTTGAGATCGGCCACCTGGCGGAAGGCATCGCCCAAAGCGCGCTTCAGGAAGGCGGCCATCTGCTTGTGGTCGCGGTGGGCACCGCCCACGGGCTCGCTCACGATCTTGTCCACCAGGCCCAGCGCCTTCAGGCGGTGCGCAGTGATGCCCAGGGCATCGGCGGCTTCCTGGGCCTTCTCGCTGGTTTTCCAGAGGATGGAGGCGCAGCCCTCGGGACTGATCACGGAATAGATGGCGTACTGCAGCATCACCACCTGGTCGGCCACGCTGATCGCCAGCGCGCCGCCCGAGCCGCCTTCGCCGATGATCGTGGTGATGATGGGCACTTCCAGCTGCGCCATCTCGAAGATGTTGCGGCCGATGGCCTCGGACTGGCCGCGCTCCTCGGCGTCGATGCCGGGGTAGGCGCCGGGCGTGTCCACAAAGGTGAACACGGGCAGCTTGAACTTCTCGGCCGTTTTCATGAGGCGCAGGGCCTTGCGATAGCCCTCGGGCTTGCTCATGCCGAAGTTGCGCATGGCGCGCTCCTTGGTGTCGCGCCCCTTCTGGTGGCCCAGCACCATGCAGGCGTGGCCGTTGAAGCGTGCCAGGCCGCCCACGATGGACAGGTCGTCAGAGTAGTGGCGGTCGCCGTGCAGTTCGACAAAGTCGGTGAAGATGTCGCGCACGTAGTCGAGCGTGTAGGGGCGCTCGGGGTGGCGGGCGATCTTGGTGATCTGCCAGGGCGACAGTTCGCTGTAGATGTCCTTGGTGAGCTGCTGGCTCTTCTTGCTCAGCTGGTCGATTTCTTCCGAGATATCGACGGCACTCTCGGTCTGCACGTAGCGCAGTTCTTCGATTTTGGATTCGAGTTCAGCGATGGGCTGTTCAAAATCCAGAAAGGTCTTTTTCGCCAACGTTTTTCTCCTTGGGATCGCACCGGTGAGCGGTGGCCACGAATGGCCCGCACTGTAACCGACGTGTAACGAGTTTTGCAAAGCGCGTCAGGCAGCGTCAGCCGTTCAATACGCCACGGGCAGCGGGTCCAGCGACCGCCAAATATACCAAGTTGCCACGCTGCACCAGGGCTTCCAGGCCTCGGCCACCTCGCGGGCATCGCTGCGGCTTACGGGGTCGCCCGAGAAGTAATTTTGGCTGATGCCAGTGATTAACCCCGGATCGTCCAGGGGCAAAACATTGGGCCGCATCAAATAGAAGATCAAAAACATCTCGGCCGTCCAGCGGCCAATGCCCCGGATGGCCACCAGTTCGGCAATGATGGCCTCGTCGTCCATGGCCGCCCAGTCCTTGACGTGCAGCTTGCCGCCCTCGAAGTGCATGGCCAGGTCCACCAGGTAGTCCACCTTGCGGGCCGACAGGCCCGCAGCCCGCATGTCGTCGATCTTGAGCTTGAGCACGCTGCCAGGCTTCATGGCGCGTGGCAGCGCAGCAAAACGCTCCCACACGGCCTGTGCAGCCGTCACCGACACCTGCTGGCCCACGATGGAGCGCGCCAGCGTGGTGAAAGCATCCCCCCGCGTCTGCAAGGCTGCGTCGCCAAACTGCGGGATCAGGCGCTTCATCACCCGGTCCTTCTTCATCAGGTGTTTGCAGGCCTCGGCCCAGTAGTCGGGCGTGGCCAGCACCAGCGGCGGGGTCGCGGCGTCGCCCGCTATCTTTTTAGAAGCTGCCACCGCTTACCCCGCGCGCCCTAGAGGCATATTTCGCTTGAAACAAGGGCTCACTGCGCGGCTTCCCATGTCGTCCCCGTGGCGGAATCCTTGAGCACGATGCCCTGCGCAAGCAGTGCCTGGCGGATACGGTCGGCCTCGGCAAAGTTCTTGGCGGCCTTGGCGGCGGCACGGGCGGCGATCTGCGCCTGGATGTCGGCCTCGTTCGCGCCTGCACCGGCTTGCAGGAAGGCTTTGGGGTCGCCCTGCAAGATGCCCAGGCAACCACCCAGCGCCTTGAGCAGCCCGGCGAGCTCGGCCGACCGGGTCTTGTTGACTTCGCTGGCCAGGTCGAACAGCACGGCCACCGCTTCGGGCGTACCGAAGTCTTCGTCCATCGCGGCCTTGAAGCGCGCGGCGCAGGGGCCGGTCCAGTCGATGGAGGCCATCTCTGCCGGGGCGACCAGGCTCAGCGCCGTGTACAGGCGCTTGAGGGCCTGGCGCGCGTCGTCCAGGTGGGCGTCGCTGTAGTTCAGCGCGCTGCGGTAGTGGGCGCGCACCATGAAGAAACGCAGCGTCTCCGCGTCGTAGCTCTTGAGCACGTCGCGGATGGTGAAGAAGTTGCCCAGGCTTTTGGACATCTTCTCGTTGTCCACGCGCACAAAGCCGTTGTGCACCCAAAACTTGGCCAAAGGCTTGCCGTTGGCGCCTTCGCTCTGGGCGATTTCGTTTTCGTGGTGGGGAAACTGCAGGTCCGCACCGCCGCCGTGGATGTCAAACGTCTCGCCCAGCGTGGCGCTGCACATGGCCGAGCACTCGATGTGCCAGCCAGGGCGGCCCGAGCCGAACGCGCTGGCCCATTGGGCCTCGGGCGGCTCCTCGGGCTTGGAGGCTTTCCACAGCACGAAGTCGAGCGGGTCTTCCTTGCCGTCCAGCACAGCCACGCGCTCGCCGGCGCGCAGTTCATCGAGCGACTTGCCCGACAGCTTGCCGTAGCCGTCGAACTTGCGCACGGAGTAGTTCACGTCGCCATTGCTCGCACGGTAGGCCAGGCCTTTGCCCTCCAGCTGCCCGATGAGCGAGAGCATCTGGGGCACGTATTCGGTGGCGCGCGGCTCCACGGTGGGCGGCTCGATGCCCAGCAGGCCGATGTCCTGGTGCATGGCGGCGATCATCTCGTCGGTGAGCTGGCGGATGGTGATGCCCCGCTCCAGCGCGCGCTTGATGATCTTGTCGTCGATGTCGGTGATGTTGCGCACGTAGGTGACGCGCAAGCCGCTGCTTTTCAGCCAGCGCTGCACCACGTCGAACGCCATCATCATGCGGGCGTGGCCGACGTGGCACAGGTCATAGATGGTCATGCCGCACACGTACATGCGCACATGGCCAGGTTCGAGCGGGGAAAAGTCCTCCAATGCACGCGACAGCGTGTTGTAGATGCGCAAACTCATGGGATTTCAGTCACGGGAGATGGGGTGGTAGGGTGAAAAGGTTCACCCGGCAGCAGGGAGCGAAAGCTCTCGGCGGGGGTTGGCCCAGCAAGGGGCCTTCAGCGAAATCACCCGCGGCAACAGCGTACCGTCATGACAACCCCCTCAGCTACAATCCGCCGCAGTATAAGCCCCCGCCCCGGCGGGCCGCTGCCCAACTCCCCGGAATCCCCATGAAGCCAGTCCTCCGCACCCTTCCACAACTTCTGCGCCTGGTGGCGCTGACCGCGCTGCTGGGCGCGGGCGTGGCCCATGCCGATGACTACACGGAGATCACCCAGTTGCTCAAGACGGGCAAGGCGGCAGAAGCCTTGGTAAAGGCCGATCAGCGGCTGGCCGCCACCCCGCGTGACCCGCAATTGCGCTTTCTGCGCGGCGTGGCACAGGCCGACAGCGGCAAACAGGGCGAGGCCATCACTACCTTCACCAAGCTGACGGAAGAGTACCCCGAGCTGCCCGAGCCCTACAATAACCTGGCGGTGCTCTACGCCAATCAGAACCAGTTGGACAAGGCCCGCACGGCGCTCGAAATGGCGATCCGCACCAACCCCAGCTACGCCACCGCCCACGAAAACCTGGGCGATATCTACGCCAAGCTGGCCAGCCAGGCCTACAACAAGGCCCTGCAGCTGGATGCCACCAGCGCCAACACGGTCAAGCCCAAGCTGGCACTGATCCGCGAACTGTTCTCTGCCGACGCAGCCAGCAAGTCCGGCCGCCCTGCGGCGGCAGCCCCTGCACCCGCCGCCGTGGTGGCCACCCAGCGCCCGGCACCGGCCGCAGCGCCTGCAACACCCGCCCCCGCAGCGGCAAGCGCCCCGGCACCAGCCGCCGCCCCGGCCGCTGCAGCCCCCACACCCGCACCGGCCCCTATCCCTGCAGCTGCCAGCGACACATCCACCCAGGCCGTCACAGCCGCCGTGCAGGCCTGGGCCTCCGCCTGGGCCGCCAAGGACATGAAGGGCTATCTGGGCGCCTACGACAAATCCTTTGACCCACCGGGCAACCAGAACCGCTCCGCCTGGGAGAAAGAGCGCGAGTCGCGCATCGTGGGTAAGTCCAAGATTAGCGTGAAGCTGTCTGACATCGCCGTCTCGGTCCAGGGCGACAAGGCCACGGCCCGTTTTCGCCAGGCCTATAGCGCCGATGCGCTCAACGTGACCAGCCGCAAGACGCTGGACCTGGTGAACAGCAACGGCCGCTGGACCATTGTTCGCGAAGCCACAGGCGGTTGATCGTGAGCCCCGACGCGGCGCCTGCGCCTCTTGCGCGGGCTTTTTTTTTGCCCTGACCCGATCCTGATGCCGCGCATGTCCGTGCCTTTGTCCGCACCAGGCCGCCTGGCGGCAACCGCCGCCCTGTGCCTGGCGGGCCTTTTTCTGGCCGCCCCCGCGATGTCCCAGGGCGACAAGGAGAAGAAGACGCGGCGCGCGGCGCCCTCGGCACCGCCAGTCTCCACCGCCGCCCTGCGCGACGGCCAGGCCGAAGCCCGCCTGATGGCGGTGTACAAGCTCGTGGCCGAAGGCCGGGGCCGCGAGGCCCTGGCGCAGGCCGAAAGCCTGGCGCGCGACTACCCCAACTTCCAGCTGGCGCAGCTCGCCGTGAGCGATTTGCTGGTGTCGCGCACACGGCCCATTCGCCACCCGGGCGATGTGGCGCCCGAGCCCGACTCGGCCCGCAGCCTCCAGGCCTCCACCACCCTCGCAGAGCTGCGCACCGAATCGCGCCAGCGGGTCGATGCCCAACGCAGCCGCCCGCCCGAAAACAGTGTTCCGGCGCAGTTCCTGGAGCTGTCGCCCCGCTCGCGCCACGCCATTGCCGTGGACGCCTCGCGCTCGCGCCTGTACCTGTTTGAAAACACCCCCAAGGGCCTGAAACTGGTGGCCGACTACTACGCGTCGGTGGGCAAGCTCGGCATCGAAAAGGTGGCCGAAGGCGACCAGCGCACACCACTCGGGGTCTACTTCATCACCAGCCGCCTGGACACCGCCACGCTCAAGGACTTCTACGGCGCCGGCGCCCTGCCCATCAACTACCCCAACCCGCTCGACCAAAGCCGGGGCAAGACCGGTAGCGGGATCTGGCTGCACGGCACACCCCCTGACCAGTTCGCGCGCGCGCCGCTGGCCACAGATGGTTGCCTGGTGCTGGCCAACCCCGACCTGGAGCGCATCCTGCGCACGGTGGAACCCCGCTCCACCCCCGTGGTCATTGCGCGCCAACTGCAGTGGGTCCAGCCGCACAGCGTGGCGGCCGAGCGCAAATCGTTTGAAGCTGTGCTCAACGCCTGGCGCACCGCCAAGACCGAGGGTGACATGAAACGCCTGCTCGGCTTTTACGCCCCCGACTTTCAAAGCTACCGCAAAAAGCCCCTGGACGAATGGACCCAGGTGCTGCAGGCCGAGACCCGTGCCCTGAAGGGCCGGGAACTCCAGCTCAAGGACAAGTCTTACCTGCGCTGGACGGACTCCGCCGACACCATGGTGGTAACGTTCGGCGAAGTCGCCGAAGGCGCCCGCACGGGCCCCGCCAAGCGCCAGTACTGGACGCGGCGGGGCCAACATTGGCAGATATTTTTCGAAGGAGTGATTGGATGATTTCCAGAAGAAATTCGACCCTGGCGCTTGCCAGTATTGCCCTGGCAGCTATTTTTTCGGTAGCACCTGCCCACGCGCAAGACGCCCCCAAGGTCAAGCTGGCCACCTCGATGGGTGACATCGTGGTGCAGCTCGACGCCGCCAAGGCGCCCAAGACGGTCGAGAACTTCCTGGCCTATGTGAACAGCAAGCACTACGACGGCACCGTGTTCCACCGCGTGATCGACGGCTTCATGATCCAGGGCGGCGGCTTCACGGCCGACATGCAGCAAAAGCCGACCAAGGCCCCCATCGCGCTTGAAGCCAAGAACGGCCTCAAGAACGACACCTACACCATCGCCATGGCCCGCACGGGCAACCCCGACTCGGCCACCTCGCAGTTCTTCATCAACGTGAAGGACAACGCCATGCTCAACGCTCCCAGCCCCGACGGCCACGGCTACGCCGTGTTCGGCAAGGTGGTCGAAGGCACGGCCGTGGTGGACAAGATCAAGGCCGTGGCCACCGCCAACAAGGGCCCACACCAGAACGTGCCCGCCACCCCCGTCACCATCAACTCCGCCACCCTGGTGAAGTGATTGCTGGCTGACTCATTTTTTCTGAAAGAAGCACCGCCATGAGCAACCCCCAAGTCGAACTGCACATCGCCGGCTACGGCGTCATCACCCTCGAACTCGACGCCGTCAACGCGCCCAAGTCCACCGAGAACTTCCTGGCCTATGTGAACAAGGGCCACTACAACAACACCATCTTCCACCGCGTGATCCCCGGTTTCATGGTGCAAGGCGGCGGCTTTGAGCCCGGCATGAACCAGAAGGGCTCCGATGCCCCCATCGAGAACGAAGCCAAGAACGGCCTCAAGAACGCCAACTACACCGTGGCCATGGCCCGCACCAGCGACCCACACTCGGCCACCGCACAGTTCTTCATCAACGTGGCTGACAACGGCTTCTTGAACCACACCGCCCCCTCGGCCCAGGGCTGGGGCTACGCCGTGTTTGGCAAGGTGGTTGGCGGCGCCGACGTGGTGGACAAGATCAAGGCCGTGAAGACGGGCCGCAAGGGCTTCCATGACGACGTGCCCAAGGAAGACGTGATCATCGAGAAGGCTGTGGCCCTCTGAGCATGACATCCCCCTGTGGCGCTGCGCGCCTTCCCCCTTCTCTCGCATCGCGACGCGCTGCGGGAAGGGGGACGACGCCCTCGCTGCGGGACGGCCCTTGCTCGGCGTCCCTCGCTGCGGCCGCGCCAGTGTCGGCCGCCCATCGCAGGCCGCAGCGCAAGGGATGAACCACCCAGCCCCTCCCGTGACCACGACCGTGCCCCGGTTCGAGGAGCTCGCCGCTCCCTCGCACTGGCGCACGGTCGAATTCATTTCAGACCTGCACCTGCAGGCCAGCGAGCCCGCCACCGTGGCCGCCTGGCAGCACTACCTGCAGACCACCCAGGCCGACGCCCTCTTCATCCTGGGCGACCTGTTCGAGGTGTGGGTGGGCGACGACGCGCTGCAGGAGCCCGGCAGCTTCGAGGCCGAAGGCTGCGCCGCCCTGCGGGCCGCTGCGCAGCACCTGCCGGTGTACTTCATGCACGGCAACCGCGACTTTCTGGCGGGCCCGGCCTTCCTGGCGCATTGCGGCATCACCGGCCTGGCCGACCCCACCGTGCTGGTGTTTGGCGAACAGCGCTTTGTGCTCAGCCATGGCGACCTGCTGTGCCTTCAGGATGTGGACTACCAGCGTTTTCGGGTGCAGGCGCGCAGCGCCGAATGGCAGCAGCAGTTTCTGGCCCAGCCCCTGGCCACACGCCGTGCGCAGGCGCGCGGCATCCGGCAAGAGAGCGAGGCACGCAAACAATCCGGCGCCACCTATGCCGACGTGGATGGCCCCGCCGCCATCGCCTGGCTGCAGGCAGCCCATGCGCACACGCTCATCCACGGCCACACGCACAAACCCGCCAGCCACCCGCTGGCCCCGGGCATGCAGCGCGTGGTGCTCAGCGACTGGGACGCCGCCGCATTGCCCCCCCGTGCGGAAACACTGCGTTTGTCCAGCGCGGGCTTGGAACGGGTCACCCTGACCCCCAGCTACCAGCGATCCTGAACTGCGCGGGGCTTTCTCCCTGCTGCCTGATCGCCATGCCCCCTCTTCTCAACCGGCTCTGGCGCCACGTGCGCTCCACCGTGGCCCCGGTGCCCGACATCTCAGCCACGCTGTGGCTGCAAACGCTGCAGCGCTACCCCTTCTTGTCAGCGCTCTCGCTGCACGACCAGTCCAAGCTGCGCGCACTCAGCGCCCTCTTCCTGCACCACAAGGAATTCCACGGTGCCCACGGTTTGGTCGTGACCGACGCCATGGCCATCGACATTGCGGCCCAGGCCTGCCTGCCGCTGCTGCATTGGGGTGACCCCGCCAAGGCGCTTGGCTGGTATGACGACTTTGTGGGCATCGTGCTGCACCCCGGTGAGGCCGTGGCCCGCCGCAAGACCGTGGACGAAGCCGGTGTGGTGCACGAGCACACCCAGGTGCTGCTGGGCGAAGCCATGGAGCGCGGCCCCATCATGCTGAGCTGGGAGCATGTGGCCAACGCCACCGAAAACACCGCGCGCGGCCACAACGTGGTGGTGCACGAGTTTGTGCACAAGCTCGACATGAAAAGCGGCGAACCCAACGGCTGCCCGCCCCTGCCCGCCGGCTTCATGGGCGCCCGCACCGGCCGCGCCGCCTACGAAGCCTGGTGGAACGCCTGGGAGCCCGCCTACCGGGACTTCCGCGAAGCGGTCATCAAGGCCGAACGTTTTGGCGCAGAGCCGCCCTGGCTGGACGCCTACGGCGCCACATCGCAGTCCGAGTTCTTCGCCGTGGCCTGCGAGGCCTACTTCGTGAACCGCGAGCGGTTTGCGCTGGAGTTTCCGGGGTTGATGCCGGTGCTGGACAGGTTCTTTCAGCACCCCACCAGCGCGGACTGACAGGGCAAAGCCACAAGGGGAGCGAGAAAACTCCCCCAGCAGGCATTGCCCGTGTTTGCCGGTGCCATGGCGTTGCGGACATGCAATGAACTACCACCAAGACAAAAAGTCCACATTTTGACAATTTATCCAATTCTGGATAAATTGCCGCCATGCCTGCACACGCCCCCGCGCCAGCCCGCCCCCGCACCCGCCAGCGAACGCCTGCGCGCACTGCCGAACAAGCCGCCCTGCTTTCGCAGATCGAGCAGGTTGCACAAGGCCTCGCCGCCACCTTTGCCCCCTTCTGCGAGGTGGTGGTGCACGACCTGCTGGACCCCAAGCACTCCATCCTGGCCATCCACAACAACCTGTCGGGGCGCATGGTGGGCGACCCCACCACCGAGATGGGGCTCACACGCATCGCGGACCCGGACTATCCGCAGGTGGTGGCCAACTACGCCAACCAGTTCGCGGACGGCCGCCCGGCCAAAAGCACCTCGGTGGGCATCAAGGACGCCTCGGGCCACTACGTCGCGGCGCTGTGCCTGAACGTGGACCTCACGCTGTTTCGCACCCTGCAGAGCGTGGTGGGCCAATTCACTGCCACGGATGGCGACACGGGGCTCAAGGAATCGCTGGACCCCGCCGGGGCCGAAGCCATCCGCCAGCGCATCGACCAGTTCGCGGCGCGCCTGTCGTCGGCGCCACGCGCCCTCAAGGCGGCCGAGCGGCGTGCGCTGCTGCGCGAACTCAAGGCATCGGGCAGCCTGGAGGTGCGCCGCGCCATGGAGGTCGTGGCGCAGCACCTGGGCGTGTCGCGCGCCACGGTGTATGGCGACGTGAAATGACACGGCCCAAGGCCACCTGACATCCCGCCGACTTCCTCCGCCTCTCCTCATTCTTCCTCGGATCCGCACCATGACCCCAACCCTCCCCACCCTTCCCACCTACGACGACGTGGTGGCCGCCGCTGACCGCATCGCAGGGGTGGCCCACCGCACGCCGGTGCTCACCTCGCGCACCATCAACGAAGAATTTGGCGCCCAGGTGTTCTTCAAGTGCGAAAACCTGCAGCGCATGGGCGCGTTCAAGTTCCGAGGGGCCTACAACGCGCTCGCCCAGTTCAGCCCCGCGCAGCGCAAGGCCGGGGTGGTCGCGTTCTCCTCAGGCAACCACGCGCAGGGCATTGCGCTGGCCGCGCGCGAGCTGGGCATTCCCGCCACCATCCTCATGCCCCAGGATGCCCCCGCCGCCAAGGTGGCCGCCACGCAGGGTTATGGCGCCCAGGTGGTGTTCTTTGACCGCTACACCCAGGACCGCGAACAGCTCACCCGCGACCTGGCCGAGCGCCACGGCCTCACGCTGATCCCGCCCTATGACCATGCCGATGTGCTGGCCGGCCAGGGCACGGCCGCCAAGGAGTTGTTCGAGGAGGTCGGCCCGCTGGATGCCTTTTTTGTGTGCCTGGGCGGCGGCGGGCTGCTGTCGGGCTCGGCCCTGGCCACGCGCGCGCTGTCGCCCCAGACCAAACTCTATGGCGTGGAGCCCGCAGCGGGCAACGATGGACAGCAGTCGTTTCGCAGCGGCGCCATCGTGCACATCGACACGCCCACCACCATTGCCGACGGCGCGCAGACCCAGCATCTGGGCCACATCACCTTCGCCATCATCCGCCGCCATGTGGACGACATCCTTACGGTGACGGACGAGCAACTGGTGGATGCCATGCGCTTTTTTGCCGAGCGCATGAAGCTGGTGGTGGAGCCCACCGGTTGCCTTGGTTTTGCCGCCGCGCGGGCCATGCAGAGCGAACTCAAGGGCCAGCGCGTGGGCGTGCTCATCAGCGGCGGCAACGTGGACCTGGCGCGGTTTTGCGCCTTGGTGGCAAGGTGACGGCCCCCCGCCCGGCCCCGCCAGCCTGAAAACACCTCACGCCGACAGCGCCTGCTCCACCGCCGCCTGGGCCTCCTCCAGGCTGCTGAAGAACCGCATCGGCTGGGGCATGGCCTTGGGCAAATGGGGCGGCGCGGGCCACAGGCGCTCGTCCTCCCAGGCGGCGGTCCACCCCCCGATGTCTTTGCGTTTGACGGAGCAGATCGCCTGCCCGTCCACCATCGCGGTCCAGGTGGTAGGCAGGTTGTGGTCCCAGCTGACATGTGCCATGGCGCCCTCCAGCAGTTGCTCAGTTACAACCCATTCTAGGAAGCTGCTCCAGGGTGGGCAATGTGTTCGACCCTAAGTTTGCTGGGCGGTCCGCTGGGCCGGGTGGCAGATCCCCAAGCGCGCAAGGCGCTGGAGGTGCGGGTGCAGGGGTTGTTGGTGCCGAGCCAACTGCACCCCGCCTTCTGAGCCCCTGTCCTTCGGCGCCCGAGGTGACCCCGCACGGGGCGCGGCCCACTCGCAGGCTTATGCCTTTTGCCGCCCTACCACACTGCGGGCAGCACGCGCCACGGCCTGCGCATCCACTGCAAAAAACTCCCGCAGCGCCGCCCGCGTGTCGCTGCGGCCAAAGCCATCGGTGCCCAGGGTGATGTACTTGCGCCCTTCGGGGATGAATGCGCGCACCGTCTCGGGCACGGCGCGCACGTAGTCGGTGGCGGCTACCACGGGCCCGCTGGTGG
>JADMJR010000025.1 GCA_018780365.1 Acidovorax sp. | reverse complement strand
GCAACCGCGTGACCTGCCGCGACTGGTTCCAGCTGAGCCTGAAGGAAGGCCTCACCGTCTTCCGCGACCAAGAATTCAGCATGGACCTGGCGGGCAGCCCGTCGGCCCGCGCCGTCAAGCGCATCGAAGACGTGCGCGTGCTGCGCACCGCGCAGTTCCCCGAGGATGCAGGCCCCATGGCCCACCCCGTGCGGCCCGACAGCTATGTCGAGATCAACAACTTCTACACCGTCACCATCTACGAAAAAGGTGCCGAGGTGGTGCGCATGCAGCACAACCTGGTGGGCCGCGAAGGCTTCGCCAAGGGCATGAAGCTGTACTTCGAGCGCCACGATGGCCAGGCCGTGACCTGCGACGACTTCGTGCGATCAATAGCCGACGCCAACCCGGGCAGCCCGCTCACGCAGCACCTCGCACAGTTCAAGCGCTGGTACAGCCAGGCAGGAACCCCCCGCGTGCATGCCACGGGCCGCTACGACACCGCCACACGCTGCTATGCACTCACGTTGTCGCAAAGCTGCGCGCCCACGTCCGGCCAGAGCGAAAAGCAGCCCTTCGTCATCCCGGTAGAACTGGGCCTGATCGATGCGGCCACCGGCGCCGCCCTGCCCCTGCACCTTGCGGGCGAAGGCGCTGCGGAGGGCGCGGCGCACACCACCTCGCGCGTGGTGGTGCTCACCGAAGCATCGCAGACACTGACCTTAACGAACCTGGATGCCGAACCCGTGCCGTCGCTGCTGCGGGCTTTTAGTGCCCCCGTGGTGCTGGACATCGAGTACACCGACGCCCAGTTGCTCACACTGCTGGCACACGATGCTGACGCCTTCAACCGCTGGGAAGCCGGCCAGCGCCTGGCGCTGCGAATCGCTATTAATTCAATAGCAAACAACGCTCAACAGACAGGCGAGAGCGGCCATTTTGACCATCAAATCCTGCCTGCAGAGTTTGTGGATGCCATGCGCACCGTACTACGCAACCCTCTGCTCGATGCCGCGTTCAAGGAGCTGGTGCTCACGCTGCCTTCGGAGACCTACATCGCCGAGCAGCTGGCCGTGGTAGACCCGCAGCGCATCCACGCGGTGCGCGAAGCCATGCGCGAGCAACTGGCCCTGTCGCTGCAGTCCGAATGGGAGGTGATCTGGGAGCAGAACCAGGACACCGGCGGCTACAGCCCCGACCCGGTCTCTTCAGGCCGCCGCGCGCTCAGCGGCCTGGCGCTGCACATGCTGTGTATCGCTGCCCAGAAGTCGGGCGACGTGGTCTGGCCCGGCAAGGCCTACCAGCGCTTCAAGGTAGCCAGCAACATGACCGACCGCTTCAATGCCCTGACCGCCCTGGTCGCCAGTGGCAGTGAACTGGCCGCCCCTGCCCTGGCCCGCTTCCATGCGCTGTTCAAGGACGAGCCCTTGGTCATCGACAAGTGGTTCGCGCTGCAGGCCGGCAGCCCCGACCGGGGCGGCAACGTGCTGCCCGCCGTGCGCCAGCTCATGCAACATCCGGACTTCAGCCTGAAGAACCCGAACCGCGCACGCAGCGTGATCTTCAGCTACTGCAGCGCCAACCCCGGCGCCTTCCACCGCGCAGACGCCGCAGGCTACGTGTTCTGGAGCGACCGCGTGATCGAACTGGATGCCATCAACCCACAGGTCGCCGCCCGCCTGGCGCGTGCGCTCGACCGCTGGAAAAAGCTGGCCGACCCCTGGCGCAGCGCTGCGCGCGAAGCCATTGCCCGCGTCGCGGCCAAGCCCGACCTCTCCAACGACGTGCGCGAGGTAGTCACCCGCGCACTCGCCGAATAAACCACGACCAAGAAGAGACTGACATGGCAAAAAGCATCAGCCTGACCCGCTACCTCGTTGAGCAGCAACGGGTGGACGGCCTCATCCCCTCGCAACTGCGCCTGCTGCTCGAAGTGGTGGCCCGCGCCTGCAAAAGCATCAGCCACGCCGTGAACAAAGGCGCGCTGGGCGGCGTGCTGGGCACGGCCAGCAGCGAGAACGTGCAGGGCGAGATTCAGAAGAAGCTCGACATCATCGCCAACGAAGTGCTGATCGAAGCCAACGAATGGGGCGGCCACCTGGCGGCCATGGCGTCCGAGGAAATGGACGGCATCTACCTGGTGCCCAACCGCTACCCGCAAGGCGAATACCTGTTGCTGTTCGATCCCCTGGACGGCTCCAGCAACATCGACGTGAACGTGAGCATCGGCACCATCTTCAGCGTGCTCAAGAAACCCGATGGCGACCGAGGCGTGGAGGAAGGCGACTTCCTGCAACCCGGCACCCAGCAAGTGGCCGCCGGCTACTGCATCTACGGCCCGCAGACCACCCTGGTGCTCACCGTGGGCGACGGCGTGGCCATGTTCACACTCGACCGCGAACAGGGCTCTTTCGTTCTGACCGAAGAGAACGTGCGCATTCCCGAGGACACCAAGGAATTCGCTATCAACATGAGCAACATGCGCCACTGGGACGAGCCCGTGAAGCGCTACATCGACGAATGCCTGCAAGGCAAGGAAGGCCCGCGCGGCAAGGACTTCAACATGCGCTGGATCGCCAGCATGGTGGCCGACGTGCACCGCATCCTGACCCGTGGCGGCGTCTTCATGTACCCCTGGGACAAACGCGAACCCAACAAGCCCGGCAAGCTGCGCCTGATGTATGAAGCCAACCCCATGGGCTGGCTGGTGGAGCAAGCCGGCGGTGCCGCCACCAACGGCAAACAGCGCATCCTGGACATCCAGCCGACGCAGTTGCACGAACGCGTCAGCGTGATCCTGGGTTCAAAAAATGAGGTAGAGCGCGTGACGGGCTACCATTCCACGCTATAATCCGAGGCTAACGCCGGTGTAGCTCAGTCGGTAGAGCAGCTCATTCGTAATGAGAAGGTCGGGTGTT
>JADMJR010000116.1 GCA_018780365.1 Acidovorax sp. | reverse complement strand
GGCGCCGAGGGCTCGTGCATGGAGTGGATGTCGAGCAGCCAGTCGGCCTGCGCCACCCAGGGGCGCAGCGCGGCGGCGCGGCGGCGCTCGGCGGTGTCGGCCGCGTCGATGCGCTCGTCCAGCCACTGGCGGTTGAGGTCTTCGTCGGTGAAGCGCGAGGCATCGTGGTTCAGCGGATCGAAGCGGTCGAACGCTTCGAGGTTGCAGAACGCCAGCGTGAGCGTGCCCTGCGCAGGGCGCACACCCGCCTCCAGCAGGCCCAGGAGCGCCCAGGCGCCGCACAGCTCGTTGCCGTGCACCAGGGCGCTGACCATCACGTGGCGCCCGGGCTGGCCCGAGTCGAAATGCCACACGCCCTCGGTGCCGGTGTTGCCGGCGCGCCAGGCGCTGATGTCCGGTGCGGGCAGGTCGAAGCGCAAAGGTGTGGGGAGGGTTGCGGTGCTCATTCTTCGATCTTGGCGAACTGGACGATCTTGGCGTACTTGGCGATTTCGTCGTTGATGAATTGGGGCGTGTTCAGCGCGGGCGAGGCCACGGTGGTGCCTGTGGCTTCCATCTTCTTGCGGAACTCGGGCGATTGCAGGGTGTCGGCCAGCGCCTTCTTGAGCTTGTCGGCCACCGGCTTGGGCAGGTTGGCCGGGCCCAGCAGCGCAAACCAGGAGCTGATGTCCACGTTCTTGAACTGCGGCAGCTCCGACAGGGCCGGGATGTCGGGGGTCACGGCCGAGCGCTTGGCCTCGGTGGTGCCCAGGGCCACCACCTTGCCGGCCTTGATGTGCGGCAGGCCGCTGGAGAGCACGAACACGCCGAACTCCAGGTTGTTGCCGATCAGGTCGTTGGTGAGCGGGGCCACGCCGCGATAGGGAATGTGGGTCATGAACAGCCTGCCCTGCTCCTTCACCATCTCGCCGGCCAGGTGCAGGGCCGTGCCCACGCCCGAGCTGCCGTAGCTGAACTTGCCGGGGTTCTTGGACACCAGCTGCACAAATTCGGCCGCGCTCTTCACGCCGGTCTGCGACGAGGCCACCAGCACCATGGGCTGGGAGCCGATCACGCCGATGGGGGTGAACTGGCCCATGTCGTACTTGACCTTCTTGGTCACCAGCTTGGCGATGGCGAGCTCGTTGTTGGCGCCCACCAGCAGGGTATAGCCGTCGGGCGCGGCATTGGCCACTTTCTGCGCACCAATCGTGCCACCCGCCCCGCCCAGGTTTTCAATGACCACGGGCTGGCCCAGGCGGTTGGACAGTTCGGTGCCCACCATGCGGCCCATCAGGTCGGTGCTGCCGCCCGGCGGGTAGCCCACGACGATGGTGATGGGCTTGCTGGGGTAGGCGCTGTCTTGTGCGAGAGCGGGGGCTGCAAGCAGGGCCAGGCCGAACAGCAGGGCAGCGCGGCGCAGGGGGTGGGCGGTGGGCATGGGGTGGGTTTCCTTGCAAGGGACGGGGAAGGGAGGATGGGCCTGATTGTGAAAAGGCCTGGTGCGTTGGTTGGTGCCAAAACGGCACCAAGCCGTGCAGAGTTTGTGAGTATGCCCTGGGGAAACCCGGGGGCTCAGCGCTGGGCCAGCGCCTTCCACAGCGCTTCGGCCAGGGGGCCAAGGCGGCGCTTGGGGCGGTACAGGCGCACGTCAAAGCGCACCTCCATGCGGGTGTCGCCGGCCAGCGCCAGGCGCCGGGCCTGGCAGTCGGCAAACACCATGGACCAGGGCAGCCAGGCCACGCCCAGGCCCTTTTGCACGTATTCATAGTGCGCGTCGGCCGAGTCGCACTCCACCACCCGCTGCAGCCGGGGCGCGTGGGGGTTCTGGGCCAGGTGGTCTTCCACCAGGCGTCCCAGGGCCAGCTGCGGGGCGTAGGCCAGGTACGGCACGCGCGTGGCGTCGGGCCCGAAGCGGTGCAGTGCCTGCCCCTGCGCGGTGGCGCGCGACACGGGCACCAGGCGGTCCGAGGCCACCGTCACATGCAGGAACTGGCGTGCATCCAGGCGGATGGCCAGCGCCGGGTGGTGGTAGACGAGGGAGAAATCGGCCTCGTTGCGCTCCAGCATGGCCACGGTGTCGGCCAGCGCCCGGGTGCGGATGCACAGCTCGCCGCCCTGCAAAATGGGCTGCAGGCGCACCAGCCAGTCGGCCACCACGGTGCGCGCCAGCGTGCGGCCCGTGGCCAGGGTCACGGTGCGGGCCTGGCGGCCGGCCAGGCTTTGCAGCTCCTCATGCGATTGCGCGAGGCTGCGCGCCATTTGCCCGGCGGTTTCCAGAAAACTCTGCCCTGCAGGCGTGAGGGTGACGGGGCCGCCGCCCCGCTCCACCAGCGGCGTGCCGGCCCAGGCCTCCAGCGCGCGGATGCGCCGCCCAAAGGCGGGGTGCGTCACATGCCGCAACTCGGCGGCGCGGGTGAAGCTGCGCTCCTGCGCCAGCACGATGAAGTCCTCCAGCCACTTGAGCTGCATAGGGGTGCGGTGGTGGCTGAGGGGTGT
Source organism: Acidovorax sp. (assembly GCA_018780365.1). Classification (GTDB taxonomy): domain Bacteria; phylum Pseudomonadota; class Gammaproteobacteria; order Burkholderiales; family Burkholderiaceae_C; genus Acidovorax. The sequence continues at coordinate 450 of JADMJR010000116.1, read as the reverse complement.
GGGCTGGGAGGGCGCTGCGGCGCGTGGGGCTCTCTAGCGGCTGCGCGAGGCTTCGAGCACCGCGCGGGTGTGCTGTGCGGCCGTGCGTGCTGCGGCCGCAAAGTCTGCGCCCTGGGACGCGTACAGCACGGCGCGCGAGGAGTTCACGATGATGGGGCCGTCCTGTCGCAGCCCGGCGCGCACCGTGGCGGCGGCGTCGCCGCCCTGCGCGCCCACGCCGGGAATCAGCAGGGGCAGCGTGGGGGCGATGGCGCGCACGCGTTCGATCTCCTGCGGGTAGGTCGCGCCCACCACCAGGCCGAGCTGGCCGTTCTTGTTCCAGGGGCCCTGCGCCAGGCGCGCCACATGTTCGTACATCAGCGGCTGGCCTTCGATGCTGGCCAGGCGCTGGGTCTGCAGGTCGTCGCCGCCGGGGTTGGAGGTGCGGCACAGCAGGAAGGCGCCCTTGCC
>JADMJR010000242.1 GCA_018780365.1 Acidovorax sp. | reverse complement strand
AACAACTTTGTCATCCAGGCGCGTTCTTCGGGCAAAAAGCCACTGTTTTTCTGGTTGCTGCGCCAGTTTTTGAGGTCTATTTGCTGGTGCGCAATATTGATGTCACCACACAGAATGAATTCGCGCTCGGCCTTCAGGCGCATGAGATGGGGGTGGAACTCGGCCAGAAAGCGGAACTTGGCCAGCTGGCGTTCTTCGCCCGAAGAGCCACTCGGAAAGTAGGCGCTGATGATGGACAGCTTGCGGGCGGGGGTGTCAAAGCGCAGTTCCACACAGCGGCCTTCTGCATCGAATTCTTCAGACCCATAGCCAACCACTATGTCTGAAGGTTCGTGCCGGGTGTAGACCCCTACGCCCGAGTAACCCTTTTTCTGGGCATAGTGGAAGTGGCCCTGCAGGTCGGCCAGGCGCTCAAAGCGGTTGGCCATGTCGGGCGCCTGCGCCTTGACTTCCTGCACACAAATACAATCCGGCCGCGTGGCTGCCATCCAGCTTTCCACGCCTTTGCTGGTGGCCGAGCGGATGCCATTGAGATTGAGGCTGGTTAATTTGAACAAGGATTTCCCCATGGTGGATGTTGGCGCGCAAACCTCTGAGCAGGGCCTGCTGGCGCAGGATTTCGTACGTTTTGCCGTCGAGTCGGGCGTGCTGCGGTTTGGTGAATTCAAGACCAAGGCCGGGCGCCTGAGCCCTTACTTCTTCAATGCCGGCCTGTTTGACGACGGCCGCAAGATCGGCCGGCTCGCAGAATTCTATGCAAAAGCCCTGCTGGCCAGCGGCATCGAATTCGACATGGTCTTTGGCCCCGCGTACAAGGGTATTCCGCTGGCGGCCACTGTGGCCGTGGAGCTGGCGCGCCTGGGCCGCAACGTGCCTTTTGCCTACAACCGCAAGGAGGCCAAGGACCATGGCGAGGGCGGCACACTGGTGGGCGCGCCGCTGCAGGGCCGGGTGCTGATCGTGGACGACGTGATGTCGGCCGGCACCGCTGCCCGCGAGTCCATCGCCATCATCAAGGCGGCCGGCGCCACGCCCCATGCGGTAGCCATTGCGCTGGACCGCCAGGAAAAAGCCACGGAGAATGGCCAGGACGTAGACCACAGCGCCGTGCAGTACGTGCGCAACCAATTGGGCATGCAGGTGTGCGCTATTGCGCGTCTGGCAGACTTATTGCTCTACCTTGAGAAAAATGGGGAAGACGCGATGCGCTCCCACCACGAAAAAGTGCTGGCCTACCGCCAGCGTTATGGCGTCAACGAGGGGTAGACAACTTTGAGCAGCAAATCGGCGTGGATCATGGGCGGGGTTCTGTTGGCCACCCTGGCCGCCGATTTTGCGCGGGCGCAGGGTGCGTCCGGTGGCATCTACACCTGCGTGGACCGCAACGGACGGCGGCTGACTGCGGACCGCCCTATCCCCGAATGCCTGGACCGCGAGCAGCGCGAGCTGAGCCCTTCAGGCACCGTGCGCCGGCAGATTGGCCCCTCGCTCACCGAGCAGGAGCGCACCGCCCAGGAGGCCCAGCGCCGCAAAGAGGCCGAAGCGCGCAACCGCGAGCTGGAGGAGCGCCGCCGCGAGCGCGTGCTCACCACCCGTTATCCCGACAAGGCGACCCACGACGTGGAGCGCGCGGCGGCCATTCAGATGGTCGATGACGTGACCGCCACCGCAGAAAAACGCATCGCCGAACTCAAGCAGCAGCACAAGGCGTTCGATGTGGAGATGGAGTTCTACAAGCGCGACCCCAGCAAGGCTCCCATGGTGCTGCGCCGCAAGATGGCAGAAAACGAAGACAGCATTGCCGAGCAGCAGCGCTTTATTGCTGGCCAGGACCAGGAAAAGCGGCGCGTGCACCAGCGTTTTGACGCCGAACTGGCCCAGCTGCGCAAGCTGTGGGAGTCGCAGCGCATGCCCGCGTCGGCCGTGGCGCCGGCCAGCGAGGCTGCGTCCTCGGGCTCGCGTTGACGGGCCCTGTCGCCTGTGGGGCATTGGCGGGCAAAAAAGAGCAAACCCATAGAACAAAGGGGCCGTGAGGCCCCTTTGTCTTGTGTGCAGCCGGGACGGCGCGCCAGCGCAGCCTCAGCCCGCCAGCTTCGCACGCAGCAGCTCGTTGACCTGCGCCGGGTTCGCCTTGCCCTTGCTGGCCTTCATGATCTGGCCCACCAGCGCATTGAACGCCTTGTCCTTGCCCGCGCGGAACTGGGCCACGTTGTCGGCATTGGCGGCGATGACCTCGTCGATGATCTTTTCCAGCGCGCCGGAGTCGTTCATTTGCTTGAGGCCCTTGGCCTCGATGACGGCATCGACCTCGTGGCCTTCACCGGTCCACAGCGCATCGAACACCTGCTTGGCGGCGTTGTTGGAGATCGTGCCGTCGGCAATCCGTGCAATGAGCGCGGCCAGTTGTGCCGCCGTGACCGGCGCCTGTTCGATGCCGGTCTCCCCTGTGTTCAGGCGGCGTGACACCTCGCCCATGATCCAGTTGCTGGCCAGCTTGGCCTGGCCGCAGGCCTTGGCGGCCGTCTCGAAGTACGCGGCCATGGCCTTGCTCTGTGTGAGCGTGGTGGCGTCGTACTCGGGCAGGCCGTAGTCCGCCACAAAACGCGCGGCCATGCTGCGGGGTAATTCGGCCATCAGCGCGCGCTGCTCTTGCACCCATTGCTCTGAAATGTGTAGCGGTGGCAGGTCTGGATCAGGGAAATAGCGGTAGTCGGCCGCGTCTTCCTTGGTGCGCATGGCGCGGGTTTCGCCCGTGTCGGGGTCGAACAGCACGGTGGCCTGCTGGATCGCGCGTCCGTCTTCAATCTCTTCGATCTGCCAGCGGATCTCGTAGTCGATCGCCTGTTGCATGAACTTGAAGCTGTTCAGGTTCTTGATCTCGCGGCGCGTGCCCAGCGGGGCGCCGGGCTTGCGCACGGACACGTTGGCATCACAGCGGAAGCTGCCTTCCTGCATGTTGCCGTCGCAGATGCCGATCCAGGTCACGATCTTGTGCAGC
>JADMJR010000176.1 GCA_018780365.1 Acidovorax sp. | reverse complement strand
TCACGTCGATGCCCAGGCTCTGCGCCATGCCGATGATGGTCTGCACGATGAGCGCATCGGTGTGCTGGATGCCGATGTTGTGCACAAAACTCTGGTCGATCTTGAGCTGGTCCAGCGGCAGCCGCGTGAGGTAGGACAGTGACGACTGCCCCGTCCCAAAGTCATCCATCGAAAAACGCAGGCCCAGCGCGCGCAGCGTGTTCATCTTGGCGATGGTGTCGTCCACGTTGTCCAGCGCCAGGCTTTCTGTCAGCTCCAGCTTCAGGCGGTCGGGCCGCGCACCAGTCTGGCGCAGCACCGTGACCACCTGCTCAATGAAGTCGCCCTGGCGGAACTGGCGCGCGCTCACGTTCACCGCCAGTTGCAGCTCGGCCGTGGCGGGGCTGCCCTGCCAGCGGTGCAGCTGAGCGCAGGCCGTTTGCAGCACCCACAGGCCCATGGGCAGGATCAGCCCGGTCTCCTCGGCCAGCGGGATGAAGTCGCTGGGCGGCACCATGCCGCGCGTGGGGTGGTTCCAGCGGATCAGCACCTCGGCCCCCACCACCCGCCCGCCGCAGCCCACCTGGGTCTGGTAGTGCAGCGTGAACTGGCCCTGCTCCAGCGCGCGGCGCAGGTCGTTCTCCAGCGCGGCGCGGGCCGTTACCGCCGCCTGCATCCTGGGGTCGAAGAAGCGGATGCTGTTGCGCCCCGCCGTCTTGGCGGCATACATGGCCAGATCGGCATGTTTGACCAGGTCTTCCACCGTCTGGCCCTGGCCGCTGAACACCACGGCGCCCACGCTGGTGGTGCTGTGCACATGGTGCGACGCCAGCTGGTAGGGCTGGTGGAGCGCCGCCAGGATCTTCTCGCCCACGTCCTGCACCAGCTCGGCCGCGTCGGTGGCCTGCGTGCCCAGATCCTCCAGCAGCACCAGAAACTCATCACCCCCCAGGCGCGCCACGGTGTCGCCCTCACGCACACAATGGGTCAGGCGCTCGGCCACCTGCTGCAGCAACACGTCGCCCATGTCGTGGCCCAGGGTGTCGTTCAGGGTCTTGAAATGGTCGAGGTCCAGGCACAACAAAGCGCCCTGCATGCCCGAACGGGCACTAGTGGCAAAGGCCCGCTGCAGGCGGTCCAGCATGAGGCGGCGGTTGGGCAGGTGCGTGAGGGGGTCGTAGAAGGCCAGGGTCTCGATCTCGCGCGCGGCTGCGGCGCGTTGCGTGATGTCGCTGAGGGTGGCGACATAGTGGGTCAGCACCCCGTGCCTGTCGGTCACGGCCGAGATCGCCATGAAATGCAGATTGACCTCGCCACCTTTGCAGCGGTTCCACAACTCGCCCGTCCACTCGCCCGACCGGCTCAAACTGGCCCACATGCCATCAAAAAATGCCTTGTCATGGTGGCCCGAAGCAAGCAGGCGGGTGTGGCGCCCCACCACCTCGTCGGCGCTGTATCCGGTGATGCGGCTGAAGGCCTGGTTGGTGCGCAGGATGATGGTGTCCGGGTCGGTGACGATCATGCCCTCCTGCGACTCAAAGGCGATCGCGGCAATACGCAGTTCGTTCTCGTCGTTCTTGCGGGCCGTGATGTCCTTGCCCACGCCCCGGTAGCCACAAAACATGCCGTCGTCATCAAAGATGGGCGTGCCACTGATGGACACCCAATACGAACGTCCTTGCCGATCGTGGCGTTCAAACTCGAAATCGCGAAACTCCTGGTGGCGCTCCAGCAGCGCGCGGTGCTCGTCCCAGGTGGCGTCGCTCATGCCCGGTGCAGCCAGCTCCCAGCGCGTTTTACCCATGTGCAGCGAGGCCTCCTGCACCAGGCGGTCATCGGCCCGGCCCTCCACATGTGTGAGGCGAAACTGCGCGTCCTGCTCCCAGTACCAGTCGGACGACAGCGCTGTCAGCGTGCGAAAACGCGCCTCGTTGTCCTCCAGCCGCCTGCGCACCCGGTAGGAATCGCTCACATCGCTGAACACCAGCACCACCCCCACGATGTGCCCTTGCGGGCTGCGAATGGGTGCTGCGCTGTCTGCGATCTGGTACTCAGCGCCGTCGCGCGCCAGCAAGGTGGTGTGGTTGCTCAGCGCCACCACCCGGCCCTTGGCCATGACCAGTTGCACGGGGTCCACCTGCACCGCACGGGTGCTGGCATTGACGATGCGAAACACATCCTGCAGCGGCTGCCCCAGGGCCTGCGCCAGCGGCCATCCCGTCAGGCGCTCAGCCACCGCGTTCATGCGGGTGATGTGGCCCTGCGCATCGGTGGCCACCACGGCATCGCCGATGGAATGCAGCGTGATGGCCAGGTTCTCCTCGCTCTGGCGCAGCTGGGCCTCGGCGTTCTGGCGCTTCAGGGCCATGCGGTCAAAACGGCGGCCCAGCTCGGTCAGCTCCTGCAGGCCGGTGGCGGGTGCTTGCGAGACATAACGCCCCTCGGCCAATTCGTCGGCAGCGTGCAGCAGTCGGGAAAGAGGCCGCATCACGCCCCGGCGAACCCCCTCCTGGGCCACCACAAACGACACGATCAGGCCGGCCAGCAGAAAAGCCATCTCGGTCCACATGCGGTCATTGGCGGCGGCATACAGCTTGTCCAGCGGCACCGCCAGGCTCATGGTGGCCACCGATTTGCCCCCGGACTCCACCAGGGGCTGGAACACCACCAGCTCGCGTGCCCCATCGGGGCGGCTGCGCTGGCGCTGGCCCTGCGGGGTCTGCAGCAGCAAGGCGTGGAACTCGGCATCTGCAAACGGAGAGCCCAGCTCGCTGGCTTCGGGTGGGTAGCGCGCCAGCACACGGCCCTCCGGGTCCGACACACGGGCGACCACTCCATCCGGCAGCCCCAGGTCGGTGAGCCGCAAGCTCCACCACTCCAGCGACACGACCGCCACGGCGGCACCCACAACCTCCTGTGACCCAGGGGGCACCACGGGGTACGCAAAATTGACGCTGGCCACCTGGGCGGCACGGTCCACCTGGAAGCTGCCCACCGCAAAATCCCGCCCCGTGATCGCCTGCTGGAAATACGGCCGGTTGGCCACATTCACCGGCGCCTTCAGGGGCCGGGCATTGCACAGCAACTGCCCATCGGCGCGTGGCACTCCGATGTTCACGTAGGTGGCGTTGAGTGCCAGCACCTCGGCCAGATACCGCCCGCAATGGGCGGCAGCCGGGTCATGCACCTGGGACATGCTGGCCAGCTGCTGCAAAAAAAGGCGTGTGTTCTGCATCAGGCGCTGCTGGGTGCCCGCCACCGATTGCAGCGTTTGCAATGCCCGCTCTTCGGCCGCAGCAATCGCATCTGCGCGGTGTGTCCTCGCCTGGTGGACCACCAGCAGCACTGCCGGCAGCGTGGCCAACAGCACCAGCCAACGGATCCGCGCAGCCAAGGTGCTCCACATTCCCGCAACCCACAATGGCATACAGACCTTTCTGTGCAAGAGAAGGCGTTTTGCATGCGTGCGAGGCCCCTCGGGGCCGCCTTGCACCGGCGTATGTTACTGCCCATCGTGCCCCACACCGTCCCCCGTGGGCCCGGAGTTTCCCGCACAAAATCCTCAGCGCGGCGCTGGACGTGCCGCGGGCACAGGAACCTTTGTCCTTGCACCGTATCATTACGGGATGCGTCGCGGCCTGTCCATTTTGTTGATGTTGGTGCTGGTCCTTCGGGGCCTCACCGGCACCGCCATGGCCGCAGGGGTGCTGCCCCCGCTGCAGCCCCCTGGGGCCCAGCACGGCCACATCCAGGCCGATACGGCCCATGCCCCGGCCGAAGCCCAAACGGCACCCTCAGGTGCCCATGGCGCGCACCACGGCGCGCCCTCCAACCACCAGCCCTCCAAAGCCCCCGCCACAGAGCCCGAAAACGGCCATGGGCATGACTTCGATCACGACCATGACCATGACCACGCATCGGCAGCCCCCGCGTCCGCCGATGTGGCTGCATGTGATGGATCCACCGCCGGTTGCGCCGCGCACGAACACCATGCCACCGCCTGTTCGGCCTGCGAAATCTGCCACTCGGCCATGCTGGACGTGCCCGCCGCACTGACACCGGCCCACCTCCCCACAGGGCCCCAGCGGCCCCTGACCTCCGCGCAGTTTGACAGTGCCCCTGCGGCGCTGGCCATCAAGCCCCCCATCGCCTGACCTCTGACGCCCAAAGTGCGTCTGCCCTGACCTGAAACGCCCCTGCCACGGGGTGCATCAGGCGGCAGCGCCATGTTTTGTTCGTTCGTTGTCTGGAGATCGCCATGCGCGCCCCTACACCTTCACCGTATCTATCTTCATCGCCCTTGCGCGCCGTCTGCCTTGTGCTCTTGACGCCGCTGCTCTCGCTGGCCCAGGGTACAGCGCCCACCGCCGCCAGTCCTCTGGCACCGGCTGCCGACGCAGCCCATGCTGCAGCGCCCACGGCGCCACTGGTCCACCCTGCCCTCGCCCCCCAGCCACCGCTGCCCGGCGCAGCCGCTTCCCCCCAGGCCTGGCACGAGGCGCACGAGGCGGTGGCCGCCTTTCCCCGAGGCCACGCCGACATCCTCGCGTGGGAAGCCCGGCAGCGCACCCCGACGGCGCACCAACACCACCACGCGCCAGGGAGCAAGCCATGAGCACCCGCCCCACAGCACACCGCCTGCGCCCACGCCTTTCGCTGCTGACCGCAGCTGCCTTGCTGGCCGGCTGCGCCAGCGTCTCGCCCGACGGCCTGCGCGGCGACGTGGCCGCCCTCACGGCAGGCCGCACCACCGGTGTGCCACAGGCCGCCCTGCCCGCCATGGGCCCCACCGCCCGTGCGCAAGCGCAGCAGTCCATCGATGGCTGGCTGGCCCAGCCCCTCACGCAAGACGCTGCCGTGCGCATTGCCCTGCTCAACAACCCCGGCCTGCAGGCCCGCCTGGCCGCGCTGGGCGTGGCCGACGCCGAGCGGGTGCAGGCCATCACCCTGCCCAACCCGCACCTGAGCCTGGGGCGTTTTGCCAACAGCCACGAGCGCGAAATCGAGCGCACCCTGGCCTTCGGCCTGCTGGACCTCGTCACCCTGCCCTGGCGCACCCAGCGCCAGGCCGAGCGCCTGCAGATCGCCACGCTGCAAGCCGCGCAGGACGTGGTGCTGCTGGCCGCCGACACGCGCCGCGCCTGGCTGCGCGCCGTGGCGGCCGAACAGGTGGCCGCCACGCACGGCCGCATGGTGGAAGCCGCCGAGGCCGGTGCCGAACTGGCCCGCCGCATGGTGCAGGTGGGCAACTGGAGCCGCCTGCGGCAGGCCCGCGAACAGGCCACGCTGCAAGAGGCCCGCAGCCAACACGCCCGCGCCCGGCTGGCCGCCGCCACCGCCCGCGAGGAACTCCACCGCCGCATGGGCCTGTGGGGCGTGCAAACGCCATACCAGCTGGCCACCCAGTTGCCGCCGCTGCCCACCAGCACCCTGCCCGCAGACGGCATCGAAGCCACGGCCCTGCGCGAACGGCTGGACGTGCAGGCGGCCCGCCGCCAGCTCGACACCCAGGCCGCGCGCCAAGGCTGGAGCCGTGCCGGTGCCGTGTTTGGTGATATCGGCCTTGCCTACAGCCGCAACACCACGAACGAGCGCGACAGTGGCCACCGCGAGATCACACGCGGCTGGGAGCTGGAGCTGCCCCTGCCCCTGTTCGACTGGGGCGGCGCCGCACGCAACCGCGCCCAGGCCGAGGTGGAACAAAGCGCCGCCCAGCTGCAAGACACCGCCGTGCGCGCCCGCAGCGAGGTGCGCGCCGCCTGGCTCACCTACCGCACCGCGCTCGACCTGGCACGCCAGCAGCAGGCTGAGGTGGTACCCCTGCGCCAGCTCATCAGCGACGAGACCACCCTGCGCTACAACGGCATGCTGGCCAGCGTGTGGGACATGCTGGCCGAGGCCCGCAACAGCACCCAGGCCGTGGCCCACGCCATCAAAGCGCAGCGCGACTTCTGGCTGGCCGAAACGGACCTGCAGCTTGCGCTCACCGGCACATCGCCGGGCGCATTGCAAGGCTTGGCATCCGGCGCCACAGCCACCACCACCCCACAAGGCCACTGACATGAACCGCCGCAATTTTTTCTCCGGCGCCGCCACGGCCGTGGCCGCCGCCTCCGTCAGCAGCGTGGCTCTGGCCGCACTGCCCGAGCCCGCCATGCAATCGAGCGCCGACACCGCGCCGCCGCTGCACCCGCCCACGGGCCGCCCCTACCACCCGGTGGTCACCCTGAACGGCTGGACGGCGCCCTGGCGCATGAACGCGGGCGTCAAGGAGTTCCACCTGGTGGCCGAGCCCGTGGTGCGCGAGGTGGCGCCCGGCTTCATGGTCAACATGTGGGGCTACAACGGCCAGAGCCCCGGCCCCACCATCGAGGTGGTTGAAGGCGACCGCGTGCGCATCTTCGTCACCAACCGCCTGCCCGAGCACACCACCATCCACTGGCACGGCCAGCGCCTGCCCAACGGCATGGACGGCGTGGGCGGGCTCAACCAGCCGGCGATTCCACCGGGCAAAACCTTTGTGTACGAGTTCGTGGCGCGCCGCCCCGGCACCTTCATGTACCACCCACATGCCGACGAGATGGTGCAGATGGCCATGGGCATGATGGGCCTGTGGATCACCCACCCGAAGGCCGCGCACCCAAACATCGCGCCGGTGCAGCGCGACTACGCGTTTTTGCTCAACGCCTTCGATGTGGAGCCCGGCAGCATGACCCCCAAGGTCAACACCATGCTGGACCACAACATCTGGTGCTGGAACAGCCGCGTCTTCCCCGCCATCAGCCCGCTGGTGGCGCGCCAGGGCGAGCGGGTGCGCATCCGTGTGGGCAACCTCACCATGACCAACCACCCCATCCACATCCACGGCCATGAGTTCGAGGTGACCGGCACCGACGGCGGCCCTGTGCCCAAAAGCGCGCGCTGGCCGGAGGTGACCACCGATGTGGCCGTGGGCCAGATGCGGCAGATCGAGCTGATGGCCGACGAGCCAGGCGACTGGGCCCTGCACTGCCACAAGAGCCACCACACCATGGGTGCCATGGGGCACGACGTGCCCACCATGATCGGCGTGGACCACAAAGGCCTGGTCGGCAAGATCCAGAAGATCGTGCCCGACTACATGGTGATGGGCGAGCGTGGCATGGCCGACATGGGTGCCATGGAGATGCCGCTGCCGGACAACACCTTCCCCATGATGACCGGCACCGGCCCCTATGGCCCGCTGGAGATGGGCGGCATGTTCACCACCTTCAAGGTGCGTGCGGGGCTGGCGGCCGGCGACTACCGCGACCCCGGCGACTACACCCAGCCACCGGGCACACAAGCCTACGAATGGCAGGGCGCCCCTGCAAGCACACCCCGCCCCGCGCGCACCACGGCGCCGGGCACCGCCCCAGGCGCGACCAGCGCCCGCAAACCCGCCGCCAGCGGTCACCAACACTGAGACAGGACACACCATGAATACTATTAAATTGATAGCTATTTGCGCTTTACTAGCGGGCGGAAACGCCTCTTTTGGCCATGAAAGCATGCCCCACGCGGCCCACAACGCCCCGGTGGTGAAGGAACAAAAACCCTGGGGCATTGCAGGCGACACCCAGGCCGTGGCCCGCACCATCACCCTCCGCATGACGGACGACATGCGCTTCACGCCCCGCCACATCGAAGTGCGTGAGGGCGAGACCGTGCGGCTGCGCGCCGAGAACAAGGGCCAGGTGCTGCACGAGATCGTGATCGGTACCAAGGCCGAGCTGGACGCGCACGCCGAGATGATGGCCAAGCACCCCGGCATGGAACATGACGAGCCTTACATGGCCCATGTGGGCGCGGGCAAAAAGGGCGACATCGTGTGGCAGTTCAACCGCGCCGGGAGTTTTGACTTTGCCTGCCTGATCGCGGGCCACTACCAGGCGGGCATGACGGGCACGATCACCGTTCGCCCGCGCAAGCCATGACCCGCACCAATCCACGCCGGAGCAACACCATGACACCCACACCACGCACCACGCCTGCCCTGCCCACCCGCCGCCAATGGCTGGCCGCCGCCCTGCCCGTGGCGGGCGCGGGCCTGGCCATCGCCATGCTGCCCACCACCGCCCGCGCCGCCCCAGGCACGGCGGCCACCACGCCCGTCGAGGTCTGGAAAGACCCGAACTGCGGCTGTTGCCAGGACTGGGTGGACCACATGCAGGCCAACGGCTTTGCTGTGAAGGTGCACGCCACCGGCAACAACGCCGTGCGCGCACGCCTGGGCCTGGCGCAAAAGCTGGGCTCGTGCCACACCGCGCTGGTGGGCGGCTATGTGGTCGAAGGCCATGTGCCCGCCAGCGACGTGCGCAAGCTGCTGCAGCAAAAGCCCAAGGCACTGGGCCTGACCGTGCCCGGCATGCCGGTGGGCTCCCCAGGCATGGACGGCCCCGCGTATGGCGACCGGCGCGACCCCTACGACGTGCTGTTGGTGTCGCACGACGGCAGCACGCGGGTTTTCAACAGCTACAACAAGAAGGCATCGACATGAAGAAGGCACTCCTTTCCATCCCGCTGGCGGCCAGCCTGGTCCTGCTGGCCGCAGGGCCCGCGCTGGCGCAGGCACCCGCCGCAACCGTATCGGACAGCCACAGCAGCCACCACCCTGCAGCCACCGCAGCGCCCGCACCACAGGCAGAGCTGAGCAAAGGCGAAATCACCCGCTGGGACGCACGCACCCTGCGCGTCACGCTGAAGCACGGCGAGATCAAGAACCTGGAGATGCCGCCCATGACCATGGTGTTCCGCGTGGCGGACGCCAGCGTGGTGGGCGATCTGAAACCGGGTGACAAGGTGCGTTTCCGGGCCGAGCAGGTCAACGGTGCCTACCACGTCCAACAGATTGAGAAAGCGCCCTGAACCGGCCCAAGGCACCACACCGGGCCCCGGATGCTGCGCAAGCGCGGCACTGCGCCCGGGCACCATAATCAACGGCCATGAGTTCCTCCAACGCACTGGCTGGCGACGCTGGCAGCATCACCCGCGTGGCCGGCATCGAGGTCGGCCACTTCACCGAAACCCGCCGCCCCACGGGCTGCACCGTCATCATCACCCGCGAAGGCGCCGTGGCTGGCGTGGATGTGCGTGGTGCCGCGCCCGGCACACGCGAGACGGATTTGCTCCACCCCTCCAACCTGGTGGACCAGGTGCACGCCATCATGCTGGCGGGCGGCAGCGCCTGGGGGCTGGATGCGGCCACAGGCGCCGTGCGCTGGCTCGAAGAACGCGGCGTGGGTTTTGACGTGGCCGTGGGCCGCCTGCCCATCGTGCCCGCCGCCGTGCTGTTCGACCTGCTGGTGGGCGATATGCGCGTGCGCCCTGATGCCGCTGCGGGCTATGCCGCGTGCGAGGCGGCCACCACCGCCGACCCGGCCGAGGGCAATGTGGGTGCGGGCACGGGTGCGGCGCTGGGCAAGATCTTCGGCATCCAGCGCGCGATGAAGGGTGGCATCGGCACCGCCTCCGTCACGGTGGATGGCGTGACGGTGGGGGCGCTGATTGCCTGCAATGCCCTGGGCGACGTGATCGACCCCGACACCGCCCAGGTGATTGCCGGTGCCCGCACCGACGACGGCCTCGCCCTGCGCGACACGCGCCGCGCGCTGCTGCGTGGCGACCCGCCCCAGCCCCTGCTGGCGGGCACCAACACCACCATCGGCGTGGTCGCCACCGACGCGGTGATCACCAAGGTGCAGGCCCACCGCCTGGCCGTGGCCGCGCACGACGGCCTTGCCCGCAGCATCAACCCGGTGCACACCATGTCCGACGGCGACACCCTCTTCAGCCTGGGCACAGGCCGCGCAGGCAAAAGCCTGGGCATGATGGTGCTGGCCACCATGGCGGCCGAGGCCACGGCCATCGCCACGGCGCGGGCGGCGCGTGCAGCGCGGGCCATCACCACGGCGGAGGGCTTGTACCTCCCCTCGGCCGCCGAGCTGGGCTGAGGCGCAGCACCCTGCTGCGGGCGCTCAGAACCTGTTCAAGATCTTTTCGGGGATCGCATTGGAGTGCAATCGGGAGGAGTGGATGCTTCGGATGCGCCGCATGGGCTCGTGCCCATGCAAGCAGACGGGGCGTCCAATCACCCGATTTCACTCCAACCCTGCGGGCAAGTGCCTTGCCGGGCGGTCTGCGGCGTTGCGGCGCTTGCCAATAGCCGAGCTATTGGCGGCGCACCGCGCCTAGCATCCCATCCCGGCAAGGGACTTGTGCGACCCCGAAAAGATCTTGAACAGGTTCTCAGGCATTCATACCAGTTTGCGTTCAATAAACAAGAACCGTTCGGGCTGAGCCTGCCTGCGCCTCGCGCGGCGCTTCGACGAGCTCAGCGTGAACGGACTTGTATTTTTGAACGCATACCGGTATCAGGCGTATTGCGCCAGGCCGTGGCCGAAAGACCAGTTCTCCTTGGCCACTTCCACAATGTTCACGAACACGTCCTCAGGTCGCAGGCCGGGGCTTTCGCCCAGCAACTGGGTGATGCGCTGGAACAGCGCCTTTTTCTGCTCCAGGCTGCGTATGTTGTTGGCCGTGATCTGGATGAACACCACATCGTCGCTGCGGGCCACGCCCAGGTACGACGGGCTGTAGCGGAAGTTCGCGGCCTCGTGCTCGGTGATGGCCATGAACTGGTCGTCCTCGGGCACGTTGAAGGTTTCGCGCATGGCGCGGTACAGGGTGTCGAAGATCGCCTGCCGGTAGGCCTCGGGCTTGCCGGCGCGCATGGCAATGTGGATGAGCGGCATCGGTGGGTCCTTTCAAAAGATGGTGGCGGGATGCTATCCATACGAATATGCTATGGATACCAATTTCAGAAATATCAAATTCAAATGATTGAGCGCTCCCTCGATCTCGACGCCGTGGAGGCCTTTGTCCGCATTGCCGAGCTGGGCAGCTTCACGCGCGCGGCCGAAGCCATGGGCACGGCGCAGGCCGCCGTGAGCCTCAAGCTCAAGCGGCTGGAAGACCGGCTGGGCTGCCGGCTCATCGAGCGCACACCCCGGCATGTGCAGCTGTCGGCGCGAGGGGCGGCCTTTTTGGAACATGCCCGCGAGCTGCTGGCGGTGCATGACCGCGCGCTGGCCACGTTTGCACAGGCCCGCCAGCGCCTGACCATTGGCATCAGCGACCATGTGGCGGGGCCGGAGCTGCCGGCCTTGATCGCCCGCATGAACGCGCAGGACCCCCAGTTGCTGATCGAGATCCGCATTGCATCGTCGGGCGACCTGTTGCAGCGCTTCGACCGGCGCGAACTCGATACCGTGATCGTGCGCATGCACGTGGGGCGCAACGACGGCGAACTGCTGGCGCAAGAGAAATTCGGCTGGTTCGCAGCCCCCGGCTGGCAGCACCGCGCAGGCGAACCCCTGCCGCTGGCCACACTGGCCGAGCCCTGTGGTGTGCGGGCGATGGCCGGCCAAACCCTGGATGCGGTGGGCCTGCCCTGGACCGAGATTTTTGTGGGCGGCGGCGTTGCCGCAGTCGTTGCCGCCGTGATGGCCGGGCTGGGCGTGGCGGCCCTGGCACCACGCATGCTGCCCCTGGGCGCCGTGGATGTAGGGGCCAGGCTCGGGCTGCCCGAGCTGCCACGCTTGCCCGTGCTGCTGCACACCAGGGTCCGGGACGGCAGGCCACGCGATGCGCTGGCGGCGCTTTCGGCGGCTTTCCGAAGCGCGGTACGCGGCTAGAACCCGGTCGCCACAGCCTGGGGCCTGCCCCACATGGTCAAAGACTTCTTGACGGGGCTGGCAACGTGCCCAAGATCAGGCCCGGAATCAAACGCTTGTGCGCCCCGGCAGGTGGCGCGCAGGGACGGCCTGGGCCACAGATCCCTGTACGTTGTTAATAGTTAACAAAAAGTTTCAACCTGCGTTTTTCGCCCGAGAAAAGTGCATCATCTTTTTGATACAAGTTGGAGGGTCCATCGCATGAATGTCCTGCAAAACCTGAGCATCAAGACGCGTCTTGGTATTGGTTATGTTGTTCTGACCTGTGCCTTGATTCTGGTGGCCATCATGGGCCTGCACGGGGAAGCCCAGACGCAGCAAAGCCTGGACAACCAGGTCAATCACTTGAATGTGGTGAAGAGCCTGGGCAACCGTGTACTGGATGCCGCCAACGCCCGCGCCGTGGCGGCCCGCAACCTGGTGATTGCGGGCTCCAAGGAGGACGCAGACACCGAACTAAAGCACATCGGGGCAGCGCATGACAACATGGGGCGGGCACTCAAAAGCGTGGAGGATGCCCTTCAGAAAGCCCCGCCCGAAACAGCCCCCCTGCGCCAACTGCTGGCCCAGATCAAGGACACGGAAGCGGCCTATGGGCCGATCGCGCTGGAGATCACGCGGCTGGGCAGCAACGGCGAAAAGGACGTGGCAATCCAGAAGATCAACAAGGAGTGCCGCCCCCTGCTGACCAAGCTGGTGGGGAACATTGAGGCTTTCCTGGCAGAGAGCGACGCGATCAGCAAGCGGGCCAGCGAGCTGTCGGTGCGCCAGTTTGAATCGCTGCGCATGCAGCTGATCGGGCTCAGTGTGGCGATGGTGGTGTTTGCCTGTGTGCTGGGGATGGCTACCACGCGCTCCATCGTCCGGCCGCTGGGCGAAGCCAGCCAGGCCACCCAGGAGTTTGCCCGGGGCAACCTGGCCACCCCGCTGGTAGCCCGTGGCAAGGACGAGATTGCCGTGGTGGTCACGTCGATGGAGGCCATGCGCCTGAGCCTGTCGAACCTGGTGGCGGGGGTGCGCCAAGGCTCGGAAAGCGTATCCACCGCCAGCGCAGAAATCGCGCAGGGCAACCACAACCTGTCCATGCGCACCGAACAGCAGGCCAGCGCGCTGCAGCAAACGGCGGCATCGATGGAGCAACTGGGATCGACCGTGAAGCAGAACGCGGACAACGCCGTCAATGCCAACCGGCTGGCGCACTCTGCGTCGGCCATCGCGCAACAGGGCGGCGATGTGGTGGCCCTGGTGGTCGCCACCATGAAGGACATCAATGATTCCAGCCGCAAGATCAACGACATCATCAGCGTGATCGATGGCATTGCGTTCCAGACCAACATCCTCGCGCTCAATGCCGCCGTGGAGGCCGCCCGCGCAGGCGACCAGGGCCGGGGCTTTGCCGTGGTGGCCAGCGAGGTGCGCAACCTGGCCCAGCGCAGCGCAGCAGCGGCCAAGGAGATCAAGCAGCTGATCACGGAAAGCGTGGGCCGCGTGGAGCATGGCACCGCCCTGGTCGACAAGGCCGGCCACACCATGAACGAGGTGGTTTCCAGCATTCGCAACGTGACCCACATCATGGGCGAGATCAGTGCCGCCAGCTCGGAGCAAAGCTCGGGTGTCACGCAGGTGGGTGAGGCCGTCACGCTGATGGACCAGGCCACACAACAGAACGCGGCGCTGGTGGAGGAAATGGCGGCTGCGGCCTCCAGCCTGCGCGGGCAAGCCGACGACCTGGTGAGTGCGGTGGCCGTGTTTCGGATCAATGGCGGCGGGTCGGCGCTGCTACTGAAGTAACCGCCCAGCGCCGCCGCTTCTGCAAGTGGCCCCGGTCAGGGGCCTTCAGATTCTTCGTGCAGCGCAGATGCGGCCTGTGGACGGATCCCGGCAAGCAGCTCGTGCAGCGGCATGGCGCGGGCGAACAACCAGCCCTGGGCCTGGCGCACGCCGCGCGCGCGCAGAAAGTCCACCTGGTCCTGCGTCTCGACGCCCTCGGCAATCAGCTCCAGCTTGAGCATCTTGGCCATCTCGATGATGTGTGTCGTCACCGGGCTGATGACGGCCTGCGCCCCGATGCTGGCAATGAAGATGCGATCGATCTTGAGGGTGTCGATATCGATGGACTCCAGCATGGACAGGCTGGAGTAGCCCGTGCCAAAGTCGTCGAGCGCAATCGACGCCCCGATCTGCCTGGCCGCCTGCAGCGCGGGCCTCGCGGCCTCCACATCGACCAGCCCCCGCTCGGTGACCTCCAGCATGAGCGCACCCGGCGGCATCTCCATGGCATGAAAGCGCCGCTGCAGGTACTGCACGGGCCCATCGGCCACCAGGTCCTGGGGCGACAGGTTTAGGCTCACATGAAACCCCGGGCGGGCCTTGAGCAGCTCAGGCAGGTCTGCCAGCACTACATCCATCACATAGCGGGTGATGAGCGTGATGATGCCGGCCTTCTCCGCCTCGGCAATGAACTCGTCCGGAGGCACCAGGGTGCCGCTGCGGCGGCGCCAGCGCAGCAGGGCTTCCGCCCCCACCCACCGGCCCGTTTCCAGGTCCACGATGGGCTGGTAGAGGATGAACAACTCGCGCCGGCGCATCGCCGCGCGCAGCCTGACCCGGGGCGACAGCTGCCACCGGGTGAGTACGGCCACACCGAGCGCAAAAAGGGCACTGGCCACGAGCCCCAGCGGAGCCAGGATCAGGGCCTGGGTCTTGAGCCCGCCATAGGCCAGGGCCTTGGGGGCTGCGGCAATGGCCGCGATGTTGTTCTCCCTCGAGGCCCTGAAGACAATGTGGTGGGTCTCGTTTTCCACCTGGCTGTTGGCGTGGGGCGTGTTGAGGCTCTGCCATTGGGCATCCAGCGGCCCCTTGGCCCGGATCAGCGCCTGGGGCGCACTGATCAGCAGCCCGAGAGAGACGTCCGCATTGAGCACCGGCATGTCGATCACGATGCCGGGGTGGATGATCACGGCGTGGCCGTTGCGGGCGTAGATGTTGAACGGCTGGTCTGGCGCAAAGGGCAGGCGGGCACCAATCCAGGTGGAGATGCCGGTGGAAGTGACCATATGGTTGCCCGTCAGTGGCACCAGATCGCTGCCCAGCGTGAGCGTGCTGCAGACCAGCGTTCCGTCCATCACCGAACCCATGCCCTGCAGATAAAACGAGGTGCCGACCAGCTGCTGCATCCGCGTGAGGCTGGCCTGGCTGCAAGGGGGATGGGGGTCCCTGTCGAGTTCATTGAGCGCTGCCACCAGTTGTTGACGCGAGGCCACACCCCGGCGCAGAACCTCATCGGCCAAGGAGGTCAGGTAGGCGATCTGGTCATCCTTAGCCTTGCGATGGGCCACGAAAAGGGATGCCGCGATGGGGATCAACGCCGCCAACAGCAGTGGGATGGAGACAACGACATAAAAGCGTTTCATCGGGCACAGCAGTGGTTGGGGGTGACACAGGCAGACACAGGCCTGCCCCGGCGCGGTGCCATCATGCACGAACCGGCGCCGCCGGGCCAACGGGATTTCAACCGATGGCGGGCCGCCCTATGATGCCGACGGCGGGTGATGCCCGGTGGGGGGCCATCTACCCTGCGCCCGGCCCCCTGGCCCCTTATTGCAACAAGGAGAGAGAACCCATGAAAGACCCGGCCCTTCGGAGACCCGCATGGCTGCTGTGCCTGCCATTGCTCATGAGCGTCCAGGCGGTGCAAGCGCAGGACCAGCTGGTGGATCTCCAATCCAGCGGCGGCTACACCTCCTACCGCCTGGCGGACGATGTGACCCAGGTCGACCTGGTGGAGCAGACCCAGGGAGCCTGCCGCTTCAACCGCACCTGGGGCTACGACCTGACCCACCGCGAGCTGTGGACCAACGGCGGCTGTGGCGGCCGCTTCAAGATCACACGCACCTATGCACCAGGCAACAGCAGTGGCTCCAATGCCGGAGCAGCCGTGGCAGCGGTGGCTGCCATCGCTGGCATTGCACTGCTGGCCAACCACAACCGGCACGACAATGACCGGCGCCCCGAGTATCCGGACTACCCCCACCAGAGCGGCGACTGGGGCCGCGAGATCCGCGCAGAAGGCCGCCTGTGCCTCGATGTGCGGGGCGGCAAGTTCCAGCCCGGCACCACACTGCAGGTGTACGAATGCAACGGCACCGCATCCCAGCGCTTCGCCGTCGGGCGCGGCGGCGAGATCCGGGTGCGCGACCTGTGTGTGGACGTGGACCGTGGCGACCCGCGCGATGGCGCACGGGTGGTGCTGTGGTCGT
>JADMJR010000199.1 GCA_018780365.1 Acidovorax sp. | reverse complement strand
CCGTCTGCAGGGCCACCTGGTTGGCCAGCAGGGCGCGGGCGCCGACGTTGAGCAGGCTCATGGCTTACCTCGCATTTCGGTATCTCCAGCCCTCGAAACTGGCGCGCGCCAGGCCAGTGCACCCGTGGAACTGGCTTTGCCAGGCCACCGGGTGCGTCCCCCTCCCGAAGGAGAGGGGGAAGGCGCGCAGCGACTCAGGGGGTGCTTCATATCAAGCCTGGGCGCGCTGCACCCGCAACGCGCTGTTGATGGCGCCGCTGAGCTTGCGGGCGTACTCGGGGTCGGTGGCGTAGCCGGCCTTCTGCAGTTCGGCCGCATAGGCCACTGCCGAGCCGCTCTTGGCGGTGGCCTGCGCTTTTTCGTAGCGCGGGCTGTCGGTGATCAGTCGGGCGTAGTCGCGGAACGAGTCTGCGTACGAGTCGTAGGCGCGGAACTTGGCGGTCACCTTCTGGGCCTTGCCGTTGATGTACTCGGTGGTGGTGATCTCGGCCACCTTGCCCGTCCAGCCCTTGCCGGCCTTGATGCCGAACAGGTTGAACGAGTTGGAGCCATCGGCGTTCTTGATCTCGCTCTTGCCCCAGCCGGTTTCGTGGCCGGCCTGGCCCAGCATGAAACTGGCGGGGATGCCACTTTCCTGGGCCACACGTTCTGCCGTGCCGCTCAGGTGTTGCACGAAGCCGTCGCGGCCCTTGGGGGCGGGGCCGGTGCTTTCGGCGGACACCGGCGTGGTGGCCGCGGCAGCGCGTGGGGTGGCCTGCTGCAGGCTCAGCGTGGAGGGCACCGAGAAGTTGGCGTCGGCCCCGCCCATCTGGCGCGAGAGCTGGCGTGCAATGGCTTCGGACAGGCCGCCCTGCTGGCCCGACATGGTGACCGACAGCTGCTGGTCCAGCATGTCCTGGCCCAGGTCGGCGGTTCCGCTGTCCATCAGGCCGGACTTCATGGTGGCTTCGCGCATGCTCTTGATCAGCTCGCGCATGAACAACGATTCAAACTGCTTGGCCGCCTCGCGCGTGGTCTGCGCGTTGTTGGCCGTGCCCGCGTCGTACTTGAGCGAGTTGAGCGAGCGGATGTCCACCGCCAGCGCGTTTGACGGGCTGGTGGTGCCACCGGACGAAGGGAGGGTGAGGGCCATGGTCAAGCCTCTTGCGTTGGGCTACCCACTGGCCGTGAATCGGGCGCGGCGCAGGCCAGTGCACCCGTGGAACTGGCTTTGCCAGGCCACCGGGTGCGTCCCCATCCCGAAGGAGAGGGGGAAGGCGCGAAGCGACTCAGGGGGTGCTTCATGTCAAATCACTTCCAGCTCGGCGTTGAGTGCGCCGGCGGCCTTGATGGCCTGCAGGATGGCCAGCAGGTCGCCTGGTGTGGCGCCCAGCGAGTTGAGCGCCTTGACCACGTCCGCAAGCTGCGGCGAGGCGGGCATCTGGATGATGTTGCCCGGCTCCTGGTTGATGCGGATATCGCTCTGCTGCGCCACCACTGTCTGCCCTTGCGAGAACGGGGCAGGCTGGCTGATGACGGGGGTGGAGCTGATGGTGATCGACAGGTTGCCGTGCGCGATGGCGCAAGGGCCCAGGGTGACCGACTGGTTGAGCACCACCGACCCCGTGCGGGCGTTGATGACCACTTTGGCTGCGGGCGCCGAGGACTCCAGCGGAAGCTCTTCCAGGTCGGCGATGAAACCGACGCGGGCGCCGGGGTCCATCGGCGCACGCACCTGCACCGTGCGGCCGTCCAGCGCCGTGGCCAGGCCGCTGCCCAGCTTGGCGTTGATCGCCTGCGCCACGCGGCGGGCGGTCTGGAAGTCGGAGGCGTTGAGCCCGAGGTTGATGGTGTCGCCCTCGTTGAGCGGCGTGGGCACGGCCCGTTCGACCTGCGCTCCGAGCGGGATGCGGCCCGCGCTCAGATGGTTGATCTGCACCTTGCTGCCACCGGCCGAGGCACCGGCGCCACCCACCACCATGTTGCCTTGCGCCAGTGCATAGATTTCGCCGTCGGCGCCGCGCAGGGGCGTGACGATCAGGGTGCCGCCCTTGAGCGACTTGGCATTGCCCATGGACGAGACGTTCACGTCAATCGTCTGCCCGGGCTGGGCGAAGGCGGGGAGCTGGGCCGTGACGATCACGGCCGCCACGTTCTTGAGCTGCAACTGGCCCGCCGCGCTGGGCGGCAGGCTGATGCCCATCTGCTGCAGGTAGTTGGACATGGCCTGCGTGGTGTAGGGCATCTGGGTGGTCTGGTCCCCCGTGCCATCCAGCCCCACGACCAGGCCGTAGCCGGTCAGCTGGTTGGTGCGCACACCTTGCACGGCCGCCACTTCCTTGATGCGCAGGGCCTGGGCGGGCCCGGCAACGCAGGCGGCCACGAGGGCCAGCAGCAGCCAGAGCGCGCGCACGGGGCGTGGCAGAAGGGAGTGGGACAAGGCTTTCATGGCACCGATTGTGGGCGGCCCCGCCAGAAACTAAAACCCGAAAAGCAGCCGGTTCACCGGCTTATTGCGTGGGTTTCGGGGCGGGGGGAAAGCGGTCGGCAGCCTACAGCGCGCTGGGCAGACGCCAGGGCTGTTTTATTGCGAAAAAAATGAGAAAAAATGGCCTTTTGCGCGCTATTGGTAAGCATTTATTGCTATAAATAATATAGCAATTGGAGGTGGTGGCCAAATTGTCTCCGGGGTGTGCCTGCACCCCCTGTCCTCGAAAACTGGCGCGGCCCCAGCGCGGGCCGCCCCGCCGCGCTGGCGGCGTCCCCCTCCCGTAGCGCGCAGTGCGTAGAGAGAGGGGGAAGGCGCGCAGCGACTCAGGGGGTGAAACCCTAAAACGGCGTGATCGTGTTGAAGAACCGGCCCATCCAGCCCATGGCCTGGGCTTCGCCCTGGGCGCCACGGCCACGGGACTCGACCCGCACATTGGCCACCTGGGTCGAGTTGACGATGCTGCCCGGCTGCAGTGCGCGGGGGTCGATGGTGCCGGAGAAGCGCAGCACGTCCACGTTCTGGTTCACGCCGATCTGCTTTTCG
>JADMJR010000088.1 GCA_018780365.1 Acidovorax sp. | reverse complement strand
TGGGCAGCCTCGAAGCCCTGGGCTTCGACCTGAAAAAGAACGACATCCGCTTTGTGGAAGACGACTGGGAAAACCCCACGCTCGGCGCCTGGGGCCTGGGCTGGGAGGTGTGGCTCAATGGCATGGAGGTGACGCAGTTCACCTACTTCCAGCAAGTGGGCGGCATCGACTGCAAGCCTGCCACAGGCGAGATCACCTATGGCCTGGAGCGCCTGGCCATGTACCTGCAAGGCGTGGACAACGTCTACAACCTCAAGTGGACCGACACCCTGAGCTACGGCGACGTGTACAAGCAAAACGAGGTGGAGCAGTCCACCTACAACTTCGAGCACAGCGATGCTGACTTTCTGTTCACCGCCTTCAATGCGCACGAAAAGCAGGCCAAGTACCTGATGGAGCAGCAGCTGGCGCTGCCTGCGTACGAGCAGGTGCTCAAGGCCGCGCACAGCTTCAACCTGCTGGATGCCCGTGGCGCCATCAGCGTGACGGAACGCGCTGCCTACATCGGCCGCATCCGCAACTTGGCCCGCGCCGTGGCGCAGAGCTACTACGAAAGCCGTGAGCGCCTGGGCTTCCCGATGGCGCCCCGCGAGTGGGTGGAACAGATGGTCAAAAAGGCAGCGTGAACGAGCGAAAGAACAAGAACATGACAACCCAAAACCTCCTCGTTGAACTGTTTGTCGAAGAACTGCCGCCCAAGGCGCTGCAAAAGCTGGGCGATGCCTTTGCCACCGTGCTGGGCGACCAGCTCAAAGCCCAGGGGCTGGCCGGCTCCGCCTCGGTGGTTACGTCCTTTGCCTCGCCACGCCGTCTGGCAGTACATGTGACAAATGTCTTGTCTCAGGCTCCGGACGTAGAGATCGTGGACAAGCTCATGCCTGTGTCCATTGCCTTTGACAGTGACGGCAAGCCTAAGACGCCTCTGCTAAAGAAGGCGGAGAAGAATCCTCGCTGCTTGGAGCAACTCAAAAACTGGCCAGCCCAAGGCACTGGAGCCGACCAGCTTTTTGTCAAAAATGATGGCAAAGAAGACGTGCTTTACTTCCGTAGCTTGGCTGCTGGACGCGATATCGAACGCGGTCTTCAAGTTGCGCTGGACACGTCCATCGCCAAGCTGCCCATTCCCAAGGTGATGAGCTACCAGCTCGAAACCGACTGCGAGCTGCCCGGCTGGACCAGCGTGAACTTTGTGCGCCCCGCGCACGGCCTGGTCGCGCTGCATGGCAGCACTGTGGTGCCCGTGAAGGCGCTGGGCCTCACGGCCGGCAACAGCACCACCGGTCACCGTTTTGAAGCCGCCGTGTCGCCCGTGGTGCTGCAGGACGCTGACAGCTACGCCGCCACGCTGCAAAAAGACGGCGCGGTGATTGCCTCGTTTGCCGAGCGCAAGGCCGAGATCGCGCGCCAGCTGGCTGCGGCTGCTGCGAAGGTGGGCAACGGTGCCCGCCCCATCGAAGACGAAGCCCTGCTGGACGAAGTGACCGCGCTGGTGGAGCGTCCCAACGTGGTTATCTGCCAGTTTGAGGAGCAGTTCCTGGGTGTGCCGCAAGAGTGCCTCATCCTCACGATGAAGGCCAACCAGAAGTATTTCCCGCTGCTGGACGCCGCCGGCAAGCTCACCAACAAGTTCCTGGTGGTCAGCAACATCAGCCCCGAGGACACCAGCTTTGTCACCGGCGGCAACGAGCGCGTGGTGCGCCCGCGCCTGGCCGATGCCAAGTTCTTCTTCGACCAGGACCGCAAGAAGACCCTGGCCTCGCGCGTCGAAGGCCTCTCCAAGGTGGTCTATCACAACAAGCTGGGCACGCAGGGTGAACGCGTGGAGCGCGTGCGCGCCATTGCCAAGGCGATTGCGCAGCAACTGGGCGACGCGCAACTGGTTCAGGATGCCGATCTGGCCGCACAACTGGCCAAGACCGATCTCGTGACCGACATGGTGGGCGAGTTCCCTGAGCTGCAGGGCATCATGGGCGGCTACTACGCCCTGAACGATGGCCTGGGCGACACCGTGGCGAATGCCATCGAAGACCACTACAAGCCGCGTTTTGCGGGCGACGCGCTGCCGCGCAACACCGCAGGCGTCGTGGTGGCCCTGGCCGACAAGCTGGAAACCCTGGTTGGCATGTTTGGCATCGGCAACCTGCCCACCGGCGACCGCGACCCGTTTGCGCTGCGCCGCCACGCGCTGGGCGTGATCCGCATGCTGGTCGAGAAGGACCTGCCGCTGGACCTGGGTGCGCTGCTGGCTGGTGCCGTGCCCGCCTTTGGCGACAAGATCACCGATGCTTCAGCGGCCCTGGCCGACTTCATCTACGACCGCCTCGCCGGCAGCCTGCGTGAGCAGGGCTACAGCGCCCAGGAAGTCGACGCGGTGCTGGCCCTGCGTCCGCAGCGCCTGGCCTTGGTCGAAAAGCAACTGGCCGCAGTGCGTGCCTTCGCAGCCTTGCCCGAAAGCCCCGCCCTCGCTGCTGCCAACAAGCGCGTTGGCAACATCCTCAAGAAGGCCGAGGTCGAAGGCCCGGTGGACGCGCACGTGAACCCCGAGCTGCTGCAGGAAAAAGCCGAGCAGGACCTGTACGCTGCCCTGCAGCGCTTCGTGCCCGAAGCCAACGCCCAGTTCGATGCTGGCGACTACACCGCATCGCTGCAGACCCTGGCCGTGCTGCGCGCGCCGGTGGATGCGTTCTTTGACGATGTGATGGTCAACGCCGAGCAGCTGGATGTGCGCATGAATCGCCTGGGCCTGCTCAAGATGCTGCACAACGCGATGAACCGCGTGGCCGACCTGTCCCGCCTGGTGTCCTGATGCATCCCCCTGAGGCGCTACGCGCCTTCCCCCTTCTCTCACATCGCTGTGCGATGTGGGAAGGGGGACGCCGCCAGCGCGGCGGGGCGGCCCTTGCGCGACGGCCGCTGGCCTCGGCAGCGCGCGTTTTGTGGATCGCGAGCGAGGCACAACGCCGCGCCTCTGTTACCCACGCCTTCTGCTAGGCTGGCGGTTCTCACAAGGTAAACCCCTCCTATGAAACTCGCCATCCT
>JADMJR010000026.1 GCA_018780365.1 Acidovorax sp. | reverse complement strand
AACCAAACGGTTCTCTCGTAGCATGCGCTTGCAAGGCTTGCGGGATCACACATCCAGCGCAAGGCAACGCGCCCCGTAGCGAGGGCACCGGCTCCCAGCCAGCGCCGCACGGCGGCGAGGCGGCCCCGGGGCACGCCCGGATCAGGAAACGATGTAGGCGGCCGCCCCCGCCGACATGATCTGGCCATCCGGCCCCAGAAACTCCATGCGCGTGGTCGCCACGCGCGAGCCCAGGCGCAGCACCTGCGCGCGCAGCTCGAAGTGGCTGCCAATGCCGGGGCGCAGGTAGTCGATGCGCAGGTCGATGGTGCCCAGCTTGGCAAAGCGGTGCAGGCGCTGCTCGGGTGCTTCGTCCAGGTGTTTGGCGCCAATCGCGGCCATCACCGCCAAGCCGCCCATGGCATCGAGCCCCGCGCTGATCACGCCACCGTGGATGCGGTTGTAGGCATAGTGGCCCACCAGGTCCGGCTTCATGTCGATGCGGCCCACCACGCCATCGGGCGCCAGCGAGGTGATCTTCAGGCCCAGCACCTGGTTGAACACGATCTTTTCTTCAAAAATGGATTTGAGCCCGGCGATGAACTCGGGCTCAAAGGCTTGCGGGGCTGGGGTGGTGGTCATGGTGGTGGTCGATTTGCTCATGGGTCTCCTGGGGTCCATGCCCAACGGTGCGTGCCATCGACGCCGCCAGGCACTCCTGATTTTGTAGCTACCAACGCTTAATGGATAGGCGCCAGAGGCCATTTTGATCTAAAACTGGCCGTGGCGCCCTTGCCCCGAGGCAAAACGCGAGGCGCCGCGCAGTGCTTCGGCCAGGCATTCGCGGCCACCGGCCCATTCCTGCAGCAAGGCGGCCTGCAACGGCAGGCCTTCGGCGGCGAGCGCGCTGGCGCGGTCCGCGCGCAACGTGGCCTGCGGGAAGGCCGCTATGTCGCGGGCCAGCGCCAGGGCTGCGTCCAGCGCCTGTCCTGCAGGCACCACCCGGTTGCACAGCCCCATGCGCAGGGCTTCTGCCGACTCCACCTTGCGCCCCGTCAGGATCAGGTCCAGCGCGTGCGACAGCCCGATGAGGCGCGGCAGGCGCACCGTACCGCCGTCGATCAGCGGCACACCAAACCGGCGGCAGAACACGCCCAGGTACGCGTCCTCCGCCATGACGCGCAGGTCGCACCACAGCGCCAGCTCCATGCATCCGGCCACGGCGGCCCCTTCTATCGCCGCGATCACCGGCTTGGACAGATGCAGGCGGCTCGGCCCCATGGGCCCCGGCGGATGGACCGCATCTGCAGAGAAGTCGAGCGTCTCTGCCAGCGCCTCGGGCGCCACGCCGTCGGCCAGCAAGCGCGCGCCAGACTGCAGATCCCAGCCCGCACAAAAATGCCCGCCAGCGCCCTGGAACACCGCCACATCGGCACTTTCATCGTGCTCAAAGGCCACGAAGGCCGCATGCAGCGCGCGGGCTGTGTCCGCATCCACCGCGTTGCGCACACCGGGCCGGCGCAATGTCACCAGCGTGACACCGCCTTGCGTTTCAACTTCTACGGACATGCGGCTCTCCTGTGGCCCGGTGCTCCGAACCTGTTCTCCCACCCGACGTTAGCCCTATTGCGCAGGGTGCAGGGCTGCGTCAATATCCGCCGCTACCCACTCGACCACCCCATCAGGGTTAGCCCCGAGTGCGGTATGCACAGGGCGCGTGCACCATTATTTATGCAAAGCATTCGCTTTGTATAAATATTCTGCAGGACCTGCGCAAGCGACGTTGCACCCTGCACATGCCCACAAGGCATACGCCCCGCCTTTGTCCGCTTTGCGTATCACTTATTCTGGAGAACCAGTGTGCAATTTGTGCAACTGTTGATCAGCGGTGTCTCACAGGGGTGCATCTACGGCCTGATCGCACTGGGCTTCGTGCTCATCTACAAGGCCACAGAGACCGTGAGCTTTGCCCAGGGCGAACTCATGATGCTCGGCGCGTTCTGCGGCCTGGCGCTCATGACGGTGCTGGGCTTTCCTTTCTGGGTGGCGGTGCTCGCCAGCATCCTGGCCATGGGACTGTTTGGCACCGTGCTCGAGCGCGCGGTGATCCGTCCCATCCTGGGCCAGCCCGCGTTCTCCATCGTCATGCTCACCATCGGCATCGGCTACGTGCTGCGCGGGCTGGTCACGATGATCCCCAACATCGGCACCGACACCCATACGCTGCCCGTGCCCTACAAGGACCTGTCGTTCCGCCTCGGCGCGCTGGTGCTCAACGCCGAGCAGCTGGTGGTGATCGGCGCCACCGGTGTGTTGTGTGTGCTGCTGTTTGCCATGTTCCGCTACAGCAAGCTCGGCATTGCCATGCAAGCGTCTTCGCAGAACCAGCTCGCCGCCTACTACATGGGCATCCCCGTGCAGCGTCTGAACGGCCTGGCCTGGGGGCTTGCTGCGGCGGTGGCGGCGGTAGCCGGGCTGCTGTTGGCACCCATCACTTTTGTGCACGCGAACATGGGACTCATCGGACTCAAGGCCTTCCCGGCGGCCGTGGTGGGCGGCTTTGGCAGCCTGCCGGGCGCCATCGTGGGCGGGCTGGTCATCGGCATCGTCGAATCGCTCTCGGGCTTTTACCTGCCCGATGGCTTCAAGGACACGGCCGCCTACATCGTGGTGCTGATCATGTTGATGGTCAAACCCAATGGCCTGTTCGGCGAAAAATTGAGAAAGAAAGTCTGACCCCATGCGCTTTCTTTTCAAGACCTCTTACGAACAAGACCTGCGCCTGGCCAAACATGGCGGGCATGTCTTCTGGTACAGCCTGCTGGCCGTGGCGCTGGTCGCCGCCCCCTGGGTGGCGCCGGAGTATTGGCTGGCGCAACTCACCTTTGTGCTGATCTACGCCATCGTCGGCCTGGGGCTCATGCTGCTGGCCGGCTTCACGGGGCTGTTCTCCCTGGGTCATGCGGCCTTCCTCGGCGTAGGGGCGTACACGCAGGCGGTGCTCACGGGCATGGGCTGGCCGTTTGCGCTGTCGCTGGCCTGCGCGGCGGGGCTGTCGGCCG
>JADMJR010000028.1 GCA_018780365.1 Acidovorax sp. | reverse complement strand
GCCGTCCTTGCCCGAGGTGTCGGTGCCCTGCAGCACCACCAGCAGCTTGTAGCGTTTGTCGGCGTAGAACAGGTTCTGCAGCGCATCCAGCTCCACGGCCAGGGCCTCTACGGCGGCCTTGTCCTCGGCCTTGTTGCCCCATGAGAACGGCTTGTCGCCCGGGTCGCGGTCGTCAAGGCTGAAGGCCTTGCCCGGGGCCGCAGAGCCCGGTGCCCGTGGCGGGCCGGGCTGCCAGTGCGACCAGCGCTGCGCCAGCGTTTTGTCGCGCACCGAAAAATGCGCGGGAAGAGAGGCGGGGGTGTCGGGCAAGTGGGGCATGGGCTCTCCTGGTACGGACATGGATGCAAAGGCGACGGGGAACAGGTGCTTAGCGCGCGCCGTGGGCCATGCGGTAGGCCAGCGGCGTCTGGCCCGTCGCATGCCGGAACGCGCGGTGCAAGCCGGCCTCGCTGGCAAAACCCAGGTCTTCGGCAATGCGCTTCAAGGGCCGGTCGGTGTCGCACAGCGCCTCGCTGGCCTGGCGCAGCTTGATGCGGCGCATCCAGTGTGCGGCCGACAACCCGGTGTGCGCCTGCACCCGCCGGGCCAGCGTGCGCGGCGACAGGCCCAGCGCAGTGGCCAGCAACGGCAGGCGCAGGTGGCTGGCCGGGCTGCGCTGCACCCACAACATGGCGCGGCGCAGGTCGGCATCGGCGGTGGTCATCAGGTCATGCCCGGCAAACGCGGGGTGGGCCGTGCGTGGCCGGGGCAGCATCAGCAGCTCTTGCAGATCGGTCAGCGCCTGGGGTGGCAGGCGGGCCGCCAGCGCGTGCAGCATCAGGGGCAGGTAGCCATTGGCCCCGGCGGCGGTGGTGGCGGTGGGGCCGGCCACCAGGGGCTCATCAAAGCGCCAGTCCACCGCGGCAAATTGCTGCTCCAGTGCCGCGCGCAGCCACCAGGTGGCTGTGGCGCCCTGGCTGCGCAGCCGACCACTGGCGGCGGCCAGCACCACGCCTGCGCAGTAGCTCCACAGCTGGGTGCGCCGGGGCAGGGCGCGCAATGCCTGCGCCACGGGGGCCAGGCGCTGCAATGGCTCGTGCAGGCCGTCGGGGGACGAGAGCCACAGGCCCGGCACCAGCACGGCATCCGCCCCGGCCTGGGCCAGCGCCACCGTGGGGGCCAGGGCCGGGCCCTGCCAGGTGGGCACCGGTTGCAGGTCCACTCCCGCCCAGCAGACATCGATCACCGGGGCCTGCGCGCGCAGGTGGGCGGCGCGTGCCATGTCGGCGGCGGCAAACAGGCCGGCGGGCATGCAGCCGGGGTACAGCAGCAGCGCAAGCCGCAGCGGGGCGGGGGGCGGTGGTGGGGGCATGGCTGACCGGGTGGCTCGAAATGGCAAGAAATTGTCAGATCCCGCCATTCTCGGCGGTGCGCCGAATTTCAACAATCCACCACATCCCACGGTTTTCCTTTCATCCCCTTCCACTGGAGCTTGTCACCATGCACATCACCCAACTTCGCAACGCCACTGTGGTGCTGGAGTTCCAGGCCGCCGGCCAGCCCGTCGGCCTGCTGGTGGACCCCATGCTCGCGCCCCGGGGCAGCCTGCCAGCCCTGCGTTACCTGGGTGTTCAGCGCCAGCGCAACCCCATCGTGGAGCTGCCCGCGCAGGCCGACGCGGTGCTGGGGCGCGTCACCCACGCGCTCATCACCCATTGCCAGCGCGGGCATTTTGACCACCTCGACAGCGCGGGCAAGCGCTTCCTGCGCGAGCGCGGCATCCCGGTGTTCTGCATGCCGCACGATGCGGACTACCTGGCCCAGCGCGGCCTGCAGGTGCAGCCGCTGGTGGGCACGGCGCGCCAGCCTTTTGCGCTGGGCGGCCAGGTGACCCCGGTGGCCTGTGTGCACGGCGAGGGCTGGGTGGGCCGCTTCATGGAGCACGGCCATGGCTACCTGCTGGAGCTGCCGGGCGAGCCCAGCGTGTACCTGGCGGGAGACACCGTGCTCACGCCCATGGTGCGCGACTGCCTGGAGCGCCTGCAGCCCGACGTGGCCGTGTTGCCCGCCGGGGGCGCCCGGTTCGATGTGGGGGCCGAGATCCTGATGGACGCGGCCGAGGTGGCGCAGGCCGCGCTGCTCACGCGGGGCGCGGTGGTGGTCAACCACCTGGAGGCGCTGGACCACTGCCCCACCACACGCGCCTCGGTGCGGGCGCTGGCGCGCCAGGGCGGATGGGCGCACCGGCTGTGGGTGCCCGAGGACGGAGAGCGCAGGGAATACCTGCGGCCTGCCCCTGCATCCCGGATGAATGCTCCTGATTTAGTAGCTGTTGGCGCTTGATGGTCAGGCGGCAGAGGCCTTTTTTATCAAATATCAGGCGGATTCCGAGCGCAGCGCCATGCTGTCCCGCATCAGCGCCACAAACCGCGCGGCGCCCAGGCCCAGGGGGCGCTCCTTGGACCACACCACATCCACCCACAGGGCCGTGCCGTTGCTGAGGTTTTCAAACGGCATCTCCATCAACCGCCCCGCCTCGATGCGCGACTGCACCAGCGCGCGCGGCTGCCAGCCCCAGCCCAGGCCCGCCTCGATCAGGCCCAGCGCGGCCAGGTGGTTGTCGGTGCGCCAGTGGTGGCGGGCGAACACAAAACGCGGGTCGGTCTGCGCCAGGTCGCGGCTGGCCACCACGATCTGGCGCGTGGTGGTCAGGTGCTCCTCGCGCAACAGGGCCCGGGTGGGGGCCTGCCCCCGGGCCGTGGCGGCGGTGCGTGCGCCGGCGATGACCGGGTGCTCGGGGGCGATCACGGCCACCAGTGTCTCGGTGCCCACCTCCTGGAACCCCTCGCGCCCGTCGATGCTGGGCCGCTCGAACACCAGCGCCAGCTGCGCGCGGCCGCTGTGCAGCAGCGCCAGTGCATCCACCTGCGGGGCGGCCAGCACCTCGACCTGCAGCAGGGGGTGTTCCTGGGCCAGCGCCGCCAGGGGCTGGATCCAGTGGGCGGCCAGCAGCTCGGGCGCAATGGCCAGCGTCAGGCGCTCCTCCAGCCCCTGGGTCAGCGCCAGCGCCTGGGCGTTGAGCTGCTGCAGCTGCCC
>JADMJR010000120.1 GCA_018780365.1 Acidovorax sp. | reverse complement strand
GCGCGACTGGGGCGTGAGCCGCCAGCGCTACTGGGGCACGCCCATCCCCATCATCCATTGCGATGAACACGGTGCCGTGCCGGTGCCCGAGAAAGACCTGCCGGTGGTGCTGCCCACCGACTGCGTGCCCGATGGCTCGGGCAACCCGCTGCACAAGCACGAAGGTTTTCATGCGGGCGTGGTCTGCCCCGTGTGTGGCAAGGCCGCGCGCCGTGAGACCGACACCATGGACACCTTTGTGGACAGTTCGTGGTACTTCATGCGGTATTGCGACCCCCAGAGCAGCGATGCCATGGTGGCCGACGGTACGGCCTACTGGATGCGCGATCAGCAGGCTGCGGTGGGTGGCAGCGGCATGGACCAGTACATCGGCGGCGTAGAGCATGCGATCCTGCACCTCTTGTACGCACGCTTCTGGACCAAGGTCATGCGCGACATGGGGCTGGTGACGGTGGACGAGCCCTTCACCAAGCTGCTCACACAGGGCATGGTGCTCAACCAGATCTATTTCTGGCGCGATGAGAAGGGCGGCAAAAACTACTTCCCGCCCGAAGCCGTCACCCAGGTGCTGGATGCGCAAGGGCGCATCGTGGGCGGCCGGCTGACCGAGGCCGAAGGAGAGTACCCGCAGGGCTTGGCGCTGGAATACGGCGGTGTGGGCAAAATGGGCAAGTCCGAGCGTAATGGTGTCGATCCGCAGGACTTGATCGCCAAGTACGGGGCCGACACCGCCCGCCTGTACACCATGTTCACCGCTCCGCCCGAAGCCACGCTGGAGTGGAATGACGCCGCCGTAGAAGGCAGCTACCGCTTCCTGCGCCGTGTGTGGAACTTCGGCGTCAAGCTGTCTGCTATGGATATGGAAGCTGCTACCGCAAGCGTGGCAAGCGCCAGCAGCCTGAAAGATGTGGAATTTGGCAAAGAAGCCAAGGCCCTGCGCCTGGAGATCCACACCGTGCTCAAGCAGGTGGACTACGACTACCAGCGCATGCAGTACAACACCGTGGTCTCGGGCGCGATGAAGATGATCAACGCGCTCGAAGACTTCAAGGCCACCGACTCGGCCGGCGCCCAGGTGGCACTGATCGAAGGTTTTGGCGTCCTGCTGCGTTGCCTGTACCCCGCCACCCCCCATGTCGCCCACAGCCTGTGGTCGGGCCTGGGTTATGCCGGCGTTCTGGGCGACCTGCTTGATGCCCCCTGGCCCCAGGTGGACGCCGGCGCGCTGGTGCAGGACGAGATTGAGCTCATGCTGCAGGTCAACGGCAAGCTGCGTGGCTCCATCCATGTGCCCGCACAGGCCGACAAGGCCGAGATCGAGCGCATTGCCCTGGCCAGCGAGGCGTTTGTGGCCCAGGCTGCAGGCGCTCATCCGAAGCGCGTGATCGTGGTGCCGGGCCGCCTGGTGAACGTGGTGGTCTAGTTCCATGGACAAACGCACCCTGCTCAGCCTCGCCCCCGTGGCCCTGTTGTCTGCCTGCGGATTCCGGTTGCGTAGCGTGCCGGAGTTTGCTTTTGACTCGCTCTACATCGCCGCCCCCGCCAACTCGCTGCTGGCGCGGGAGCTGCAGCGCACGCTGGAGGGCTCGGGCGGCAAGCTGCAGCTGCTGCGCGACCCGGCGGCCATGCCCACGGCCGACGCCATTCTCGATCTGCTGCAAGAGCAGCAGGAGCGTGCCGTGGTGGGGCTCAACGCCTCGGGCCAGGTGCGCGAACTGCAGCTGCGCTTGCGCATACGGTTTCGCCTGCGCACCCCCACGGGGGTGGAGATGATTCCCGACACCGAGCTGCTGCAGCAGCGCGACATCAGCTACAACGAAACCATCGCCCTGGCCAAAGAGGCCGAAGAAGCGCTGCTCTACCGCAACATGCGGACCGACCTGGTGCAGCAGCTCATGCGCCGCCTGGCTGCCGCCAAGCGCTGATTCCAGGCGTTCGCGACCAGCGAGGCGCAGCCGCTCAGGGGGATGTCCGCATCAACGTGCTCTTGCCAAACAGCGACTCGACCAGGTCCACCGCCAGCACGGCCGTGCGGTTGCGCACATCGAGCGCGGGGTTGAGTTCCACAATGTCCAGCGACGCCAGGCGCCCGCTGTCGGCAATCATCTCCATGCACAGCTGTGCCTCGCGGTAGGTGGGGCCGCCGGGCACCGTGGTGCCCACGCCGGGGGCAATGTCCGGGTCCAGAAAATCCACATCAAAACTCACATGCAGATGGGTATGGGCATCCAGCCCGGCCAGTGCCTGCTGCATGGTCTGGCGCATGCCCACCTCGTCGATGTAGCGCATGTCGAACACCTCCAGGCCCTGCTCGTGCACAAAGCGTTTTTCGCCTGCATCGACGCTGCGGATGCCGATCTGGCGGATCTGGTCGGGGCGCAATGCGGGGCCACCCCCCGGCATCTGGGCCAGCCCGGTCAGCGCCTCGGGGCCAAAACCACACAGGCAGGCCACGGGCATGCCATGCACATTGCCGCTGGGGGTCAGCGCGCTGGTGTTGAAGTCGGCATGGGCATCGAGCCACAGCACGCGCAGTTTTTTGCCCGCCTCTGCGCAGTAGCGCGCCACGGCACCGATGCTGCCCAGGCCCAGGCAGTGGTCGCCGCCCAGCAGGATGGGCAGGTGGCCCAGCTGCAACTCGGCATACACCGCATCGAACACGCGCTGGTTCCATTCCACCACCTCGGGCAGGTGGCGATAGCCATCCACGGGCGGCAACCAGGGGTTGGCTGGGCCACTCAAGTTGCCCCGGTCGAATACCTGCAGCCCGTGCGATTCCAGCGCTGCCTGCAGTCCCGCCACACGCAAGGCCTCGGGCCCCATCGAGGCGCCGCGCGCCCCGGCACCGATGTCGGTGGGGGCGCCGATCAGGCTGGTGGGCTGGGCGCTGCGCAGGGCGGTGGGGGGCATGGTGCGGGGGCTTTCTGGGGGCGGTGAAGGTCGAAACGGGCGCGTGCGCCCGGGAGAATTTTCGGGGCTTTGGGCGCCAATGAACAGTGAAAGAGCTGATCGTTCTGCTGCCGCCTTTGTGCACTGTGCGGGGGGCGCACTGGCAAATTGCGCAATGCCCCGCCTGGCAAGGCGATAAACTTTGCCGCATGCAAGTCGCCCTGGCCCAACTCTCACCGCATCTTCAACGGGGCCTGTCGCCGCTTTATGTCCTGCATGGCGACGAAGCGTTGCTGCAGCAGGAGGCGGCCGACGCCATCCGCGCCACGGCCCGTGCCCAGGGCTATACCGAACGCACTTCGTACACGGTAGCAGGCGCTCACTTTGACTGGAGTGCTGTACTGGCTGCAGGCGGTAGTCTGAGCCTGTTTGCCGACAAGCAGATCGTCGAGATCCGCATCCCCTCGGGCAAGCCCGGCAAGGACGGCAGCGTGGCGCTGCAGCAGATTGCACAGGCGGCCAAAGGCAACGACAGCACACTCACCCTGGTGATGCTGCCGCGCCTGGACAAGGCCACACGCACCGGCGCCTGGTTTGCGGCGCTGGAGGGCAACGGCACCTCGATCCAGATCGACCCCATCGAGCGCGGCATGCTGCCCCAGTGGATCGCCCAGCGCCTGGCTGCGCAGGGCCAGCGCGTGGTGGCGGGCGAAGAGGGCCAGCGCACGCTGCAGTTCTTTGCCGACCGCGTGGAGGGCAACCTGCTGGCCGCGCACCAGGAGATCCAAAAACTGGCCCTGCTGCATCCGGCGGGTGAATTGACGCAGGCCCAGGTCGAAGCCGCCGTGCTCAATGTGGCGCGCTATGACGTGTTCAAGCTCTCCGAATCCGTGCTCTCCGGCCACACCGCCCGCGTGCAGCGCATGCTCGACGGCCTGCAGGCCGAGGGCGAGGCCGAGGTGCTGGTGCACTGGGCCCTGGCCGAAGACATCCGGGCCTTGAAGCGCGTAAAAGACGCCATGAACGCCGGCCGTCCCCTGCCCATGGCCCTGCGCGAGAACCGCATCTGGGGGCCCAAGGAGCGGTTGTTCGAGCGCATCCTGCCCAAGGCCAGCGACGCGGCGCTGGCGCGCCTGCTGCAGTCGGCGCACACGGTCGATGGCATCGTCAAAGGGCTCAAGCAGCCCGACTGGCCGCAGGATGGCTGGCAGGCGCTGCAAAGGCTGGCGTTGCAGGTGTGCCGGTTGACGCAGGCGGCGCGTTAAAGTGATTCCCTGAATCTTCCATCCGTGTTGCAGGAGCGTTGCCGATGCCCCGTCCGATCTTCCGTATCAGGCCCTCCCTGCACGTCGGCCTCGTGGCCCTGGCCCTGGCGGGGTTCTCTGCTGCGGCCCAGGCGCCGATTGATGTCCGCATCGCGCTGGTCATTGGCAATGCGTCCTATCCGGGCGGTGCCGCGCTGGCCAATCCGCTCAACGATGCCCAGGCCATGGGGGCCCTGCTGCGCAAGGTGGGGTTCACGGTGGTGGAGGTGCGCGATGGGTCTCGCGCCCAGATGACCGATGCCCTGGAGCTGGTTTCTGCGGCGCTGCGCGGCAAGCAGGGGGTGGGGATGCTGTACTACGCCGGCCACGGGTTGCAGCTGGACTGGCGCAACTACATGGTTCCCGTGGATGCCAGGCTGCGTACTGCGGCCGATGTTCCCGCCCAGTCGGTGGATGTCAGCGCGGTGATCGCTGGCTTCAAGGCGGCGGGGAACCGCATGAACATCGTGGTGCTCGACGCCTGCCGTGACAACCCGTTCCAGGGCACGGGAACCGGCAAGGGGCTGGCCCAGCAGGATGCGCCGCCGGGAACCTTCCTGGCCTATGCCACCGCGCCGGGCAATGTGGCCGACGATGGCGAGGCCGGCAATGGCCTGTACACCGGTTTCCTGGTGCAGGAGCTGGCCAAGCCGGCGACCCGCATCGAAGACGTTTTCAAGCGCGTGCGGCTGCAGGTGCGCCAAAAGAGCGAAGGGCGCCAGATCCCCTGGGAGAGCACCAGCCTTGAGGACGATTTCTTCTTCAACGAACCCAAGTCGGCCCAAGCCGTGCCGCTGGAGAAAGCGCGCGAGGCAGCGTTCCCGCAGGAAAAGGCAGATTGGGACAAGATCAAGGCATCACGGGTTGCCAATGATTTCTATGAGTTCCTGAACAAGTACCCCAGCGGCCTCATCAGCGAGACGGCGCAGGACAAGCTGCAGCGCCTCGACACGGCCAAGGTCACGGCAACACCGGTGCAGGGCCGCGATGCCATCACCCGGCGCACCATCCGGGTGGGCGACACCACGGAATACGTTTACCGCGACCTGCTCACGCAACTGGAGCAAAAGCGGGAGACGCTGAAAGTCACTTCGGTCACCGACGAGTTGATTGAATTCAATGGTGGCAAGGTGGTCTGGACCGTGGGCGGGGCGACCGTGAAGAACGACCAGGGCCTGGAGTTCGATCCGCCCGTGCAGACCCTGCCGGTGGGGGAGATCCAGCTGGGCAAGCGGTGGGCCACGCGGTCCAACTTCCTGGTTCCGCATCGCAACGTGCGTGGCTGGACGGAAGAGGACAGCTTTGTCGTGGGTTATGAGGAGGTCGAGGTGCCGGCAGGCCGCTTCAAGGCTTGGCGCATCGACACCAAGATGCGCACCGAGGGGGGCCTGTTTGCACAGATCACCAACTGGGTGACCTCCGACGGCCGCTTGGTGAAGTACGTCCGCAAAGGCCGCACGCGGGACGGCAAGGATGCCAGCTGGATGCGTGAGATGACCCGCTTCGAGCCCGGGCCGGGCTGAGGAATTCTTGCCAAAATGTGCTTCTGCGCCCGTCCATCAAGCGCTAGATGCTATTAAAAGAGTAGTTATGGCTCAGGCGGCGTCCACCACCCCCCGCGCCTTCTCCACCCACATCTGCAAATTCGCCACCAGATCCTTCTGGCTGAACGAGCAGCTTTCTTCCGAAAACAGAGCGCTCGACTCCAGCCGGTCCAGCAGGTTCAGCAGCACCTCGCTGTAGCGTGGGGGCAGGGCGGCGAGCAGGGTGGTTTGCTGGCGGGCCAGGGTGCTCAGGGTGGCGGCGGTGTGGTCGCCGCGTTCAAAGGCCTGCAGGGCGTGGGCCAGGGTGGCGAGCTGGGTGGGGGCGGTGTCGGTCATGGCCGGGGGCTGTGAGAGTGGGGCAAGGCCACAAGGGTAAAGCCAAGTGCGGCAAAATCGCGGGATGAATGCCCTCAACGTCGCTGAAACCACGCACACCCTCGGATTCCAGGCAAAAACGGCCTCTGCGCTGATGGCCAAAGCGCCAGCAGCTATCAAAAGCAAAGCACTCAAGGCGCTGGCGCGGCTGCTGCGCGAGAACGTGGATGCGCTGCAGATCGACAACGCCCGCGATCTGGAGCGTGCCCGCGCCGCCGGGTTGGCCGAGCCCATGGTGGACCGCCTCAAGCTCAGCCCCAAGGTGCTGGAGACCTGCGCCGAGGGCTGCGAACAACTGGCCACCATGCCCGACATCATTGGCGAGATCCTGGGCATGAAGCAGCAGCCCAGCGGCATCCGCGTGGGGCAGATGCGCGTGCCGATCGGGGTATTCGGCATGATCTATGAGAGCCGCCCGAACGTGACCATCGAGGCGGCATCGCTGTCGATCAAGAGCGGCAACGCCTGCATCCTGCGCGGCGGCTCCGAGGCCATCGATTCCAACAAGGCGCTGGCCAGGCTGGTGCAGCAGGCGCTGGCTGAGGCCGGCCTGCCAGAGCACGGTGTGCAGCTGGTGCAGACCACCGACCGCGAGGCCGTGGGCCAGCTCATTGCCATGCCGCAGTTTGTGGACGTGATCATTCCGCGTGGTGGCAAGGGGCTGATCGAGCGCATCAGCCGCGATGCCAAGGTGCCCGTGATCAAGCACCTGGACGGCAACTGCCACACCTATGTGGACGACCCCTGCGACATCGCCATGGCGGTGAAGGTGGCCGACAACGCAAAGACCAACAAGTACAGCCCCTGCAACGCGAGCGAAGGCCTGCTGGTGGCGCGCGGTGTGGCGGCCAAATTCTTGCCCCAGATCGGCGCGGTGTACGCTGCCAAGGGCGTGGAGATGCGCGGTTGCCCCGAGTCGCTGGCGATCCTGCAGTCGGTACCAGGTGCCCAGCTGGTGCCCGCCACCGAACAGGACTGGAGCGAGGAATACCTGGCCCCCATCATCAGCGTGAAGATCGTGGCGGGGTTGGACGAAGCCATTGCCCACATCAACCACTATTCAAGCCACCACACCGACGCGATCCTGACGCGTGACCACATGCACGCGCAGCAGTTTTTGCGCGAGGTGGACTCGGCCAGTGTGATGGTGAACGCCAGTACCCGTTTTGCCGATGGTTTTGAGTACGGGCTGGGCGCCGAGATCGGCATCAGCACCGACAAATTCCACGCGCGTGGGCCGGTGGGCATCGAGGGGCTGACCTCGCTCAAGTACGTGGTGCTGGGCGAAGGCGAGGTGCGGGGTTGATTTGCTATATATTTGATAGCAATTAACGCATATCAGTCGCGCGCAGAGGCCTATTTTTCCTATGAAAATCATCATCCTCGGCGCGGGCCGTGTGGGCCAGAGCGTGGCAGACAGCCTGGTGTCGGAGCGCAACGACATCACGGTGATCGACACCGACGCCGCGCGCCTGCGCGACCTGGAGTCGCGCTTTGACCTGCGCGGGGTGGTGGGCAATGGCATCGAGCCCGCCGTGCTGGCCGAAGCGGGGGCGCACGACACCGACCTGCTGATCGCCTGCGCCGCGCAGGACGAGACCAACCTGGTGTGCTGCAAGATTGCGCAACTGGTGTTCAACATCCCCAAGCGCATCGCGCGGGTGCGCTCCAGCGGCTTTCAGGGCGACGACCGGCTGGTGGGCCCCGAAGGGTTTGCGGTGGACTGCATCATCTGCCCCGAAGAGTCCCTCACGCGCTACATCGGCAAGCTCATCGACTACCCCGAGGCCATGCAGGTGCGCGAGTTCGCGGGGGGGCGGGCCTGCCTGGTGTCGGTGCGCGCGCGGGTCGGTGCGCCCATGGTGGGGCACATGATCGGCGACTTGCGAGAGAAGGCGCCCGAACTGGCCATGCGCATGGTGGCCATCTACCGCCGTTTCCCCGACGAGCCTGACCGCTTCATCGCCTGCGATGGCCGCACGCGCATCGAGCCCGGGGACGAGGTCTTCGTGCTGGCCGCGCAGGAGCGCATTGCCGATGTGCTGGGTGCTCTGCACCGCCCGCATGCCCAGCCCTCCAAACCCGTTCGCCGCATCATGATCGCGGGCGGCGGCGGGGTAGGCCTGCGGCTGGCGCGGCAGCTGGCGCAAACGCCGGGGCGCTTCCACACCAAGATCATTGAGGGCGATGCAGAGCGCTGCGTGGCGCTGGCGTCGGCGCTGCCCTCAGACGTGCTGGTGCTGCAGGGCGACACCACCGACGAGGACTTGCTGGGCGATGAAGGCATCGAGGAGGTGGACCTGTTCCTTGCGCTCACCGACGACGACGAGGACAACATCATGTCCTGCCTGCTGGCCAACCGCATGGGCGCGAGCCGGGTGCTCGCACTCATCAACCGCCGCAGCTATGCCGACCTGATGCACGGCACGCAGATCGACATTGCGCTGTCGCCCGCGCAGGCCATGCTGGGCGAGCTGCTGGCCTATGTGCGCCAGGGCGACGTGCAGGCGGTGCACAGCCTGCGCCGGGGCGTGGCCGAGGCGCTGGAGATCGTGGCGCGCGGCGACCGCAAAAGCTCACGCGTGGTGGGCCGCAAGGTCAGCGAGCTGCAGCTGCCGCGCGACGTGCACATCGGCCTGATCGTGCGCGGGCTGCCGGACGCATTGGACGCCACAGGCACCGCGACCGCCGGCCTGCGCGAGCCCGAGGTCATCATCCCGCGCAGCGCGACGGTGATCGAGAGCAATGACCATGTGGTGTTTTTCCTGCCCAACAAGCGGCTGGTGCGTGACGTGGAAAAGCTCTTCCGCGTGAGCGCGACTTTTTTCTGACGCCAGGCCAGCGAGCGACCCATGGTTGACATGTTTCCCGTGCTGCGGGTGCTGGGCATCCTGATCATGATCTTTGCGCTGACCATGGGGCTGCCGCTGGCGGTGTCGCTGTGGACGGGCGATGGCGTCTGGTTTGTGTACCCGCTGTCCATGGGCGCCACGCTGCTGGCGGGCGCCTGGCTGTGGTGGCGGCTGCGGCTGTTCCGGCAGGAGCTGCAACCGCGCCATGGCGTGATGCTGGTGTCGCTGGTGTGGATGCTGCTGCCTTTGTCGGCCGCGCTGCCGCTGATGCTGGCGGGGCACCACACCGGGCGGCCGCTGTCGTTCACACATGCCTACTTCGAGGCCGTGTCGGGGCTCACCACCACGGGCTCCACCGTGCTTGCCGGGCTCGATGCGCTGCCGGTGTCGGTCAATGTGTGGCGCACCTTTTTGCAGTGGATGGGCGGCATGGGCATCCTGATCCTGGCCGTGGCAGTGTTGCCGCTGCTGGGCGTGGGCGGCAGCCAGCTGTTCAAGGCCGAGGCGGCGGGGCCGCTGAAGGACACCAAGCTCACACCGCGCATGACCGGCACGGCCAAGGGGCTGTGGGGCGTGTACGCGCTGTTTTCGGTGCTGTGTGGCCTGGCCTACTGGGCGGCAGGCATGGGGCCGCTGGACGCGCTGATGCACATGTTCACCACGGTGAGCCTGGGCGGGCTGTCGTCGCACGACCTGAGCTTTGGCTACTTCCAGTCGCCGCTGCTGGAGGCGATCTGCATCTTCTTCATGCTGGTGGCCAGCTGCAATTTTGCGCTGTACTTCGTGGCGTTTCGCAAAGGCCACTGGGGCGGCTTCTGGCGCGACCCGGAGCTGCGCGCCACGCTGTTTGCGCTGATCGGCGGCGGGCTGGTGGTGGCGCTGCTGCTGTGGGCCAAGGGTGTGTATGGGCCGCTCGATGCGCTGCGCCACGGCATGTTCAACCTGGTGTCGCTGGCCACCACCACCGGCTACGCCACGGTGGACTACCTGGCCTGGCCGGTGTTTGCACCCGTGTTCATGCTGCTGCTGTCGGGCGTGGCCACCAGTGCGGGATCGACCGGCGGCGGGATCAAGATGGTGCGCATGCTCATCCTCGTCAAGCAGGCGCGCCGCGAGATGAATCGCCTGGTGCACCCGCGCGCCGTGCAGCCGGTGTGCCTGGGTGGGGGCGTGGTGGACAACCGGGTGATTTTCTCGGTGCTGGCCTTCATGCTGGTCTATGGCGGCACGGTGTTTGGCCTGTCCATGGTGATGCTGCTGACCGATCTGGACCCGGTGACGGCGTTCTCGGTGGTGCTGGCCAGTGTCAACTGCGCGGGGCCGGGGCTGGGCAGCGTGGGGCCAGCGTCCAACTACGCAGTGCTGACCGATTTTCAGATCTGGGTGTGCACGCTGGCCATGCTGCTGGGGCGGCTGGAGATCCTGAGCTTCATGGCATTGCTCACCCCGGCGTTCTGGCGGCGCTGAGCGCAGCCACCCAGAAAAAGCAGGCCGGCGGGCTTGCGAAGGGCCGTCACGCCCCAACCCTACAATGGATTGCAATCGTTCCCGTCTCCTCTGAGGGCTCTCCATGGTTCCGCATCTCATCACGGCCCTCACCGGGCCGATCAACGAACTCGAACAGCGCGTTCTCGACTCGATGCCCGCCATCGAACGCTGGTTCAGGCTGGAGTGGATGGAGCACACGCCGCCGTTCTACACCTCGGTGGACATCCGCAATGCAGGCTTCAAGCTCGCGCCCGTGGACACCAACCTGTTCCCCGGAGGCTGGAACAACCTGACCAAGGAGATGCTGCCCCTGGCCGTGCAGGCCGCCATGGCCGCCATCGAGAAGATCTGCCCCGAGGCGCGCAACCTCTTGATCATTCCGGAAAACCACACGCGCAACACCTTCTACCTGGCCAACGTGGTGCAGCTGCAGCGCATTTTCAACATGGCCGGCCTGAACGTGCGCGTGGGCTCCATCAGCCCTGAGATCAAGAAGCCCACGCTGATCGAGCTGCCCAATGGCGACACGGTGACGCTGGAGCCCGTGGTGCGCAGCAAGCGCCGCCTGGGCCTCAAGGATTTTGACCCCTGCACCATCCTGCTCAACAACGACCTGTCTGCGGGTGCCCCCGGCATCCTGGAAGACATCCACGAGCAGTACCTGCTGCCCCCGTTGCACGCAGGCTGGAGCGTGCGCCGCAAAAGCACGCACTTCAAGAACTACGAAGAGGTGGCTAAGCGCTTCGGCAAGATGCTGGGCATCGACCCCTGGCTCATCAACCCCATGTACAGCCAGTGCGACGGTGTGGACTTTGCCGAAGACAAAGGCATGGACAAGCTGCAGACCACGGTGGATGCGCTGCTGACCAAGGTGCGCCGCAAGTACAAGGAATACGGCATCAACGAGAAGCCGTTTGTCATCGTCAAGGCCAACAACGGCACTTACGGCATGGGCATCATGACCGTGCGCGACGCTAAGGAGCTGGACGCCGTCAACCGCAAGACCAAGAACAAGATGGCCGTCATCAAGGATGGCCAGCCGGTCAACGACCTGATCATCCAGGAGGGCGTGCTGACCCAGGAGCGCGTGCACGAGGCCGTGGCCGAACCCGTGGTCTACATGATGGACCGCTATGTGGTGGGCGGCTTCTATCGCATGCATGCCGAGCGCGGCGTGGACGAGAACCTGAATGCGCCGGGTGCGAGTTTTGTGCCTTTGGCCTTCGAGCACAGCACCCACATGCCCCAGCCCGGCGTGCGCCCGGGGGTGAGCGCGCCCAATCGCTTCTATATGTATGGCGTGGTGGCGCGTTTGGCGATGCTGGCGGCCAGCTATGAGCTGGAAGCCACCAACCCCGATGCCGAGGTGTACGACTGAAATCCCCTGCGCCGTTTTGAGGCTGTCTGCCACGCCCGCACTTTCCTGCCAAGGGTTAGTTGCTGCGCTGCAACATGGGGTTTTGCCTCCAGGCGCTTGATCTGGGGCAGGCGCACAATAGCGTTCCCAAAAGTAACAGAACCCCGGCGGCCCCGCGCATGCCGGGTGCGGTCAGTGCAAAGCTCCAAATCTTCGCTCGCAGCGCTCACGCTGGGCGCCATCGGTGTTGTGTATGGCGATATCGGCACCAGCGTGCTGTATGCCGTCAAAGAGGTGTTCGGGTCCGGCCATGTGCCATTCACCCCGGACAACATCTACGGCATCCTCTCGATCTTCTTCTGGACGCTCACCGTCATCGTGTCGCTGAAGTACGTGGTGCTGGTGCTGCGCGCCGACAACCACGGGGAGGGCGGGCTGATTGCGATGCTGGCCCTGGCCTCGCAGGCGGTCAAGGACAAACCCCGGCTGCGCGGCGTGTTGCTGGCGGTAGGCATCTTCGGCACCTCGCTGTTCTATGGCGATGGAGTCATCACCCCGGCCATCTCGGTGTTGTCGGCGGTAGAGGGGCTGGAGGTGGTCTCGCCCCACTTCAAGCAGTATGTGATCCCCATCACCCTGGTGGTGCTGTTTTGCCTGTTTGCCGTGCAAAAGCGTGGCACCGGGGGCATTGGCAAGTTCTTCGGCCCCATCACGCTGATCTGGTTCATCACCATCGCGCTGCTGGGGGTGTCGCACATTGTGGGCCACCCCGAGATCCTCTGGGCCGTGAACCCGCTGCATGCGCTGGGCTTCATGTGGGCCAACCCGGGCACCAGTTTCGTCATTCTGGGCGCGGTGGTGTTGTGTGTGACCGGCGCCGAGGCGCTGTATGCCGATTTGGGCCATTTTGGCAAGCGGCCCATTCGCCTGGCCTGGTTCAGTGTGGCCATGCCAGCCCTCACGCTGAATTACTTTGGCCAGGGCGCGCTGCTGCTGGCCGAGCCCGAG
The DNA here is from genome assembly GCA_018780365.1 of Acidovorax sp. GTDB lineage: Bacteria > Pseudomonadota > Gammaproteobacteria > Burkholderiales > Burkholderiaceae_C > Acidovorax. Next base: position 3,503 of record JADMJR010000120.1, on the reverse strand, counting down.
GCCGTGAAGAATCCGTTTTACATGATGGCGCCCGACTGGGCGCTGATCCCGCTGGTCATCATGGCCACCATGGCCACCGTGATCGCGTCGCAGGCGCTCATCACTGGCGCGTTCAGTGTGACCAAGCAGGTCATCCAGCTCGGTTACCTGCCACGCCTGAACATCCAGCACACCAGCGTGCGCGACACGGGCCAGATCTACATGCCGCTGGTGAACTGGGGGCTGTTCGTGGCCATCGTGCTGGCCGTGGTGATGTTTCGCTCGTCGAGCAATCTGGCGGCGGCTTATGGCATTGCCGTGACGCTGGACATGCTGATCACCACCACGCTCACTTTCTTCGTGATCCGCCACGGCTGGGGTTACCCGCTGGCGCTGTGTATTGCGGCCACGGGCTGCTTTTTTGTGGTGGATCTGGCGTTCTTTGCGTCCAACATGCTCAAGCTGTTCCAGGGCGGCTGGTTCCCGCTCATGATCGGGGGCGTGGTGTTCGCCCTGATGATGACCTGGAAAGAGGGACGCCGCCTGCTCAATGACAAGCTGCGCGCCGACGCGATCGACCTTCGGGACTTTCTGGAGTCGGTCTTCATCAGCCCGCCAACGCGCGTGGATGGAACCGCCGTTTTCCTGACCGCAGAAACGGGCGCAGTGCCCAATGCGCTGCTGCACAACCTCAAACACAACAAGGTTCTGCACCAGCAGAACCTGTTTGTCACCGTGCACAACCACGAGACCCCGTGGATCGGCTTGGACAAGCGTTTGCAGGTCGAGTCCCTGGGCCATGACTGCTGGCAGGTGGTGGTTCACTACGGCTTCAAGAACGACCCGGACCTGCCACGGGCGCTGGAGCTGCTGCGTGGGCGGGGGTGTGAACTGGAGCCCATGACCACCAGCTACTTCCTGTCGCGGGATACCGTCATCCCGAGCATCGGCAGCGGCATGGCCCCCTGGCGCGAGAAGCTGTTTGCCCAGATGCACCACAACGCCAGCGGTGCGGCAGACTTCCTGCACCTGCCCAACAACGCGGTGGTTGAGCTCGGGTCCAAGATCGAGATCTGAGCTGACTCTGAGAGTTTTGGTGCTCTTGCGCGCGTCCTGCATGCCTCAATTGCTATTGAATTTATAGCAATTGATGGGTGAAGCGTGGGAGCACCCCTTGCCGGCGGCGGCGCGGGTGTGGTGCCAGAATCCAGCCCATGCAATTTTTCAAAGACCTGAGCCTTTCGACCTTTGTCGCCGGGTTCGTGGCAGTGTTGGTGGGCTTCACCAGTTCGGTGGCCATCGTGTTCCAGGCTGCGCAGGCGTTTGGCGCCACGCCCGCCCAGGTCACCTCCTGGATGTGGGCGCTGGGCCTGGGCATGGGCTTGTGTTCGCTGGTGCCCTCGCTGATCTTGCGGCAGCCCGTCATGGTGGCCTGGTCCACCCCCGGTGCAGCCGTGCTGGCAACGGCCGGACTGGCGGGGGGCTTCAGCATGGGTGAGGCCATTGGGGCTTTCATGGTGAGTGCTGTGCTGATCACCTTGGCAGGCGTCACCCGTTGGTTCGAACGCGTGATGAACCGCATCCCGATGGAAATCGCCGCCGCGTTGCTGGCCGGTGTGCTCGCCCGGTTTGGCCTGCAGGCGTTTGCGGCCGCCCAGACGGCGCTGCCGCTGGTGCTGCTCATGCTGCTGGTGTATCTCGTCAGCCGCCGATGGTTGGCGCGCTATGCGGTGGTTGTCACGCTGGCCGTTGCGGTGGCGTATGTGGCCGTCCGGGGGCAGATGGCATGGGAGGTGGTGCAGCTGGAGCTGGCGCTGCCGGTTTTTATGGCGCCCGAGTTCAGCGTGGCGGCCCTGGTCAGCCTGGCGATTCCGCTGTTTGTGGTCACCATGGCATCGCAGAACCTGCCCGGCGTGGCGGTGATCCGTGCCTCGGGCTACGACCTGCCCATCTCCCGCCTGATCACGCTCACCGGGCTGGCCACACTGGTCCTGGCCCCGTTTGGGGCCTTTGCACTGAACTTCAGCGCCATCACCGCCGCCATGTGCATGGGCCCCGAAGCACATGAGGACCGCCGTCGGCGCTACACCGCTGCCGTGTCCTGTGGCGCCTTGTATGTAGCGATTGGCTTGTTCGGCGCGGTGATCACGGGGTTGCTGACGGCGTTTCCCAAGGAACTGGTCGTGGCCATCGCGGGGTTGGCATTGCTGGGAACCATTGGCAATGGCCTGGCCGCAGCGTTGCGCGACGAGCCTCACCGGGAGGCCGCGCTCATCACCTTTCTGGTCACGCTCAGTGGTGTGGTGGTGGCGGGCGTGGGGTCCGCCTTCTGGGGTGTGGCCGCCGGCAGCATCGCCCTATTTGTGCAACAGTACAGGCGTTCGCAGGCGGGGCGTGCCTAGCCCCTTCGGCTGCCCGGGCCGCAGGCCTCATCCATTTTTCTGACTCGACACCATGAAACTGCTCTTCATTGCCGACCCGCTGCACAGCTTCAAGATCTACAAGGACACCACCTTTGCCATGATGCGCGAGGCGCAGCGGCGTGGTCACACCCTGGCGGTGTGCGAGCCGCAGCATGTCACCTGGCAACGGGGTGGCAAGGTGACGGCCCGGGTCCAGGACATCCACCTCACCGGGGATGCGACACACTGGTACCAAGCCCAGCCGGAACGCAGCGCCGTGCTGGCAGGCTTTGATGCGGTGCTGATGCGCAAGGACCCGCCCTTCGACAGCGAGTACTTCTATGCCACCCACCTGCTGGAGCAGGCCGAGCGCGAAGGCGCCCGGGTGTTCAACAAACCCCGGGCCCTGCGCGATCACCCGGAAAAGCTGGCGATCATGGAGTTTCCCCAGTTCATCGGCCCCACGCTGGTCACGCGCGATGCTGCGGACATCCAGCGCTTCCATGCCGAGCACCAGGACATCATCCTCAAGCCCCTGGACGGCATGGGCGGCATGGGGATCTTCCGTGTGGGCCCTGATGGCCTCAACCTTGGCAGCATCACCGAAACCCTGAACCGCCATGGTGCGCAGAGTGTGATGGTGCAGAAGTTTCTGCCGGAGATCGTCGAGGGGGACAAACGTGTCCTCATCATCGGGGGCAAGCCTGTGCCTTTCTGTCTTGCCCGTATTCCCCAGGGCAGCGAAGTGCGTGGCAACCTGGCGGCTGGTGGCAAGGGCGTGGCCCGGCCCTTGTCCGCACGCGACCGCGAGATCGGGGAGGCTCTGGGGCCCATTCTGCTGGCGCGGGGCCTGTTGCTGGCAGGGGTGGATGTGATCGGCGACTGCGTGACCGAGATCAATGTGACCAGCCCGACGTGCTTTCAGGAAATATTTGATCAGACGGGCTGCGATGTGGCCTTCTTGTTCCTGGATGCGTTGGAGGCAGCAGTGGCGGTACCTCAGCGCTGAATCGCGCGGCCTCAGGCGCACCTCTTTCAAGAGGCATCCAAACCATGCTATAGTCGAAGGCTTCGCTTCTGAAGCATTCCTCTGGTTGATCTGGAGGGTGTTTTCTGGTGATG
>JADMJR010000254.1 GCA_018780365.1 Acidovorax sp. | reverse complement strand
TGCTGTACCCGGGCGTGGGCGAGGTGCTGCGCATCACGCAGCAGGAGCTGGCCTACCTGGTGGGGCTGTCGCGCCAGCGGGTGAACGAGGCGCTGGCGGCGCTGGAGGTGCAGGGCGCAATCCGCATCGAATATGGCGGTTTGCGCGTGCTGGACCTGGCTGCTTTGCGCTCCAGCATCTTTCAGTTGCAGGGTGGGTGAGGGCGGCTGGGCGCCAGGGGGCCCGGCCGTTGTGCTGCGCCGCCCCGGGCTTCAGCGCGGCAGCGAGGGCAACCGGCTGCGGGGCGCCTGCAGGCCGGACCGCTGAGGTGGTGCGGGGATGGGGGAGGCGGCAGGCGGTGACGCCGTCCAGCTGTGCTCATCGCCGCCGCTGCGGGTGAGGCGGAAGGTGCCCACCATCTGCGTCAGGCGCCCGGCCTGGTCCTTGAGGCTGTCGGCGGCGGCTGCGCCTTCTTCCACAAGGGCCGCGTTCTGCTGGGTCATTTCTTCCAGCTCGCCCACCGAGTGGCTCACGTGGCCGATGCGCTGGCTTTGCTCCTGTGTGGCGGCCGTGATCTCGCCCATGATGTCAGACACGCGGCGCACCGACAGCACCAGCTCCTCGATGGTCTTGCCCGCGTGGTTCACCAGGGTGCTGCCTTCCTGCACCTGGTCCACGCTGGCGCCGATCAGCGCCTTGATCTCGCGTGCGGCGTTGGCCGAGCGGCCCGCCAGGTTGCGCACCTCGCCCGCCACCACCGCAAAGCCCCGGCCCTGCTCGCCCGCGCGGGCGGCTTCCACCGCCGCGTTGAGCGCCAGGATGTTGGTCTGGAACGCGATGCCGTCGATCACGCTGATGATGTCGGCGATCTTGCGCGAGCTGGCGCTGATGGTGTCCATGGTGCGCACCACCTGGCCCACCACCTCGCCGCCGCGTGTGGCTGCGTCAGATGCGGTGGAGGCCAGCTGGTTGGCCTGGCGCGCGGAGTCGGCGCTTTGCGACACGGTGCCGGTCAGGTCCACCAGCGAGCTGGCGGCGCTTTGCAGGTTGTGCGAGGTTTGCTCGGTGCGCTGGCTCAGGTCGAGGTTGCCCGAGGCCACTTCAGAGCTGGCGACCAGGATGGAATCTGCCGTCTGGCCAATCTCACCCACCAGGGTGCGCAGGCGCTCCTGCATGGCGGCGATGGCTTCGAGCAGGCGGCCGGTTTCGTCGTGAATGCGCACTTCCACCTGCGAGGTGAGGTCGCCGCGCGCGATGCGTTCGGCCACCACCACGGCGCGGCCAATGGGCGCGGTGATGCTGGTGGTGATGCGCCAGGCAATCAGGGCGCCCAGGCCAATGGCCAGCAGCACCAGCAGGCCGCCGACCAGGCGGGCGTTGCCCTGGGTCTGCTCGGTGGAGGCCATGGCTTCGGCGTTCAGGGCGTTCTGCAGCTCAATCAGCTCGCGCAGCTTGGCGCGCCAGGCGGTTTCGCCCGGGGCCACACGCGTCATCAGGGCCAGCGTGGCGCTCACGGTGTCGCCGTCGTCGGCGGCCTTGATGGCGCTGTCGAGCTCGGGGCGGGTCTTCTGGCCCAGTGCCTGCACCTCGCCCAGCAGCTTGATCTCGGCAGGGGTGGCATCGGCGGGGGTGAGCAGCGCGGCCAGCGCGGCTTCCTGTGTGCTGTATTCCTTGAGGGTCTTGCCCACGGCGGTGATCTGCTCACGCGCCTGCTTGGGGTCGATGTCGTTGAGCATGGCGGCCGAGCGGCTCTGGATGCCGATGGCGCTCACGCTCTCCAGCATGCCGTTGACCAGCTTGGCCTTGTTGGCGCCGATGCCGGTGATCTGGCGCATCTGCCCATGGACCTGGCTGACCGACAGCTGGCCCAGGGCCGCCACCGCGATGATCAGCACCAGCATGCAGCCAAATCCCAGGCTGAGCCTGCTGGAGATCGACAAGGATTTGGGGGAGGAAGCGGCCGGCATGGAGGTCCTTGTGTCTCGGAGTGTCTCAGGGGGAAATCAAAACGGTACGAACGGACCGAAGCAATAACAATGCCCACAGGCAGCGGGCAGGCCGGGCCGGGCGAGCGATCGACGCAGTGTAGGCAGAAATTTCAAAACATGTCATGAGCGTTGTGGATGGCGCCATGTGCGAAATGCATGGCCGCGCTTGTTACAAATGGGCCGGCCTGTTTTCAGGGGGTGGCTGCGTGAAAGTGCAACAGGAGGTGGCGGCAATATTTGCCTATAAATCGTTGTTTGCGCCTGTTCGGTATGGATTGGTAGCTATTGTTTTTGATAATGATGGGGGACTCGGGGTTTGCCCTTGGGGGCGACGGGGCACGGGGTGATCAGGTATAAACCTGTAACAGTTGCGAGGTCTTTGATGCATTCCATTTTTCGCTCTTCGAAGCGTCGTGCCGCCTCGGCCGCACTGGCGTGTGTGGCGTTGGTCGGTTGTGCGGCGCCGGTGGCTGACACGGGCCTGCGTGAGACGGTGGTTGCCGTGACGGCGTCGCACGAGCTCATCACCTTCCATGCGGGGCAGCCCAGCCGCATCCTGGAGCGGCGCCCGGTGACGGGCCTGCCCGCGGGTGAGCGGCTGGTGGGCATCGACTTTCGCGTGGCCAAGGGGGTGTTGTATGCGCTGTCGCAGGCCGGGCGCCTGTACACGCTCGACATCCCGACGGGCGCGCTGCGCCCGGTGGGGGCGGCGCCCGCCGTATTGGCCCTGAACGGCGCGGTGTTCGGTGTTGACTTCAACCCGGCGGCAGACCGCATCCGCGTGGTGTCCAACACCGGCCAGAACCTCCGCCTGCACCCGGACACCGGGGCCGCCGTGGACGGCGACTCGGCGGTGGATGGCGTGCAGCCAGACCCTGCGCTGCGCTACGCCTGGGGCGATGTGAATGCCCGCCGCCGGCCCGATATCGCCGGGGCGGCCTATACCTACAACCCCAACGACAGCAAGATCACCACCAACTACGCCATCGACCGTGCGCTGGGCGTGCTGGTCATGCAGGGCTCGCGCGAAGGCACCACGCCGGTGGTCTCGCCCAACACCGGGCAACTGCGCACCGTGGGGTCGCTGGGTCTGGGGCCACTCACCGACGTGGCGTTTGACATTGCCGATGTGGGCAACACGGCGCTGATTGCCGTGCGCACGGCAGCCGACAGCCCGACCCACCTGCACCAGGTGGACCTGGCCACCGGCCTCACCCGGCCCCTGGGGGCGGTGGGCGAGGGCACCCCCCTGCTGGGCATGGCCATCGAGCCATGACATTTGGCGACCCACGCCCTCTGTGCAGCGCCGCCCGTTGGCGGTGGCCCCGCGCTGTGTTGTGTGCTGGGGGCCTGGCGGGGTGGAGCGTTGCCGCACAGGCAGGCTCTGTGCAGGTGGACGTCACGGAAGCCTCGGGCAGGCCGCTGGCCGATGCGGTGGTGTTTCTGGACTCCGCCGATGCGCGCAAGCAGGTCAAGCCGCTGGCCGGTGTGGAGATGGCGCAGGAGAAAAGGCAGTTTGTGCCCGGTGTGCTGGTGGTGACGGCCGGCACCGAGGTGCTGTTCCCCAACCGCGACTCGGTGCGGCACCATGTGTATTCGTTCTCGCCCGCCAAGAAGTTCGAGCTCAAGCTTTACACCGGCACCCCGTCCAACCCCGTGCTGTTTGACAAGCCCGGTGTGGTGGCGCTGGGCTGCAACATCCATGACCAGATGGTGGGCTGGATTTTGGTGGTGGACACCCCTTACTACGCGCGCACACCCGCTGCCACGGGCCGGGTGCTGCTCGACAACGTGCCGCCCGGCACCTACACACTGCGCACCTGGCACACCCGCCTGCCCGTGGGCGCCCCCGCGCTGGAGCAGGCAGTGACGGTGCCCGCCACAGGCACTGCCACGGCCTCGGCGCGGTTGACGGGGCTGCAGCCTTGACGCGGCTGCGCCTGGCCCGGCGCAGCCTGATCCTGCGGCTGGTGGGGTTGTCGTTGCTGCTGCTGCTCATCGTGCAGGCGGCTGGTTTTGCCGTGGTGCGCGCCTCCATCGACCGCAATGCACGGGCCCAGATTGCCCGCGCGCTGGACCTGGACGAGAACATCTGGCGCCGCCTGCTGGAGCAGAACGCCGAGCGGCTGCGCCAGGGATCGGCCCTGCTGGCGGCCGACTACGGTTTTCGCTCGGCGGTGAACTCGGGGGACGAGGACACCATCCAGTCGGTGCTGGAGAACCACGGCAGCCGCATCGGTGCGGCGGTGACGGCCCTGCTGGGCACTGACCTCACGCTGCGTGCGGTCAGCCTGTCGGGCAGCATGGAGCAGTTTCCGGCCACGCTGCGTGAGGTGGTGCCCCGCCTGGCCAGCCAGCCCCAGGGCAGCCAGACCGTGGTGATGGACGGCGTGCCCTACCAGTTTGTGATGGTGCCCATGCGCGCGCCGGTGGTGATTGGCTGGGTGCTGATGGGCTTCCCGATCGACCAGTCGCGCGCCGACGAAATGCGGCAGCTGCTGGCGGTGCATGTGGCGCTGGTGGTGAAGGGGGCAGACGGTGTGGTCAACCTGCCGGTGGCCACGCTGCCCCCCGATGCCCGGGCCCTGCTGCTGCGCGAAGGCGGGGCGGTGGCCGAGCTGCAGACGGGCGAGGGCACGCTGTTGGCGCGCTCCAGCCGGCTCGACAGCGTGGGGGGCGAGGTGCATTCGCTGCTGCTGCGCTCGGTGGACGAGGTGGTGGCCCCCTACCGCCAGCTGCAGGTGCTGCTGGCCATCATCACCGTGGCCGGTGTGCTGCTGTTTGCGGTAGGTACCGGGCTGGTGGCACAGCGGCTGACCACGCCCCTGCGTTCGCTGCTGGCCGCCACACAGCGGCTCTCGCGCGGCGAATACGACACGCCGCTGGAACACACCGGCCGCACGGACGAAATCGGCAACCTTGCGCGCTCGTTCGACCACATGCGTGTGGACATCGCCGCGCAGCAAACCGAAATCCGCCGCCTGGCCTACTGGGACCGCCTCACCGGCCTGCCCAACCGGGAGCGTTTTCGCGAGGCCGTGGTGCGGGCCCTGGCCGGCCATCCCGAACACCCGGGCCGAACGGCCCCCGCCGCTGTGCCCCAGCCGGTGGCGGTGCTCACCCTCGACCTGGACCGCTTCAAGCATGTGAACGATGTGCTGGGCTATGCCTTTGGCGACCGCCTGCTGCAGGCCGTGGCCGGGCGCCTGAGCCTGCAGGTGCGCTCCCCCGAGGACATGGTGGCGCGCCTGGGCGGCAACGAGTTCGCCATCTTGCTGCTGAACGCAGACGCCGCCGCCGCGCACGACATCGCCCAGCGCATCAACCAGTCGTTCGAGGAGCCGCTGGCGTTCGAGGACCAGACGGTGGATCTGAGCGCCGGGATCGGTTTTGCCTGCTGGCCGGGCGATGCGGACGATGCCGACACCCTGCTCAGCCGCTCGGAGATCGCCATGTATGCGGCCAAACGCAAGCTCAGCGGGGCGCTGCAGTACGACGCTGCGTTCGACTCGACCAGCGCGCAGACGCTGTCGCTGCTGACCGAACTGCGCCACGCGGTGGAGCATGACGAGCTGCGCCTGTACCTGCAGCCCAAGGTGCCGCTGCATGGCCAGGCGGGCCTGGCGGCCGAGGCGCTGGTGCGCTGGCAGCACCCGCAGCGCGGGCTGGTGCCACCCATGCAGTTCATCCCGTTTGCCGAGCAGACGGGTTTTGTGCGCCAGCTCACGCTGTGGATGTTTGAAGAGGTGGCGCGGCTGCTGGCCGACCCGCGCACGCAGGGCTTGCCGCTCAGGGTGTCGGTCAACCTCTCCACCCGCGACCTGCTCGACCCGGAATTGAGTAATCGGCTGGCCGAGATCCTGGCACGCCATGGGGTGGCCGCCAGTGCCTTCTGCCTGGAGATCACCGAAAGCGCCATCATGGACGACCCGCAGCGCGCCGAGGCCATGCTCAACAGGCTGTCGGAGCAGGGCTTCAAGCTGTCCATCGACGACTTTGGCACTGGCTACTCGTCGCTGGCCTACCTCAAGCGCCTGCCGGTGGACGAACTCAAGATCGACAAGTCTTTTGTGATGGGCATGGAGACGGGCGAGGACGACGCCATGATCGTGCGCTCGACCATCGACCTGGCGCACAACCTGGGGCTCACGGTGGTGGCCGAGGGCGTGGAAACCGCCGCCATTCTGGAACACCTGCGCAGCCTGGCTTGTGACGAGGCGCAGGGCTACCACATCACGCGGCCTCTGCCGGTCGATGATTTCCTGGCCTGGCAGGCGCGCCAGGGGTAAGCTTCCCTTCTTTTTCATCGGTGGCGATCGCCGTACAGGCTGCACCGGTCAGTTTTCATTTTGGCCCGTCTGGCCCGCAGGCGAAAATACGCGCAATGTCTTCTTCCAGTTCCCGTCCGCCTGCTGGCGCCGCTGCCCCTGCCTCCGACCCCGGTGGCCCCTCTTCTTCTGCGCCTGCCGCACGCCCCGTGCTGCGCCGCCCCACCGTGGCCGCCAAGGCCGCACCCGTGCGGGCTGCGCCGCCCCCTCGGCCGTCCAGGTCGCCCGCTCCCTCCAGCTACCGCACGGCGTCGGGGTCCTTTGTGGCGCCGGTTCGCCAGGTGCCTGCGCCGGCGACGGGCATGGTGGGGGGGCTGCCCACCTCGCGCCTGAACAAGCGCATGGCCGAGCTGGGCCTGTGTTCGCGCCGCGAGGCCGACGACTGGGTGGAGCAGGGCTGGGTCAAGGTCAACGGTGTGGTGGCCACCATGGGCCAGCAGGTCACGGCGGCCGACCGCATCGAGGTGGACAAGATCGCACAAGGCTTCCAGGAGCAGCGCGTCACCATCCTGCTGAACAAACCCATTGGCTATGTGAGCGGCCAGGCCGAGGACGGCCACACGCCCGCCGTGGCGCTGATCAACCCCCGCACCCACTGGCGCGACGACCCCAGCCGCAACCGCTTCTCGCCGCCGCAGCTGCGGGGCCTGGCGCCCTGCGGGCGGCTGGACATCGACTCGGTGGGCCTCCTGGTGCTGACCCAGGACGGCCGCGTGGCCCGGCAGATCATTGGCGAGGACTCCGTGATGGAAAAGGAGTACCTGGTGCGCGTGGTCTACCAGGCCCCCGGTCAGGCGGTGCCGCGCCACCCCGGCGAGCGCTCCGCGCCGCTGCAGGAAATTGACGAGCGCGATCCTGTCAGCACCAATGTGCAGGCAGTGTTCCCCAAAGAGTTGCTGGAACGCCTGCGCCATGGCCTGAGCCTGGACGGCGAGGCGCTCAAGCCCGCCAAGGTCGATTGGCAAAACCCCGAGCAACTGCGGTTTGTGCTCACCGAGGGCAAAAAGCGCCAGATCCGCCGCATGTGCGAGCTGGTGGGGCTCAAGGTGGTGGGGCTCAAGCGCATCCGCATCGGCCGCGTGACCCTGGGCAACCTGCCCGTGGGGCAGTGGCGCTACCTGTCGCCCAACGAGCGCTTCTGAGAGCTGCCGGGCTCCGACAACCCCCCCCTATTTTTCTGGATCGGAGCCTTTCTCATGCCTTCTTCGCGGCCACCGCGCACGCCCAACGGCGTCCCGGCTTCTGGAACCAACCCCCTGCGGCAGCTGCGCGCCTCCGACCTGCGCGGTGTGGCCCGGCTGGCCACGCAGGCCACCACCGGTATCAGCCGCGTGGCCGAGGGCGTGCACCAGTCGGTGCGCGGCACCCTGGGGCTGCCCGGCGGGGCCCAGCCGGGCCGCACCGGGGGGCTGACCGGTTTGATCTACCAGAGCATCCGAGGGGTCACACACCTGGTGGACGCGGGCCTGCAGGCGGGGCTCGCACGGCTGGAACCCTTTTTCTCGGCGAGCACGACCAGCACGGAGGTGCTGTGGGAGCGCGAGGCGGTCATCGCCGCCCTCAATGGAGTGATGGGTGACCGGTTGCGGCAGGGCGGCAACCCGCTGTGCACGCACATGGGCTGGTACCAGCAGGGCCTGCCGCTGGATGTGCGCGCCCTGGGTGCTTCGGGCGCGGCCACGGGCAAGTTGCTGGTGCTGGTGCATGGCCTGTGCATGAATGATCTGCAGTGGCAACACGGCGGCCATGACCACGGTGCCCACCTGGCCCAGGCGCTGGGCTATACGCCGGTGTACCTGCGCTACAACACGGGCCAGCACACATCGACCAACGGCGCCGAACTGTCTGGCCTGCTCGAAGCCCTGGTGGCGTCGTGGCCGGTGCCCGTGACGGAGCTGGCCGTGCTGGCCCACAGCATGGGCGGGCTGGTGGTGCGCAGCGCCTGCCAGCATGCGGCCAACCAGGCCCAGGGCGCCAGTGGCTGGTTGCCCCGGCTGCGCCAGGTGGTCTTTCTGGGCACGCCGCACCACGGTGCGCCACTGGAGCGGGCGGGGAGCTGGGTGGATGTACTGCTGGGCAGCACCCCCTATTCGCGGCCTTTTGCGCGCCTGGCGCAACTGCGCAGCGCGGGCATCACCGATTTGCGGTACGGCCATGTGCTCGATGCCGACTGGCAGGGGCGCGACCGTTTCCGTTCCCGTCCCGACCAGCGCACCCCTGTGCCCTTGCCCGCCGGGGTGGACTGCTACGCGGTCGCAGCCACCTTGGCCGCACGGCGCAGCCCCGTGGCCGAGCGGCTGGTGGGGGATGGGTTGGTTCCCTTGCACAGCGCCCTGGGCATCCACGATGATGCGGGGCGGGGGCTGAGTTTCGCCAAGGACCGGCAGGCCGTCTTTTACCGCCTGGGCCATCTGGCAATGCTGGGCGATGCCAGCGTGGCCCGGCAGCTGGTGCAGTGGATGGAGCCGGCATGACGCCCCGGTGCCTGTATGGCGCGCTTTTCCCGGCGGGCGGTGCGGGCCGGGTGTCGGGGTGCGGCTACGATGTGGTCATGAAATGTGTAACAAGGAGAAACTAGTGAGCGATGTGAAATACCGCCTGGTGACCCGCAGCGACTTTGACGGCCTGGTCTGTGCCGTGCTGCTCAATGAGCTCAATCTCATTGACGAGATCACCTTTGTCCATCCGAAAGACATGCAGGATGGCAAGGTCGCCATTACCAGCCGCGACATCACCACCAACCTGCCCTATGTGCCGGGGGCTCACCTGGTGTTCGACCACCACGAGTCCGAGACCATCCGCAACTCGGGCCGGCGTGATGAAAACCACATCATCGAGGCGCATGCCCCTTCGGCGGCACGGGTGGTCTACAACCACTACGGCGGCAAGGCGGCGTTCCCACGCATCACCGACGACATGATGGCCGCCGTGGACCAGGCCGATTCGGCCCAGTATTCGCGTGAGGACATCCTCGATCCCCAGGGCTGGGTGCTGCTGAATTACATGATGGACTCGCGCACCGGGCTGGGGCGCTTCCGGGAGTTCCGCATCAGCAACTACGCGCTGATGATGGACCTCATCCAGTATTGCCGCGACCACACCATCGACGACATCCTGGCCCTGCCCGACGTGCAGGAGCGGGTAACGCTCTACCGCGAGCACGCCGCCAAGGCCAAGGAGCAGCTGCAGCGCTGTGCCATCTGCATTGGCAAGCTGGTGGTGCTGGACCTGCGCGAGGAAGACACCATCTGGGCCACCAACCGCTTCATGATCTATGCGCTGTTCCCCCAGTGCAGCATTTCCATCCACGTGATGTGGGGGCTGCAAAAGCAGAACACGGTGTTCGCCACGGGCAAGTCCATCCTGGACCGCAGCAGCCATGTGCACATCGGCAACCTCATGCTGGAGTTTGGTGGTGGTGGCCATGCCGCTGCCGGCACCTGCCAGGTGTCCAACGACAAGGCCGACACCATCCTGCAGACGCTGGTGCAGCGCATCACGCTCGAAAACTGAGGCGACCCGCTGCGGGCGGGCCCGGGGGATCTCAGTCTTCGCCGAACAGCCCTCGGTAAATGGCGGCCCCCAGCAGCGCGCCCGCAATGGGGGCGGCCCAGAACACCCACAGTTCCGACAGGGCATAACTCGGGCCAAACAGTGCGGGGCCGGTGCTGCGCGCCGGGTTGACCGAGGTGTTGGTCACCGGGATGGAAATCAGGTGGATCAGGGTGAGGCACAGGCCGATGGCCATGCCGCCCACACCTTCGGCGGCGCGCCGCGAGGTCACGCCCAGGATCACGATCAGGAACACCGCCGTGAGCACGACCTCGGCCACCACGGCCGCCAGCAACCCGTAGCCACCCGGGGAGTGCTCGCCATAGCCATTGGTGGCAAAACCGCCGATGTCGGCACCCGGCTTGCCTGTGGCGATCAGGTAAAGCACCCCGGCTGCGGCAATGGCGCCCAGCACCTGGGCCACCACGTAGCCGGGCAGTTCGGACACCTTGAACCGCCCGCCCAGCGCCAGCCCTACGGACACCGCCGGGTTGAAATGCCCGCCCGAGATGGGCCCCAGTGCGTAGGCCCCCGTCAGCACCGTCAGGCCAAAGGCCAGCGCCACGCCCAGAAACCCGATGCCCAGTTGCGGAAACGCGGCCGCCAGCACGGCACTGCCGCAGCCGCCCAAGGTGAGCCAGAACGTGCCGAGAAACTCGGCAGACCATTTTTGATAAGAGGTGGGCATGGCGGTTGTCCAAAGAGCAGATGGGCCAGACTGCCAACACAGGTCAGCAGCATAAAGCGGCATCTTAGGAGGCCAAAATGCGTAAAACAATCATTAATTGCGCGCAAATTGTTAACAATGCTCCGTGGCTTGTGTATCTTGCCCGGGCGTTGGTGGCCCGCCTGCTGGCCCGTTGTGTGCCACCGGCCTTGAAATTGGCCAACCCGCCCCGAGGTGAACACGCGCCAAGGTCTTTGAGAACCTGTTCAAAGACCTGCCTCCAAGCCTCCCGTATAGCCCATTCCAAGACACCATGAGCACCAAACAGACCCTGTCTTTCCAGGCCGAAGTGGCCCAGCTGCTGCACCTTGTCACCCACTCGCTGTATTCCAACCAGGAAATTTTCCTGCGCGAGCTGATCTCCAACGCGTCCGACGCCTGCGACAAGCTGCGTTTTGAAGGCTTGAATAACAACGCCCTGTATGAAGACGCGCCCAACCTGGAAGTGCGCGTGAGCTTCGACCAGGCCGCCAAGACGCTGACCATCACCGACAGCGGCATCGGCATGAGCCAGCAGGAGGCCATCGACCACCTGGGCACCATCGCCAAGAGCGGCACCAAGGACTTCATGGGCAAGCTCTCGGGCGACCAGAAGCAGGATGCGCAGCTCATCGGCCAGTTCGGCGTGGGTTTCTACTCCGGCTTCATCGTGGCCGACAAGATCACCGTGGAATCGCGCCGCGCGGGCCTGAAGGCCGAAGAAGGCGTGCGCTGGATCAGTGGCGGCACGGGCGACTTCGAGGTGGAAACCATCACCCGCGCCCAGCGCGGCACCAGCATCATCCTGCACCTGCGCGACGACGCCGAGGAATACCTCAACGCCTGGAAGCTCAAGCAGGTCATCGCCAAATACTCCGACCACATCAGCCTGCCCATCCTGATGGAAAAGGAAGAGTGGAAAGACGGCGAGTTGATCAACCCGTCGGACGAGAACGGTGGCCGCCAGCCCGGTGGCATGGTCAAGACCGGCGAGTGGGAAACCATCAACAAGGCCAGCGCCCTGTGGACGCGCCCCAAGAAGGACGTGACCGAAGAGCAGTACGCCGAGTTCTACAAGGCCATCAGCCACGACCACGAGGCCCCGCTGACCTGGGCGCACAACCGCGTGGAAGGCAACACCGAGTACACGCAGCTGCTCTACATCCCTGCCAAGGCGCCGTTCGACCTGTGGAACCGCGACAAGAAGGCCGGCGTGAAGCTGTACGTGAAGCGCGTGTTCATCATGGACGACGCCGAGGCGCTGATGCCCACCTACCTGCGCTTCGTCAAGGGCGTGATCGACTCGGCCGACCTGCCGCTGAACGTGAGCCGCGAGCTGCTGCAGGAAAGCCGCGACGTGCGCTCCATCCGCGAAGGCTCTACCCGCCGCGTGCTGAGCATGCTGGAAGACCTGGCCAAAAACGACAAGCACGATGCCGTCGCGAATGCCGATGGCGTGACCGATGTGGTCGATGCCGACGACAAGGCCAAGGAAGGCAAGTACAGCGCGTTCTACGCCGAGTTTGGCGCCGTGCTGAAGGAAGGCCTGGGTGAAGACTTTGGCAACCGTGAGCGCCTGGCCAAGCTGCTGCGTTTTGCGTCCACCACCAGCGATGCGGCGACGGTGGGCTTTGCCGACTACAAGGCGCGCATGAAGGAAGGCCAGGAGGCGATTTACTACATCACCGCCGACACCCTGTCTGCCGCCAAGAACAGCCCGCAGCTCGAAGTCTTCAAGAAGAAGGGCATCGAGGTGCTCTTGATGACCGACCGCGTGGACGAGTGGGCACTGAACTACCTGCACGACTTTGACGGTACGCCACTGCAAAGCGTGGCCAAGGGCGCCGTGGACCTGGGCACGCTGCAGGACGAGGCCGAGAAGAAGGCCGCCGAAGAGGCCGCTGAGGCCTTCAAGCCCGTGCTGGCCAAGCTGAAAGAAGCGCTGAAAGACAAGGCCGAAGACGTGCGCGTGACCACGCGCCTGGTCGATTCGCCCGCCTGCCTGGTAGTGCAAGATGACGGCATGAGCACCCAGCTCGCCCGCATGCTCAAGCAAGCCGGTCAGCAGGCGCCCGAGTCCAAGCCCGTGCTGGAGGTGAATGCCGAACACGCGCTGGTGAAAAAGCTCGACGGCAGCGTGCACTTCCACGACCTCGCGCATATCCTGTTTGACCAGGCGCTGCTGGCCGAAGGCGGCTTGCCCGAAGACCCGGCGGCGTATGTGAAGCGCGTGAACGCCCTGCTGGCCTGAACAGGCCTGCGCTTGCAAGGGAGGGAGTCTTGAGGGGCTCCGTCTCTGTGAAACCCCGGACGTTCAGGCGTGCCCGGGGTTTTCTTTTTGGTGGGGGGGCTGCGTGGGCGGGGCCGCCCCGCCTACTCCTCTGGCTGCGCCTGCTCCAGGATGCGCATGTACACCTGGTTGCGCTCCTGCGGGTCCGCGTCAATCAGTGTCTTGAGGGCCTCATCAGGCAGCCGCATGCCCTTGCGCCGATCGGTTTTGACCGGCATGTTGCGCCAGCCAGAGAGCACCAGCCAGTCCCACAGCTCGCTGGGCACGGGCTGCGTGACCAGCATCTTCAGCGCACCACGCAGAATGACCGTTCCTGCGACAGGCAGATGCCCCACCGGCGCGGGGCGGCGATCCTGGCGGATCGAAAAAATCGTGCGGATCAAGTCCTTCATGGGCGGGCCAGCTCGGGGATGAGGTTGCAGCATAGCCACGACCTGGGCGCGGTTCAAGCATTGCCTGGCGGACGGCCCTGCATGCTCCGAATCCTCGGAGCGTGGCATGTGCCGGCGCTGCAGGAACCTCGGTGGTCGCGCCGTCAGGGGGCTTCCAGCGGCTCCGCCACAGGCTGCCGCGAAGACGGCGTAGCCACTGCCTCCACCGAGGCATCCAGCCGGTATCCCATGCCATAGATGGCCGAAATCCGGTATCCGTTGTCCTCGGTCAGTGCCAGCTTGGTCCGCAGGCGCGACATGTGGGTGTCGAGCGACCGTGACGGCGTTTCGGTGGCGTCGCCCCACACGGCTTCTCGCAGGTGGGTGCGGGACAGCAGGCGGCCCGCGTTGCGGAACATGAACAGGGCCAGTTCGTACTCGCGGTTCTTGAGTTCGATGGGCTGGCCGTGCACGGACAAGGCGCGTTTGTCGGCATCAAAGTGGTAGGCCCCGAACGCCATGCGCGCGCCCATGCTTTCGGGGAAGGCGCGGCGCAGCAGGGCGGTGGCGCGGGCCACCAGTTCGCCCATGCGCAGGGGCTTGCTCATGAAGTCATCGGCACCACGCGACAGGGCCTCGACCACGTCGCGTTCGTCGTTGCGGCGCGTGATGAACAGGATGGGCAGCTGCATGCCGCCCATATCACGCACCGTCTGCACGACTTCGGTGCCCTCCATGTCGGGCAGGTGCCAGTCCACGATGAGCAGGTCGAAGGTGTCGTGCCGCAGGGCCTTGAGCAGGCTGGTGCCGTCGGCGTAGGTGTGGCACACATGGTGGTGGCATTCCAAGGTGCCCTTGATCTGCTCCGCGAGGAGAAGGTCGTCGTCAAGGACTGCGATGCGCATGGTGGTGGACCCGGGGGCCGGAGCCCCGTGAAAATCAACAAAACACTCCCTCCATGGGGGAGTGCCTTGATGTTGCCCCACATCGGTCTGCTGTGCGCATGGGTTGACAATCGTTTGCAATGGCCGCGCGTGGCGTCTGCATGTCTGCGCGTATGCCCCGGGGCTGCGCGCGCCAAGCGGACGCGTCAGCGGGCCCTCACGCCGCCAGCGGTTCTTCTTCCATGGCCTCGATCTGTTCGATCAGCATGTCGACCTGCCCGCGCCAGTAGTCGCTGGTGCCAAACCACGGGAAGTTGACCGGGAAGATCGGGTCCTGCCAGCGGCGTGCCAGCCAGGCGCTGTAGTGGATCAGGCGCAGCGTGCGCAGCGGCTCGATGAGCGCCAGCTCGCGGCGGTCGAAGCTGCGGAACTGCTCGTACCCGTCGATCAGGGCGCCGAGCTGGTGCGTGCGCTGGCGCCGGTCGCCCGAGAGCAGCATCCACAGGTCCTGCACGGCCGGGCCCATGCGGGCGTCGTCCAGGTCCACAAAGTGCGGGCCGCCCCGGCCCCACTCGTCCAGTGGCGTCCACAGGATGTTGCCGGGGTGGCAGTCGCCATGCAGGCGGATGGGAGTGGCATCTTTCAAGGAAAAATGGCCTTCCCCGCGCTTCGGGTGGATGTTTTTAGCTATCAATTCAAGAGCGGTGTCGCACTGCGTTTTCCACGCGGCGGCCACATCGAGCGGGATGATGTCGTTGCCCAGCAGCCAGTCGCGCGAGGCCTGGCCGAAGGTCTGCAGGTCCAGCACCGGCCGGTGCACAAACGGTTGGGCCGCGCCCACGGTGTGGATGCGCGCCAGAAAGCGGCCGATCCATTCCAGCACCTCGAAGTCATCCAGCTCGGGCTGGCGCCCGCCGCGCCAGGGGCTGACCGAGAACGCAAAGCCATCGTGCTGGTGCAGCGTGGCGCCGTTCAGCACCAGCGGGCCCACGGCGGGCACTTCGGCCGCCATCAGCTCAGCGGCAAAGGCGTGTTCTTCGAGGATCTGGGCTTCGCTCCAGCGGCCTGGGCGGTAGAACTTGGCCACCACGCGTTCGCCGTCTTCCAGCGTGGCCTGGTACACCCGGTTTTCGTACGACGACAGGGCCATGAGGCGCCCATCGCCATACAGGCCCACGCTGGCCAGCGCGTCCAGCACCTGGTCGGGGGTGAGGCGCGCGTAGGGGTGTGGGTCGTTGGGAGCGTTGGCAGCAGTGTCGGGGGGCAATGGGGTCATGCCCCATTGTCGCCGCCACGCCCTGGACGGCCGGGCATAGCGTTTCAGCCAGGCAGCATCGTCGCGATATGCCCGGCGCGCGGGTCGCCGCTGCCTGCCAGCACGGTGGCAAACAGCGCCTGCGTGGCCCCGGGCCCCGCATGCTGCTGCACCACCAGCCAGGGCTGGGGCCCGGCCGACACGGCGGTGCTGAACTGGTTCCAGGCCGCCACCAGGCGCTCGTTCAGGCCCTGCGCGCCCCAGTCGGTGTGGCGCTTCTTGACCTGGGCGGGGGCAAAAAACATCACGGGGCGCGGGCCGGGCAGCTGGCCGGCGCCGCCCAGGTCCTGCACGTGGCTGGCGCCCACCGAGCAGCTGTAGGCCAGGCCGGTGAAGTGGGCATGGACGCGCTGGCGCAGGCCCACGCTGCCTGCAAAGTCGATGTAGACGCTAGGAACCGCGCCGTCGATCTGGTCCAGTGCGTCGTAAGTGACCACGCGGCTGTAGCAGCCCAGGCTCTCGCAAAAAGCCACATTGCCGGGCGAGGTGAGGCCGATGACCTCGATGCCCTCCCGCTGCGCGAGCTGGAACGCGGTGCCGTAGGCCGTCTTGCTCGATGCGCTGGACAGCAGCATGCGCTTGGCACCGAAGAACTGCTGGTCTTCCAGAAAGTCGTCGATGAGCCACGAGGTGATGAACAGCGGCCGCAGCAGCGCCTGCACGTCTTCGTTGTCGGCGCGGTACAGCCCGTCGGTGCGGGTGCGCAGGTAGTGGTTGTAGACCGCGTGCAGGCCTGCCCGGTGGGCAGCGCCGTCGCTGAAGCCTGCGGCGTTCACGCGCTGGGGCGAGAGCACGGCCTGGCTGGCCATGGGCCAGTAGCCATACAGCCGCTCGCCCACGGCCACGGCCGGGTGCAGCGACTGCACCACCGTGCCAAAGCCCCACACGGGCACGATGCCCCAGCCCGCTTCGCCGGTCGGGAAAAACTGCCAGTAGTTCAGCATGTCGCCCAGGGCGGCGTAGGTGATGTTGTTGGCCGTGAGGGCGAACGACTCGACCCGCACGCGGA
>JADMJR010000204.1 GCA_018780365.1 Acidovorax sp. | reverse complement strand
TTCCGTTTTTCATCCTGGCGGGCAACCTCATGGAAACCGGCGGCATCTCGCGCCGGCTGGTGGAGTTTGCCAAGAGCATCGTAGGCGGTGTGCAGGGCGGCCTGCCCATGACCTGCGTGCTCACCTGCATGATCTTTGCGGCCGTGTCGGGCTCGTCGGTGGCCACCACGTTTGCCATCGGCGCCATCCTGATCCCAGCGCTCATCAAACATGGCTACCCCACCAGCTACGCGGCGGCCCTGCAGGCCACCAGTGCCGAGCTGGGCGTGATCATCCCGCCCTCCATCCCGATGATCCTGTACGGCGTAAGCGCCGAGGTGTCGATTGGCGAGCTGTTCATCGCGGGCTTTGGCCCAGGCCTGCTGATCAGCGCCGCTCTGATGCTCTTCGTATGGGCGTACTGCAAGTACAAAGGCTGGGGCAAGAACGATGGCGACGGCCGCATGCCGTTTGGCAAGGCCACGCTGCAGGCGGGCTGGGCGCTGCTCATGCCGGTGATCATCCTGGGTGGCATCTACGGCGGTGTGTTCACCCCCACCGAGGCATCGGCCGTGGCGGTGTTCTATGCACTCATCGTGGGCGTGGTGATCTACCGCGAGATCAAGATCAAGGACCTGTTCGCCATCCTGCGCAAGTCGGCCCTCTCGTCGGCGGTGATCATGTTCATCATCGCCAACGCCGGGCTGTTCGCCTTCCTCATCACCCGCGCTGGCGTGCCGGATGCCATTGGCCGCTGGCTGGAGGCGGTGCTGCAGTCCCCCGCCCTGTTTCTGCTGGGCGTGAATGCGGCACTGTTTGTGATCGGCATGTTCATCGAGACCAGCGCCGCCATCATCGTGCTGGCCCCCATCCTGGCGCCCGTGGCCATGCACTTCGGCATTGACCCGGTGCATTTCGGCCTCATCATGGTGGTGAACCTGGCCCTGGGCATGATCACCCCGCCCTTTGGCGTGAACCTGTTTGCGGCCTGCACGGTGGCCAAAATATCACTGGACCGGATCATCAAGCACCTGCTGCCTTTTGTGGGTGTGATCCTGGTGTGCCTGCTGATCATCACCTACGTCCCCTCGATATCGCTGGCACTTCGCGATCTGGTTTACGCCAAGTAGTTGTTAGAATCCTGCCCGTCAGGAGAGAGTGCTCCGTCTTGCCCGCAAGACGCGCAGCACCGCCGAAGGCGCAGGCTGCAGCCGAACGCTCAGGCAAAAGGACTGACAACCGCCCGCAGTGATGCGGGCGTTCCCTTGCTGGAGAGAGATGGCCCACCGCACCGCGTGATGAGACCATCCACCGAAGGAGCAAACCGCACGGCCAGCCAGGGCGCTGCGGTGAATCTCTCAGGTAAAGCGGACAGCAGGGCAAATCCCGTGGCCATCTCTATGGCCACGGCCCCCATTTGCCCCGGAGTCCGCCATGTCAGCCCCTGCCACGTCCACACCCCTGCTCACAACGCCCCTGAACGCCCTGCACATCGAGCTGGGCGCCCGCATGGTGCCTTTTGCAGGCTATTCCATGCCCGTGCAGTACCCCGCTGGCCTCATGGCCGAGCATGTGCACACCCGTACCGCAGCGGGCTTGTTCGACGTCTCGCACATGGGCCAGCTCAAACTCATCGGCGCCGATGCAGCTGCGGCGTTTGAAACCCTGATGCCCGTGGACGTGATCGACCTGCCCGTGGGCAAGCAGCGCTACGGCCTGCTGCTCACCGACGAGGGCACGGTCATTGACGACCTGATGTTCTTCAACCAGGGCGAGGTGAATGGAGAGTCCACGCTGTTCGTGATCGTGAATGGCGCCTGCAAGGTAGGCGACATTGCCCATATCCAGGCCCGCATTGGCCAGCGCTGCAAGGTGGTGCCCATGCCCGACCACGCGCTGCTGGCGCTGCAGGGCCCACAGGCCGTCACGGCCCTGGCGCGCCTGGCGCCCGGCGTGGAAAAACTGGTGTTCATGACGGGTGGCGATTTCGCCATTGCAGGCTGCGACTGCTTCGTGACCCGCAGCGGCTACACGGGCGAAGACGGTTTTGAGATCTCGGTGCCGGCCGCCCAGGCCGACACCCTGGCGCGCGCCCTGCTGGCCCAGCCAGAGGTCCAACCCATTGGCCTGGGCGCGCGCAATTCGCTGCGGCTCGAAGCCGGCCTGTGCCTCTACGGCAACGACATCGACACCACCACCACGCCGCCCGAGGCTGCGCTGAACTGGGCCATCCAGAAGGTGCGCCGCACCGGTGGTGCGCGTGCTGGCGGCTTCCCCGGCGCCGACAAGGTGCTGGCGCAGATCGACAACCCCGCCACCCTGCCGAGCAAACGTGTGGGCCTGGTCGCGCTGGAGCGTGTGCCTGTGCGCGAACACACCGAATTGCAAAGCACCGATGGCCAGAAGATCGGCGAAGTGACCAGCGGCCTGCTGGGCCCCACGGTGAACGAACCCGTGGCCATGGGCTATGTGGCGCCCGCCTTCGCGGCTGTAGGCACGCGCGTGAACGCCATCGTGCGTGGCAAGGCCGTGCCGATGGAGGTGCGCGCCATGCCCTTCGTGCCCGCCAACTACTTCCGTGGCTGATTTCGCCGGGCACAGCGCGCAGACCGCGCCTGCGCCCGCTACATTGCAGATTCCTTTTTTTGTATTTGCTTGAGGAGCTCCCCATGACCGTCAAATTCTCCAAAGACCACGAATGGATCAACACCGCTGACGCCAATGCAGCTGTGGTCGGCATCACCGTCCACGCGCAAGACGCACTGGGCGATGTGGTGTTCGTGGACCTTCCCGAAGTGGGCAAAACCTTTGCCCAGGGCGATGTCGCTGGCGTGGTCGAATCCGTGAAGGCCGCCGCCGACGTGTACATGCCTGTCTCTGGCGAAATCACCGAGGTGAACGAAGCCCTGCGCGCCGACCCCTCGCTGGCCAACTCCGACCCGCTCAACGCTGGCTGGTTCTTCAAGGTCAAGCTCAGTGATGCCAGCCAGCTCGATGCGCTGCTGGACGAAGCCACCTACGCCGACTTCGCCAAGAACGCCTGACACGCATTTACCTTCAACCGGCTAACGTCGTTGGTCGCCTTGCCGTGCTACAGCACTGTCTGCGGCTTCCCGCCTAGTTATCCGATTGAATGCAAATCCGTACGGCGCCCTACCCTCCCGTTTGAGAACCTGCCCTATGTTGATGCAATCCGCCTTGCCGCTTGGCGAGCTTGAAAACGCCACCGAATTCCTGCCCCGCCACATCGGCATCGACGCGGCCGACGAAGCACACATGCTGTCGGTGATTGGCGAAGCCTCGCGCCGCGCCCTCATCGAAAGCATCGTGCCGCGCTCCATCGCACGCAGCCGTGCGATGGATCTGCCCCTGCCTATCACGGAAGCGGCGGCGCTGGCCGAACTCAAGGCGATTGCATCGAAGAACCAGGTCTTGAAGAGCTTCATCGGCCAGGGCTACCACGGCACGCACACGCCGGGCGTCATCCTGCGCAACATCCTGGAGAACCCCGCCTGGTACACGGCCTACACGCCCTACCAGGCTGAGATCTCGCAGGGCCGCATGGAAGCGCTGGTCAACTTCCAGACCATGGTGTGCGACCTGACCGGCATGCCGATTGCCAATGCATCGATGCTGGACGAGGCCACCGCTGCCGCCGAAGCCATGACGCTGGCCAAGCGCTCGGTCAAGAGCAAAAGCAATGTGTTTGTGGTGGCGGGCGACGCGCACCCGCAGACCATCGAAGTGATCCAGACCCGTGCCAAGCCCCTGGGGCTGGAAGTGCGCCTGGCCAACTCGGCCGAGGAATGGAACAGCCTGCTGGCTGGCGACTACTTCGCCGTGCTGGCCCAGTACCCCGCCACCAGTGGCCGCATCGACGACCTGCGCGCCGACGTGGAAAAGGCCCACGCCAAACAGGCAGCCTTCATCGTGGCCGCCGACCTGCTGGCCCTGACCCTGATCACCCCACCCGGCGAACAAGGCGCCGACATTGTGGTGGGCACCACCCAGCGCTTTGGCATGCCCATGGGCGCGGGCGGTCCCCACGCTGCCTTCATGGCCTGCCGTGACGAGTTCAAGCGCAGCCTGCCCGGCCGCCTGGTGGGCGTGAGCGTGGACGTGCATGGCAAACCCGCCTACCGCCTGGCGCTGCAGACGCGCGAACAGCACATCCGCCGCGAAAAGGCCACGTCCAACATCTGCACGGCTCAGGTGCTGCCTGCCGTGATCGCCAGCATGTACGCCGTGTACCACGGGCCCGAGGGCCTCAAGCGCATTGCGCAGCGCGTGGCCAGCTACACGGCCATCCTGGCCCAGGGCCTCACGCAGCTGGGGGCGCCAGTGCGTGAACAGGCCACGTTCGACACACTGGTGCTGAAAACCGACAATGCTACAAAATCAATAGCTACAAAGGCAATACAGTCAGGCGCAAACCTGCGAATTTACTTTGAAAACTACCTGTGCATCTCGCTGGACGAGACCACCACCCGTGCCGACATCGCACTGCTGTGGAAGGTTTTCGCCAAGGACGGCCAGGCGCTGCCCACGTTTGACGCGTTCGAAAAAGGCGTGGAGCCGCTGATCCCCGCCGAGCTGCGCCGCACCAGCAGCTACCTCACGCACCCGGTGTTCAACACCCACCACTCCGAGACCGGCATGCTGCGCTATATCCGCCAGTTGTCCGACAAGGACCTGGCGCTGGACCGCAGCATGATTCCGCTGGGCAGCTGCACCATGAAGCTCAACGCCACCAGCGAGATGATCCCCATCACCTGGCCCGAGTTTGCGCACGTGCACCCCTACGCGCCCGCCGACCAGCTGCAGGGCTACAAGGAACTCGATGAGCAGCTGCGCGCCTGGCTGTGCCAGGCCACGGGCTATGCGGGCATCAGCCTGCAGCCCAACGCTGGAAGCCAGGGTGAATACGCGGGCCTCTTGGCCATCCAGGCCTACCACCAGGCGCGGGGCGAAGGCCACCGCAACATCTGCCTGATCCCCAGCAGCGCCCACGGCACCAACCCCGCCAGCGCCCAGATGGTGGGCATGCAGGTGGTGGTGACCGCGTGTGACACCAACGGCAATGTGGACCTGGCCGACCTCCAGGCCAAGTGCGAGCAGCACAGCGGCAACATTGCCTGCGTGATGATCACCTACCCCAGCACCCACGGCGTGTTCGAAACCAGCGTGAAGGAACTGTGCGCCCTGGTGCACAGCCACGGTGGCCGTGTGTATGTGGATGGCGCCAACATGAACGCGCTGGTGGGCGTGGCCGCGCCCGGCGAGTTCGGCGGCGACGTGAGCCACCTGAACCTGCACAAGACCTTCTGCATTCCCCACGGCGGCGGCGGCCCCGGCGTCGGCCCCGTGTGCGTGGTCGAAGACCTCGTGCCTTTCCTGCCCGGCCTGCCGGGCCAGGGCGACCAGCCACAGGCACCTGCGCAAGGCAAGGTCGGCCCGGTCAGCGCCGCGCCGCTGGGCAACGCCGCCGTGCTGCCCATCAGCTGGATGTACGTCCGCATGATGGGCGCCGAGGGCCTGCAAGCCGCGACCGAAACCGCCATCCTGTCGGCCAACTACATCAGCGCCCGCCTCAAGGACCACTACCCCACGCTGTACGCGTCGGCCAACGGCCATGTGGCACACGAGTGCATCCTGGACCTGCGCGGCCTCAAGGACACCAGCGGCGTGATGGCCGAGGATGTCGCCAAACGCCTCATCGACTACGGCTTCCACGCGCCCACGCTGAGCTTCCCCGTGCCCAACACGCTGATGGTGGAGCCCACCGAAAGCGAGACGCTGTTCGAGATCGACCGCTTCATCGACGCGATGATCGCGATCCGCGAGGAAATCCGCCAGATTGAAAACGGTGCCCAGCCCCAGGACAACAACCCGCTGAAGAACGCGCCGCACACGGCCGAGAACCTGCTGAGTGGCGAGTGGACCCGCCCCTACAGCCGCGAAGCCGCCGCCTACCCCGTGGCCGCCCTGCGCCAGGCAAAATACTGGTCGCCCGTGGGCCGCGTGGACAACGTGTGGGGGGACCGCAACCTGTCGTGCAGCTGCATTCCGGTGAGCGACTACGCCTGAGCGTTCTCCCGCTCAACCGCAAAAAAACCTCCGCGCGGCGCTGCCTGCGCGGAGGTTTTTTCATTCGACTCTGTCCCCGGAAAGACGAGACCCGAACGCGAATAAGATCGCGACCTCTATCGACTTTCATCACGGAGCCCCCTTTGCGAAACAACCTCTTGTGCATCCTGCTCGCCAGCGTGACCACCCTGACTGTGGCACCCGCCGCCATGGCCCAGTCCCAACCCGTCACCACCGCCAGCGGCCTGGTCTATGAATCCCTGAAAGACGGAACCGGCGAGTCCCCCAAGGCCACCGACACCGTGAAGGTGCACTACAAGGGCATGTTCCTGGACGGCAAGGAATTCGACAGCTCCTACAAGCGCGGCGAGCCCACCTCGTTCCCGCTCAACGGCGTGATCCCCTGCTGGACCGAAGGCGTGCAGCGCATGAAGCCGGGCGGCAAGGCCAAGCTGACCTGCCCGCCCGCCATCGCCTACGGATCACGGGGTGCGGGTGGCCTGATTCCGCCCAACACCACGCTGAACTTCGAAGTCGAGCTGATTTCCGTCGGCCGCTGAGCCCATGCTGCTGAAGGTCGGTGACCTCGCGCGGCGCACCGGCCTCACGGTGCGCACGCTGCACCACTATGATGAGATCGGCCTGCTCAAGCCCTCTGGCCGGTCCGAGGCGGGCTATCGCCTGTACAGCCAGGCCGATGTGCAGCGGCTGCATGGCATCCAGACCATGCGCCAGATGGGCCTGGCGCTCAATGACATCGGGGAGCTGCTGGCAGGTGAAGGCATGGCACCCGAGCGCATCATCGGGCAGCAGATTCGCTCGCTCGATCAGCAAATAACACAGGCCACAGAACTGCGCGGGCGCCTGACCATGCTGCGCGACGGCCTGATGGCTGGCGCCGAGCCCGACATGGGCAACTGGCTCGAAGCCCTGGCGCTGATGACGACCTACGGCAAGTATTTCAGCTCGGCCGAACTCAAGCACATCTTTCAGAACTGGCACCTGATCGAGGCCGACTGGCTGGTCGTCAAGGACCTGGTGCGCAGCGCCATGGACCGCCAGTTGGCACCCGACACGCCCGAGGTGCAGGCGCTGGCCTACCGCTGGATGGCACTCATGCTGCATTGGATGGGTGGTGACCTCGACCTGCTGGAGCGCTGGGGTCACATGTTCCGCACCGAGCCCAGCACCCAAGGGCGCAACCATGCGCCACCGGGCGAGATGATCGAGTATGTGGAGACGGCCATCAAGCTGCGCATGGCGCTGCTGGAAAAGTACCTGACCCGCGACGACTTGCGTGCGCTGGGCCATGTGCCCCACACCCACTGGACCGCGCTGGAGGCCGATGTGCAACAGCTCCTGGCGCGCGCGCGGCCCCCGCACCACCCGGATGCCATCGCTGCCGCGCTGCGCTGGAACGCGCTGTTCGACCAGCTGACCGGCCAGCGCCCGGCACTGCGCGAGAAGCTGCTGACAGCCTCGGCCAACGAACCGCTGCTGCAGGCGGGCTCGCCCCTGAGCCCCCCCGTGCGGGCCTACCTGCATGCTGCACTGGCCCATGCGGCTTCTGCCTCGCAACCTGCGCCGCTGTAATCCTGAAAAAAATGCTTGACCCTCACGCTACGTGAGGGACCATAGTTGGTCTGCATGAATGGACCAACACATGACTCCCCCTGAGACCCCGGCGCCCGCCTCCACACGCCTGTACGCACTGGACAACCTGCGCGCCGCCATGATGTGGCTGGGCATCGTGCTGCATGTGGCCGTGATCCACATGAGCGGCCCACACCTTCTGCCCTGGCGCGACAACCAGACCACGCCTGCGGCCGACCTGCTGGTGGCCTTCATCCATGCCTTCCGCATGCCGGTGTTCTTCATCCTGGCGGGGTTTTTCGTGGCCCTGCTGATAGAGCAGCGCGGGCCCCGCGCCTTGGTGCAGCACCGGTTGCGCCGCCTGGCGCTGCCGTTCGCCGTGTTCTGGCCACCCCTTTTCGCCCTGTGCGCCGTGTTGGCCCTGGCATTTCTGCACCGCATGGCACACGGCACCTGGGGGCTGGACCCCACACTCAGGCCACGCATGCCCGGTATGCCCGACGGCCCCACCACCCTGCACCTGTGGTTTCTGTGGATGCTGCTGTGGCTGAGCCTGCTCACCCCGCTGGCGCACGCGCTGCTGCAGCGCACCGCCCCCACCGCTGGGGCAATGCTGGGGCGGTGGATTGCAGCTCTCGGGCGCACGCCCTGGGGCATCGCCCTGCTGGCCGCCGCTTTGGCCGCCGTGGGCGCGCAATATGGCGACGGGCTGGTGCACCCCACGGGCTCTTTTCTGCCACCCTGGACGGAATGGGTGCACAACGGCCTGTTCTACGGCTTCGGGCTGGTGCTGTACCCACACCGAAAGACCCTGCTGGAACACTATGTGCGGCGGTGGCGGTGGTACGCCGTGGCGGGACTGGCGCTTTTTCTGGCCTCAGGCGGGGTGCTGCGGCAGGCACCAGCCGGCACCCATGAACTGCCCCTCGCGCTGCGCCTGGGATTTGCCTGGGCCTACAACGCCACGGCCTGGTGCTGGAGCTTTGCGCTCATCGGCCTGTTTGCTGCGCACCTGCGCCACCCGAGCCCCGCACTCACCTACCTGGCCGACAGCTCGTACTGGGTGTACCTCGTGCACATGCCCCTGACCATTGGTTTCGGCGCGCTGATGTTCGGCCTGCCCTGGCCGGCCGGGGCCAAGATCATGCTCAACATCGCCGCCACGACAGTGCTCTGTCTGGCCAGCTACCACCTGCTGGTGCGCTTTGGCGCCATCGGCGTTCTTCTCAACGGCAAGCGCCACGCCCACGCGCGCCATCCACAAAGTCCCGCTCAACATGCCTCCTGATACTGCATCCCGCGCAGCGCTGCTGCGCAACCCCCACTTCCGCTGGATGACCGGCGGCGCCCTGCTCTCCATGCTGGGCGACCAGTTCACCCTGATTGCCCTGCCCTGGCTGGTGCTGCAAATGACCGGCGACACCCTGGTGCTGGGCACCGTGCTGGCCCTCATCAGCGTGCCGCGCGCACTGTTCATCCTGATCGGCGGGGCACTGGTAGACCGCCACTCGCCCAAGCAGGTGCTGATGGTCACCAAGTACGTCAACCTGGTGCTGCTGGCCGTGCTGGCGGGGCTGGTGCTTGCGGGCACCCTGACGCTGTGGATGGTGTACGCACTGTCGCTGGGCATTGGCTTGGCCACGGCCTTCAGCATCCCCGCAGGCACGGCCATGTTGCCCCACGTGGTGGAACGCTCACAATTGCAGGCCGCCAACGGCATCAGCCTGGGCCTGCGGCAGCTGACCATGTTCCTCGGGCCCCTGCTGGCGGGGTTGCTGATTGCACTGTTTGGTGCGGGCAACGCGGCCACAGGAGCCGCCGATGCACCGGCCCACGCCAATGCCACCGGCATCGGCATCGCTTTTGCGCTCGATGCCCTGAGCTTCGCCGTGTCGGCCTGGACGCTGTCCAAGGTGCAGACCCACGCTGCCAGCCCGGCCCCTGCGGCGGCGCCCCAGGCGGTGCTGGCATCGGTGGCGCAGGGCCTGGTTCATTTCTGGCGCGATGGGGAACTGCGCACCTGCTTTCTCTACTGGAGTGCCATTGCCCTGTTCATCATGGGCCCCATCCACATCGCCATCCCGGTGCTGGCCAGCAGCACGCCAGCGCTGGGCGCGGCCGCTTTCGGCATCATGGTGGGCGCCCATGGCGCGGGCACGCTGCTGGGCATGGTGGTGTCGGGCATGGTGCCGCGGCTGCGCATTGGCAGCCTGGGCATGACCATCCTGGCGTTCGACGCCATCATCGGCGCGCTGTTCGTGCCCCTGGGACTGATCACGGCCGTGTGGCAGGGCGCAACGCTGATGCTGGCCATCGGCCTGCTGGGTGGCTTCATGCAGGTGAGTGTGTTCACCTGGATCCAGCAACGTGTGCCGCCGGCCCTGATTGGCCGGGCCATGAGCCTGTTCATGTTCATCTTCATGGGCCTGGCGCCCATCTCTGCAGCGGTGACAGGCTGGGTGATGAAGAGCATCACACTGCCCCAGCTGTTTGCGGCCAGTGGTGGCACGCTGGTGGTGTTGGCTGCGCTGGCCTGGGTGCTGACGCCCATGCGCCGCGTGACGGATGCAGCCCCCGCCGCGCGCTGAAAGCCCTGCGTGCCAGAAAAAAGGCCGGGCAATTGCCCGGCCTTTTTACAGTGCCTGACGGCCTCAGACTTCCGTGACGAACTGCTCGCGGGGGCGGCGCACCTTCTTCAGGTTGACCAGCCAGTCGCCTTCATCGGCGCGGTAGCCCAGGGGCAAAATCGCCACGCTGCGCAGGCCACGGGCGCGCAGGTCCAGGATCTCGTCCAGCGCAGCGGGGTCAAAACCTTCCATGGGGGTGGAGTCCACCTCTTCAAACGCAGCGGCGATCAGCGCGGCGCTCATGCCGATGTAGGCCTGGCGCGCCGCGTGCTGGAAGTTCACCTCCGCATCGCGCTGGGGGTAGCTGGACAGCAGCATCTGGCGGTAGTTCTCCCAGCCTTCGTTCTTGAAGCCGCGCTGGTCATTGGTCAGGTCGAACATCATGTTGATGCGGTCGGCCGTGTAGTTGTCCCATGCGGCAAACACCAGCAGGTGCGAGCCGTCGGTGATCTGGGCCTGGTTCCAGGCGATGGGCTGGATCTTGGCGCGCACGGCGGGGTCGGTCACCACAAAAATTTCAAAAGGCTGCAGGCCGCTGGAGGTAGGCGCCAGGCGCGCGGCTTCCAGAATGCGCTCCACCTTGTCCTGCGGAACCACCTTGGCGGGGTTCAGCTTCTTGGCGGCATAGCGCCATTGCAGCTTGTTCAGCAGGGGTTGGGCAAGGGAGGTGTCGATGGGGTTCATGGCAAGGATTCCTGAAATCAGCAAAAGGATGAGGCAAAGAAAAAGCGGATGGTTGAACTGTAGAGACCCGTCTTTCTTTGAGTAAGCCCCGCTGCGGAAAAGGATTGTTCGCAATCGGTCAACAATCGCGCCTGAAGCACCGCAGCACCTGGCCCATCCACGGGGGCCAGGGCTTGCGGGCGTACACTCGTGGCCATGCGTTCTGGCCCACAGCATTGCGCGGCGCGCGCCCGTCCTTCCCGTCACACCCCTTGGCCGCGCCCCTCCCATGAGTGAACCCGATCTGTCCTTCCTGGACCCCGCAGGCCGAAGGCCCGCCCCTGCGGAGCGCAGCCCGACCCTCTTGCCCCCCCTGCCCCACACACCCGGCACCCCGGCCGAAGGCCTTGTGGCCGAGTTGCGCGCCTACCAGGCCGAGCTGGAGAGCCAGAACAAGGTGCTGCGCTACAGCCAGGCCGTGGCCGAAAGCGCCTACGAACGCTTCGAGACCCTGTTTGCCAGCGTGCCACTGGCCCTCATGGTGGTGGATGAACACGACATGGTGGTGCAGGCCAATTCGATGGCCCACCGCTCGTTCCAGCCCACCGAACGCGACCGCCCGCTCACGGCCCTGATGCCCTTTGTGCGCCCGCAGGACGCCCGGCGTGTGCGCGAAGCCTTCACGCTGGCACAGGACCTGGGCCGCAGCGAGGCCAAAGAGGTGGTGTTTGCCATCAACGCCGACACCCGCATCACCGGCGACCTGCACATTGCACACATCGAAGCACCCCAAACCAGCGGCCCCCCGCTGCCGCAGTTTCTGTGCGCGGTGATCGACCAGGGCCCGCTGCTGGCCGAGCGCCAGGCGTTGCAGCACAGCGCCATTACGCTGCAGCAGCGCAACGAACAGATCCGCGCCAGCGAAAAGCGGCTGGAGGCCGTCATCAATTCCGCGCTGGACGCCATCATTTGCGTGGACCAGCACCAGCGCATCACCGTGTTCAACCCCACGGCGGCCGCGCTGTTCCAGTGCGCTGCCAGCGACGCGCTGGGCAGCACGCTCGACCGCTTTTTGCCCGATGCGGCACAGGCGCTCGCTTTTGCACAGCTCACCACCCAGGCCCTGCTGGGCGAGATGACGGCACTGACCGCCAGCGGCAAGGAGCTGGCCGTGGAAGTGAGCGTGTCGTTCGAGCGCCATGCAGAGAGCGTGGGTGGGGGCGAAACCACCACCGTGTTCGCGCGCGACCTCACCGGCCGCAAGAAGGCCGAAGCGCACCGCAACGAGCTGGAAGCCCAGCTGCGCGAGTCGCACAAGATGCAGGCCGTGGGCACCATGGCAGGCGGCATTGCGCACGACTTCAACAACATCCTGGGCGCCATCCTGGGCAACGTGGAGCTGGCCAAGGCCGACTGCGCAACCCAGGCACCAGGCTCGCCCGTGCTGGAAAGCCTGATGGAGATCGACAAGGCCGGCCGCCGCGCGCGCGACCTGGTGCGCCAGATCCTCACCTTCAGCCGCAACGAGCCACCGCAGCGCTCCGCTGTTTCGTTGGCCGAGGTGGTGCACGACACCGAACGCCTGCTGCGCGTTACCCTGCCCCCGGCCATCGAACTGCACATGCAGCTGCAGGCCGGCCTGCCCCCCGTGCTGGCCGACGCCACGCAGGTGGAGCAGGCCCTGCTCAACCTGTGCACCAACGCCGTCCACGCCATCCAGGGCCAGGGCAGCGAACGCGGCAGCATCCATGTCGAAGCCGCCACGGTGCAGCCCGACCAGCGCCTCTCCGAACGGCTGGGCCTGGCCCCCATCGACTACGTGGCCCTGACCGTGCGTGACACCGGCCCTGGCATGGATGCCACCACCCTGGAACGCATCTTCGAGCCCTTCTTCACCACCAAACCCGTGGGCCAGGGCACGGGCCTGGGCCTGGCGGTGGTGCACGGCGTGATGCGCACACACGAAGGCGGCGTGGACGTGCAAAGCACACCGGGCCAGGGCAGCCGGTTCACGCTGTACTTTCCGGTCGCCATCGGCAGTGCCCCCAGCGCACCTGTCGCCGCCGCACCGCCAGCACCCTCTGCGCCCCCCGCCCCCGAGCCACCAGACAACACGCCGCGCAAGAAGCACCATGTGATGTACGTGGACGACGACCAGGCCCTGGTGTTTCTGGTGCAGCGCCTGCTGCGCCGCCGGGGCTATGAGGTCAGCGGCTACACCGACCCGCACGAGGCCACGGCCGCGCTGCGTGCCGCCCCTCAAGCCTTTGACCTGCTGGTGACCGACTACAACATGCCCGGCTTCTGTGGTGTGGACCTGGTGCGCGAAGCCCGCCTGATCCGCCCCGACCTGCCCGTGGCTTTGGCCTCAGGCTATGTCACCGCCGAGATCGAACAGGCCGCGCTGGCCGAAGGCGCCCGCGCGCTGATCCACAAACCCAACGATGTGGAAGAGCTGTGCGCCACGGTGCAGCGGCTGGTCTCGGGCGATGCCTCCTGAGACCGCAGGCCACAACGTGCGGGCGGTGTACGAAGACGCCGACCTGCTGGTGCTGCAAAAACCGCCGGGCCTGCTGTGTGTGCCCGGCCGGGGGCCCGACAAGCAGGACTGCCTGAGCGTCCGCGCGCAAGAACGCTGGCCCGGCGCACTCATCGTGCACCGGCTGGACCAGGCCACCTCGGGCCTGGTGCTCATGGCCCGCCACATCGACGCGCAGCGGCGCCTGAGTCACGCCTTTGCCGAGCGCCAGGTGCACAAACGCTACCAGGCGGTCGTGCAAGGGCTGCTGGGCCCGGCAGACACCCCCTGGAACGAGATCGACCTGCCCATTGCCGCCGACTGGGAGCGCCGCCCGCTGCGCATCATCGACCACGCCCTGGGCAAGCCCAGCCTCACCCGCTGGCGCTCGCTGGCGCATGACCCGGCGGCCCAGACCACCCACGTCGAGCTGGAACCCGTGACCGGCCGCACCCACCAGCTGCGCGTGCACCTGGCGGCCATCGGCCACGCCATCCTGGGCGACGCGCTGTATGCCGACGCGGCCACCCAGGCACAAGCTCCGCGCCTGCTGCTGCATGCCAGCCACCTGGCCTTTGCCCACCCGGCCACGGGCGAGCCTGTGGCACTGGAATGGGCGGCAGACTTTGAGCCATCGATTCAGAACAAAAATAGCCCTTGGCGCCCAATACAAAAGCGCTGAATGCTATTAATTGGATAGCAAACCCCAAAATCCCCATCCACTAGGGAACCTCTGCACGAATCGAGCGGTAAGTGGGCGCTGCGAATCGGTATGGGCTGCAAGGCGCAAAACGCAGCAATAGCCGTAGCTATTGCGAGTAATTGCAACGCCGCAGACCGCCCGAGACCGCAGATGCACACGGCGCGGTGATTTGTGCACAGGATCCCTAGCCCCCCCTGCGCGGCCGCGACATCGCCCACTGCACCGCCAGAATGCTGCCCAGCACCACCAGCATGCCCCCCAGGGCCACGCCCGTCATGGCCTGCCCCAGCAACAACCAGCCCAGCAGCACGGCGGTGACGGGGCTCAGCAGCCCCAGGGACGACACCGCCACCGACGGCAACCGCGCAATGCCCCGAAACCACAGCGCATAGGCCACCAAAGCACCCGCCAGGCTCAGGTAGACATAACCACCCACCTGGGTGGCGGTGAGCGCGGGCAGCGGTGGGTCTACCAGCCAGGCCACCGGTGCCAGCATGGTGCCGCCCGCCAGCAGTTGCCAGCCGGTGAAAGCCAGCACCGGCAAATCAGACCGCCAACGCCGCGACCAGAACGTGCCCGCCGCCATGCACAGCGTGCCCACCAGCGCGGCGGCCACGCCCACCATGTCCCACCGCGCCCCCGGCGACAGCAGCAGCGCGGCCATGCCCAACACACCCAGGGCCCCCGCAGCCAGCGCCAAACCGGGCGGGCGGCGGTGGTCCAGCGCCCAGGTCAGCCCCATCACCACCAGCGGTCCCACGGCCCCCACCACGGCCGCCACGCCACCCGGCAAGCGATAAGCCGCCACAAACAGCAGGGCCTGAAAAACACCGATGTTGAGCGCCGACAACACCATCAGCCGCCACCAGCCCTGCCAGTCGCCCCATGCGGGCCAGCGGCGGCACCACAACACCAGCAACAGCCCCGCAGGCAGCGTGCGCAGCAACGCGGCGGTGAAGGGCCGGTCGGGCGGCAGCAGCTCGGTGGTGACGATGTAGGTAGAGCCCCAGATGACCGGGCCCACAGCCGTGGTCAGCACATCGAGCCAGGGGGAAGAACGTGTAGCAGTCATGTAGCGGCCATGCAGAGATCGATTAAAACCAAAAAAGCGATTATTTATCTTCAATTCAAGACAAAAACTCTACCATACAATCTCGAATTCAAGATAATTACACACCACAAACAACCCATGGCCACCCCACGCCAACCCGACGCCGTAGACGCCATCCTGGCCCAGTGGCAGCGCGAGCGCCCCGACCTGGACGCCAGCCCCATGGGGCCGATTGGCCGCATCAAACGCTGCGCTGCGCTGCTGCAGCGGCGGCTCGACGAGACCTTTGCCGAGTTCAACCTGAGCTTCTGGGAGTTCGACATGCTGGCCACGCTGCGCCGCAGCGGCGCCCCCTACTGCCTGGCGCCCACCACGCTGTTCTCCACGCTCATGGTCACCTCGGGCACCATGACCCACCGCATGGGCAAGCTCGAAGCCCAGGGCTGGATCACCCGCCTGCCCAACCCCGACGACGCGCGCAGCTCGCTGGTGCAGCTCACGGCCGAAGGGCTGGTGCTGATCGACCGCGCCGTCGAGGCGCATGTGGCCAACGAACACCGCATCCTCGCCCCGCTCAAGGCCACCGACCTGGCGGCGCTGGATGCGCGGCTATCGCAGTTGCTTGCAGCGCTGGAGTCGCCCACAGGCCAGTAGCAGTGCGTGAACATGCGTACTGCGCAGTAACATGGCAGGATGCCTCACAACCACCTCTACATCCTCACCGGCGCCTCGCGCGGCATGGGCCTGGCCATGGCCCAGCAACTGCTGCGCAGCGGCAACACCCTGGTCTGCATCGCACGCAGTGCCAACGCCGACCTGACCACCGAAGCCAAGGCGGTGGGCGTCACCATCGAACAATGGCAGCAAGACCTGTCGCAGGGCGAGCAGGCTGCACACAAGCTGCAGGCCTGGCTCACCGCCCAGGGCCCTGCCGCCTTTGCCAGCGCCACGCTGATCAACAACGCGGGCATGATCCCGCGCATCGCCCCGCTGTCGGGCAGCGATGCCGCCGACCTGGCCAACGCCCTGCGCGTGGGGCTGGAAGCCCCCATGCAGCTCACCGCCGCATTTCTGGGCGCCACAGACGCCTGGACGGTGCCGCGCAAGGTGCTCAACATCTCCTCGGGCCTGGGCCGCAGGGCCATGGCCTCGCAGGCTGCCTACTGCGCGGCCAAGGCCGGCATGGACCATTTCACGCGCTGCGTGGCGCTGGACGAAGCCATCAAGCCCCATG
>JADMJR010000263.1 GCA_018780365.1 Acidovorax sp. | reverse complement strand
TGCTCAACACCTATGCGGGCCTCACGGTGCCGCTGATCGCCTCGGCCACGGCCACCTTCCTGTTCCGGCAGTTTTTCCTCACCGTGCCCGATGAGCTGGTGGAAGCCGCCCGCGTGGACGGCGCAGGCCCCATGCGTTTCTTCAAGGACATCCTGGTGCCGCTGTCGCGCACCTCGATCGCCGCACTGTTCGTGATCCAGTTCATCTACGGCTGGAATCAGTACCTGTGGCCGCTGCTCGTGACCACCTCGGAAGACATGTACCCCGTGGTGATCGGCATCAAGCGCATGCTGGCCGGCGGCGACGCGGGCAACGAATGGAACATCGTGATGGCCACGGCCCTCCTGGCCATGCTGCCACCCGCCTTTGTGGTGGTGGTCATGCAGCGCTGGTTCGTCAAGGGCCTGGTGGATACGGAAAAATGATAATAATCCAAGTCAAATCAGCCCCTACCGCCCTACCAATCTGCGCTAGCAGCTACTAATTTAATAGCAAAATGGCATCTCTCTCCCTTCGCAACATCATCAAGCGCTACGGGCACGGGCCCAAAGCCAACCAGGTCATCCACGGCGTGAACGCCGAGGTCAAGGACGGTGAATTCGTCGTCATCGTGGGCCCCTCGGGCTGCGGCAAATCGACCCTGCTGCGCATGGTCGCAGGCCTGGAAGAAATTTCCGGCGGCGAGCTGCGCATCGGCGACCGCGTGGTGAACGACCTGGAACCCGCCCAGCGCGACATCGCCATGGTGTTCCAGAACTACGCGCTCTACCCGCACATGACGAACTTCGAGAACATGGCCTACGGCCTGAAGATCGCCAAGGTGCCCAAAGACGAAATCAAGGCGCGCGTGGACAAGGCCGCCAAGATCCTGGAACTGAGCCACCTGCTCGAGCGCAAGCCGCGCGAGCTCTCGGGCGGCCAGCGCCAGCGCGTGGCCATGGGCCGCGCCATCGTGCGCCAGCCCCAGGTGTTTTTGTTCGACGAGCCGCTGTCCAACCTGGACGCCAAGCTGCGCGCCCAGACCCGCCTCGAAATCCAGAAACTGCACCGCGAGTTGGGCATCACCAGCCTGTTCGTCACACACGACCAGGTCGAGGCCATGACGCTGGCGCAGCGCATGATCGTGATGAACGCGGGCAACATGGAACAGTTCGGCACGCCTGAAGAGGTCTACCACACGCCCGCCACCACCTTCGTGGCCAGCTTCATCGGCTCGCCGCCCATGAACCTGCTCAAGAACGCCGCAAGCAGCAAGCCCGGCACCATTCTGGGCATCCGCCCTGAGCACCTGGACGTGCGCAGCGAGGGCTGGGAAGTCAAGGTCGAAACCGTGGAACTGCTGGGCGCCGAGCGCCTGATCTATGGCCGCATCAACGGCGAACAGATCATCGTGCGCGTGGAAGAAGGCACCCACTCCCCTGCGCCCGATTCCGTGATCCACGTGCAGCCGCGCGCCGACCGCCTGCATGCGTTTGACGCCACGACCGGCAAGAGGATGTGACATCCCCCTGAGGCGCTTCGCGCTTTCCCCCTTCTCTCGGCTTCGCCGGGAAGGGGGCGCCACCCGTGGCCTGGTAGAGCCAGTTCCACGGTGGCACTGGCCTTGTTCGCGCCAGTTTCAAAGTGCGCGTGCAGCGCAACCGCACCAAGGAAGAAACCACGATGACCGCCCCCTGGCCCTACCCCCGCTGGATCGCCCACCGAGGCGCTGGCAAGCTGGCCCCCGAAAACACCCTGGCCGCGTTCCGCCTGGGCGCGCAGCACGGCTATCGCATGTTCGAGTGTGACGCCAAGCTCAGCAGCGATGGCGTGCCTTTTCTCATGCACGACGCCACGCTCAACCGCACGACCAATGGCCGTGGCACCGGTGGTGACCTGCCCTGGAGCCAGCTTGCCCAACTCGACGCAGGCGGCTGGCATTCGCGCAGCCACGCGGGCGAGCCCCTGCCCACGCTGGAGAACCTGGCGCGCTACTGCATCGCCAACGGGTTCCTGCTGAACATCGAGATCAAGCCCACGCCGGGGACGGAAGCCACCACCGGCCAGGTGGTGGGCGAAACCGCGGCCCGCCTGTGGCAAGGCCAGGCCGTGCCGCCGCTGTTTTCATCCTTCCAGCCCCAAGCGCTGGAGGGTGCGAAGGCCGCCGCGCCACACATCCCGCGCGCGCTGCTGCTGGACACTTTGCAGGACGGCTGGGCCGATATGGCCCAGCGGCTGGGCTGCGTGGCCATCGTCTGCAACCACGCACTGTGGGACGCAGCCCTGGTGGCGCAGGTGAAGGGCCTGGGCATGCGCACCCTGAGCTACACCGTGAACGACGACTGGGCCGCACAGCGGCTCATCGCGCTGGGCACGGACGGCATCATCACCGACCGCGTGGACTTCTTCTCTCCCGCCACGCCATAGGGCGCGCCTTCAAACCACCCACGCCCCCAGCCTGTGCCACCGTGGAACCGGCTTCGCCGGGCCAGGGGTGGCGTCCCCCTTCAGGGGGAAGGCGCGCAGCGCCTCAGGGGGTCAGTCCAACTTTGCGCCCGACTTCTTCACCGCGTCGGCCCAGCGCGGCAGCTCGGCCGCAAGGAATTTCGCAAAATCGTCCGCCCCCAGATACGCCGGTTCGGCCCCCTGGCTCACCATGCGGCTCTTCACATCCGGCGACTGCATCACCTGGCCGAAGGCATCACTGAGCTTGGCCACCACGTCCTTGGGCGTGCCCGCCGGGGCCAGAAAACCGTAGAAACCCACCACCTCGAAGCCTTTGATGCCACTTTCGATCACCGTGGGCACATCGGGCAGCGCGGGGTTGCGCGCACGGCTGGTCACGGCCAGGGCACGCACCTTGCCCTGCTTGTGGTACGCGGCGGCCTGCGGAATGCTCTCGGCCATGAACTGCACCTGCCCGCCCATGAGATCGGTGAACGCGGGCGCGCTACCCCGGTAAGGGATGTGCACCATGAACAGGCCGGTGGCCGTCTTGAACATCTCGGGCACCAGGTGGCTGATGCCGCCGTTGCCGGCCGAGCCAAAGTTGACCTGGCCTGGCCGCGCCTTGGCGTAGGCCATGAACTCCTGCAGGTTCTTGGCGGGCACGCTGGGGTTCACCAAGAGAGCCAGCGGCTGCATGGCGGTGCGTGCAATGGGCGTGAAGTCCTTGAGCGTGGCATACGGCAAGCGGCTGTACAGCGCCGGGTTGATCACCATCACGCCCGTGTTGGCCAGCATCAGGGTGTGGCCGTCGGCCGGGGCTTTCATCACGTCCTGCGCACCCACGGTGCCGCCCGCGCCGGCCTTGTAATCCATCACCACCGGCTGGCCCAGGACGGCCTGCAATTTGTCGGACAGCAGGCGCGCATGCTGGTCCAGCGGGCCGCCCGCCGGAAAGCCGACCACGATGCGCACGGGTTTGGACGGAAAGGTGGCAGCGGTCTGTGCCGACGCCGCCACCGACCACAGCAGGCCCGCCGCCAGGGTCCAGCAGGTTTTCAGCACCATCTTTGATTGCATTGTTGTGTCTCCAGGGTTGTGTGTGGGAAAGGAAAGAAGCGAAAGATGCGCACGGGGCGCGCCTTGCGCGGGCCCATGGGCCACGCTCCGATTTTCATCGGCATTGGCCCCTGAGAACCTGTTCACGATCTATTCGCGGCCACAGACCCGGCTGGGCGCGCCGGGCGATCAGCCCTTCCAGCCCCGCACCAACACCCACTGGCAGGTGGCGGTGGCCACCACCAACGCGGCATAGGTCAGCATCTTGCCGTCGCGCCCCCACAGCGCCAGCCCACCGGCCAGCACCACGAGCCCCACCACAAAAACAACCGCAAACTGGCGCCAGCCGGTCAGCTTGGCAGCCCCCGTGGCGCCAAACAGCCGCCCGCACAACACCAGCAGCAAGGCCACGGCGGCAGCGGGTGCCATGAAATTCAGTGTGTGGTTGAAGATGTCCAGGGGACCCATGAATTGACCCAAATCAAGGCTTGAACAAGCAAGGCCGCCTGTTCGGTCCAACAATTTTATAATCGGCGACTATGGCAGTCTGGGCCCTCGGCATCAACCACACCACCGCGCCGCTCGACCTGCGCGGCCGGTTCGCGTTCGCGCTCGACCAGATCGCCCCCACATTGCACGGTTTGCGCCAGTCGCTGGGCACCACCAGCCGCCACCCCGGGGTAGAGACAGCCATCATCTCCACCTGCAACCGCACCGAAATTTACTGCGCGGGCGACCAACCTGCCATGGACCACACGCTGGGCTGGCTGGCCCAAAGCGGCGGCGTGAGCCCCGCGCTCCTGCGCTCGCACTCGTACACGCTGGAAGACAGCCTGGTCGCGCGCCACGCCTTCCGCGTGGCCAGCGGGCTCGACTCGATGGTGCTGGGCGAGGCGCAGATCCTGGGCCAGATGAAGGACGCCGTGCGCGCCGCCGAAACCGCCGGCGCTTTGGGCACCACGCTCAACCAGTTGTTCCAGCGCAGTTTTGCCGTGGCCAAAGAGGTGCGCACCAGCACCGAGATCGGCGCCCACAGCATCAGCATGGCCGCCGCCGCCGTGCGCCTGGCCAGCCAGCTGTTTGAAGACCTCGGCAAGATCCGCGTGCTGTTTGTGGGCGCGGGCGAGATGATCGAGCTGTGCGCCACGCACTTTGCCGCCAAGAACCCCAAGCAGATCGCCATTGCCAACCGCACGCTGGAGCGCGGCGAAAAGCTCGCCACCCGTTTCGGCGGCGAGGTGATGCGCCTGGCCGACCTGCCCGAGCGCCTGCACGAGTTCGACGCCGTGATCAGCTGCACCGCCAGCAGCCTGCCCATCATCGGCCTGGGCGCTGTGGAGCGCGCCCTCAAGAAGCGCCGCCACCGCCCCATGTTCATGGTCGACCTGGCCGTGCCGCGCGACATCGAGCCCGAGGTCAAGGCCCTGGGCGATGTCTACCTGTACACCGTGGACGACCTGGCCAGCGTGGTGCAAACGGCGCAGGCCAACCGCCAGGCCGCCGTGGCGCAGGCCGAGGCCATCATCGACGCGGGCGTGCAAAGCTTCATGCACTGGATGGAGCTGCGCAGCCCCACCGGTGAAGCCGGCGCCGTGGTGCCGCTGATCCAGCAGCTCAACGCCCAGACCGACGAGTGGCGCGCCTTGGAGATCGCGCGCGCCAAGAAGCTCTTGGCCAAGGGCGAGGACGTGGACGCCGTGCTCGAAGCGCTGTCGCGTGGCCTCACACAAAAAATGCTGCACGGCACCCTGGCCGAGCTGCGCGCGGGCGACGCCGAAATGCGCGCCCAGACGGCCCAGACCGTCTCGCGCCTGTTCCTGCGCTCGCAAAGCAAGACCCCCCACAACGGCCTGTAGCGGCGCTCGCCCGCTCCGCAGCCCGCCCCGATTTCAAGCCAAATCGGCCTCTAGCGCCTGATCCATAAGCGCTACCAGCTACAAAATCCGTAGCAAACCCCTTTTTTTGATTTTCATGAAACCCTTTCTCCGAAGCCAGCTGGAGCGCTACGCGCAGCGCCTGGGCGAACTCGACTTCCTGCTCTCGCGCGAAGACATCATGAGCGACATGGCGCAGTACCGGCGCATCTCCGTCGAGCATGCCGAGGTCACGCAGGTGGCCGGCCGCTACGCCCGCTACCAGCAGCGCGAGGCCGACCTGGCCGGTGCGCGCGAGATGCTGGCCGACCCCGACATGGCCGAGATGGCGCAGGAAGAAATCACCGGCGCCGAGGCCGAGCTGCTGCAGCTCGAAGACGAACTGCAGCGCCTGCTGTTGCCCAAGGACCCCGACGATGCACGCAACGCGTTTGTGGAAATCCGCGCCGGCACGGGCGGCGATGAATCGGCCCTGTTCGCGGGCGACCTGACCCGCATGTACACCCGCTACGCCGACCGCGTGGGCTGGAAGGTGGAGGTGGTGAGCGAGAACGCGGCCGAGCTGGGTGGGTACAAGGAAATCGTGCTGCGCTTTGAAGGTGACAACGTGTATGGCCACCTGAAGTTCGAATCCGGCGGCCACCGCGTGCAGCGCGTGCCCGCCACCGAAACCCAGGGCCGCATCCACACCAGCGCCTGCACCGTGGCCGTGATGCCCGAGCCCGACGAGCACGAGGCCATCAAGCTCAACCCGGCAGACCTGCGCATCGACACCTTCCGCGCCAGCGGCGCCGGTGGCCAGCACATCAACAAGACCGACTCGGCCGTGCGCGTGGTCCACTTGCCCACCGGCATCGTGGCCGAATGCCAGGACGGCCGCAGCCAGCACGCCAACAAGGCCAAGGCACTGCAGGTGCTGCAGGCCCGCATCCAGGAAAAGGACCGCAGCGAACGCGCCGCCAAGGAGGCCGCGCTGCGCAAGGGCCTGATCGGCAGCGGCGACCGCAGCGACCGCATCCGCACCTACAACTTTCCGCAAGGGCGGCTGACGGACCACCGCATCAACCTCACGCTGTACAAACTGCTGTACGTGATGGAAGGCGACCTCTCGGACGTGCTGCAGGCCCTGGCCCATGCCCGCGAGGCCGAGCAGCTGGAAGAGCTGGAGATGGGCACCACGGGCTGAACACCCTCCAAAACTTGAATCAAATCAGCCCCTTGCGCGCGACCATCAAGCGCTAGTAGCTATCAAAAACAGAGTGAACCACCCCGCCGCCCCCACCCCCACCCTCGCCCAGGCATTGGCCCAGGCCCACACCCTGGGCCTCGCGCGCATCGACGCGCAACTGCTGCTGCTGCACACCCTGGCCCACCCCGACGCCGGCCGCGCCTGGCTGCTGGCGCACGACACGGATGCGCTGGACGAGGCCGCACACGGCCAGTTCCTCGCCCTGTGCCAGCGCCGCATGGCGGGCGAGCCCGTGGCCTACCTCACCGGGCGCAAGGAGTTCTACGGCCTGCCCCTGCAGGTGGACGCACGCGTGCTGGACCCGCGCCCCGACACCGAAACCCTGGTGGACTGGGCGCTGGAAGTGATCGCCCCCCTGCCCACGCCGCGCGTGGTGGACCTGGGCACCGGCAGCGGCGCGATTGCGCTAGCCCTGCAAAGCCAGCGCGCCGACGCCCAGGTGCTGGCCGTGGATGCCAGTGCCGATGCGCTGGCCGTGGCACAGGCCAATGCAAAGCGGCTGGGCTTGCCCGTGCAGTTTCAGTATGGGAATTGGCTGCAAGGGGTTGGTGGTTTTTTTGACGCCATCGTCTCCAACCCACCCTACATTGCCAGTGCCGACCCGCACCTGGCCTCCCTCACGCACGAACCGTTGCAGGCCCTGGCCAGCGGCACAGACGGGCTGGAGGACATCCGCGCCATCGTGGCCCAGGCCCCGGCGCACCTGCAGCCCG
Source organism: Acidovorax sp. (assembly GCA_018780365.1). Taxonomy (GTDB): domain Bacteria; phylum Pseudomonadota; class Gammaproteobacteria; order Burkholderiales; family Burkholderiaceae_C; genus Acidovorax. Next base: position 9,242 of record JADMJR010000263.1, on the reverse strand, counting down.
GCGGCTGGCTGCTGCTGGAGCATGGATACGACCAGGCGCCCGCCGTGCAGGTGCTGCTCACCGCCCAGGGCTTTGCCCAGGTGCACAGCCGCAATGACCTCGCTGGCATTGCGCGTTGCACGGGCGGGCAGTGGCCACCAGCGCAGACAGTGAAATAATCCACCCCATCGCGGGCCCCTCCCCCACCCCGGGCCCGCCCGCCCCTTTCAAGGAGTTTTACCCATGAGCGACACCCAACAACGCATCGACGCCCTCGTCAAATCCAGCGAGATCCTGCTGTTCATGAAGGGCAGCGCCAGCTTCCCCATGTGTGGCTTCTCGGGTCGCGCGATCCAGATCCTCAAGGCCTGCGGCGTGGACCCCAAGGCCGTGGTCACCGTGAACGTGCTCGAAGACGACGAAATCCGCCAGGGCATCAAGGAATACAGCAACTGGCCCACCATCCCCCAGCTGTACGTGAAGGGCGAGTTCATCGGCGGCTCGGACATCATGATGGAGATGTACGAGTCGGGCGAACTCAAGCAGGTGCTGGGCACCGAGGGCTGATCCCTTACGCCCCCTGCCGTCCGGCCCGGACAGCCGCCTTCGGGCGGCTTTTTTCATGGCGTATTGGTGTGCCCGCAACAACAGCACCAATCAGGGGCTTTTCCGATGCTGGCACGGGCATGTTGTGTGCTTGAATGGTTGCGTGACCCCAATCACAAGGAGCATGCAATGACCAGCCATAGCCTTGTTCCCCAGCCACCCGCCCTGCGCCTGCCGGTGGCCCAGATGCGCAATGTGTTCCACCCTGGCGACGTCGAGCGCAAGCTCGCACGGCTGCAGGAGTCCGGCAACCAGCGCGAATACGAAACCCTGCGCACCGTCTACGAACGCATGCTGGAGCGTGGCCCGGAGCGTTTTCAGGTCAAGCCCTCGGGCATCCCCGACATGGCCAGCCTGTACGCGCAGTTGCCGAACTTCACCGAGGTGCTGGACGACGTGAAGCGCCATGTGGCGCTGGCGCAGGACAGCCGCGATGGCCTGGAGGTCACGCCCATGCTGCTGCTGGGCCCGCCCGGCATCGGCAAGACCCACTTTGCGCGCCACCTGGCCGAGCTGCTGGGCACGGGCATGAACCTGCTGCCCATGAGTTCGATGACCGCTGGCTGGCTGCTGTCGGGCTCGTCGGCGCAATGGAAAGGGGCCCGCCCCGGCAAGGTGTTCGAGGCACTGGTGGAGGGCGAATATGCCAATCCTGTCATCGTGGTGGACGAAATCGACAAGGCCAGCACCGATGCACAGTACGACCCACTGGGTGCGCTGTACAGCCTGCTGGAGCACGACACGGCCCAGAGCTTTACCGATGAGTTTGCCGAGGTGGCCATCGACGCGAGCCAGGTGATCTGGATCACCACCGCCAACGACACCCGGGGCATCCCCGACCCCATCCTGAACCGCATGAACGTGTTCGAGGTGGAGGCCCCCACGCTGGAGCAGGCGCGCGCCATTGCACGCAACCTGTACGCTGGCATCCGTGCGGGCCACGACTGGGGCCGCCTGCTGGACCCAGAGCCCCTGGACGATGTGCTGGACCACCTGGCCCAGATGCCGCCGCGCGAGATGCGGCGCGCGCTGATGACGGGTTTTGGCAATGCGCGGCTGGACCGCCGCAGCACGGTGGAAATCACCGACCTGCCCAAGGCCACCTCGGGGCGCAGCCGCATCGGCTTCGTGCAATAGCCGCTGCAGGTGGGTGCCAGCCGCCGCCACGCACGGTGCGCCGCTGGTGTCCGCCCGCAGGGCGCACAGATACACTCGGGTGGCCGCTGAGCCTTGGCCTGCGCCGCCCCTCCCCTCCATGACCCTGTCCCAAAGCCTCTTCGTCATCGGGCTGCTGATCGCAGCCAGCGCCTTCTTCTCCATGGCCGAGATCTCGCTCGCGGCCGCCCGCCGCCTGCGCCTGCGGCAGATGGCCGACGAAGGCGATGCGCGCGCAGAGCGGGTGCTGCGCATGCAGGAGCAGCCGGGCGACTATTTCACGGTGGTGCAGGTGGGCCAGAACGCGGTGGCCATCCTGGGCGGTATCGTGGGCGAAGGCGCGCTGAGCCCCCATTTCAATGCGCTGTTTGGGCTGTGGCTGTCTGAATCGACGGCGGAGAAAGCCGGTTTTCTGGCCTCCTTCCTCGTCATCACCTCCCTGTTCATCCTGTTTGCCGACCTGTTCCCCAAGCGCCTGGGCATGGCCGAGCCCGAGCGGCTGGTGGTGCGCCTGGCGCAGCCCATGGCGTGGTGCACGGCGCTGCTGCGCCCGCTGGTGTGGTTCTATAGCCGGGGGGCCGATGCGCTGTTCCGCGTGCTGGGGCTGTCGTCGCTGCGCGATGACCGCATTACCTCCGACGACATCCTGGCGATGATGGAAGCAGGCGCACGCGCCGGTGTGCTCGCCGCACGGGAGCAGCAGGTCATCACCAATGTGTTCGAGCTGGACACCCGCATGGTGTCCAGCGCCATGTCGCCGCGCGACCGGGTGGCCTTCTTTTTACGGGACGAACCCGACTCGGTCATCCGGCTGCGCATTGCGGCTGAGCCGTTTTCGACCTACCCCGTGTGCGAGGGCGACATCGACCACGTCGTGGGCTACGTGGATGCCAAGGACCTGTTCCAGCGTGTGCTGAACAACCAGCCCATCTCGCTGGCCGATGACAGCCTGGTGCGCAAGGTGCTCATCGTGCCGGACCGCCTCACGCTGTCGGAAGTGCTGGAACAGTTCCGCCAGGTGCACGAAGACTTTGCCGTGATCGTGAACGAATACAGCCTGGTGGTGGGGGTGGTGACCCTGAACGATGTGATGAGCACCGTGATGGGCGATCTGGTCGGCCCTGCAGACGAGGAACAGATCGTGCGGCGTGACGAGGATTCGTGGCTCATCGACGGGGTGACACCCATCGAGGACGTGCTGCATGCGCTCTCGCTCGACGAACTGCCCCACACCGGCGAGTACGAAACCCTCGCGGGTTTCCTGATGGTGATGCTGCGCCGCGTGCCGCGCCGCACCGACAGCGTGAGCTGGGGCGGCTACAAGTTCGAGGTGCTGGACGTGGACAGCTACCGCATCGACCAGGTCATGGTCTCGCGCCTGACCCCTGCCAACCACGGCGGCAGCCCACCGGCACCACCGGCAGGGCATGCCGCAGGGGCAGGGTCTGTGGCCTAACGCTCTTGGCCTGCAGAGAAAAGAAAAATGGAGCCGAAGGCCGCCCGACCGTGCGGTGCCCTGTCAGGCAGCAGGTGCTGAAGGCCTGTCGGTAAACGCCCAGCTGCGCTGGGCGCCAAACACCGCATCCGGGTAGGGCGAACGGCCACGGCTGCCGTTGTAGCGCCCCAGGGCCATGAAAAGGTCGCCCCGCTCCCGGTCCATGTAGTGGCGCAGGATCACACAACCAAAGCGCAGGTTGGTCTGCATGTGGAACAGCTTGCCAGCGTCACCATCACCAATGACCCGAGTCCAGAACGGCATGACTTGCATGTAGCCCCGCGCCCCGACGCTGGAGACGGCAAATTTGCGAAAACCGCTTTCCACCTGGATGAGCCCCATGACCAGCGACACATCCAGTCCTGCACGTTTGGACTCGTACCAGACCGTCTGCAGAAAGTCGCGACGCACTTCCCATTCAGGTTTGCGGCGGCGCAGCCGATCACTCTGGGTGCCCAGCCAGCGCAGGTAGTGCAGACGGGATTCGGTGGTGAAAAACTCTGGCTCGGGCGGCGCCTGGTTGGCAATGGCCGAGCTCAGGGCTGTGCGCACGGAGTCCATCAAGGGCTCTTCGAGTTGCCCGCCCGCATGCGCTGCCTGAGGGGCCCCCAGCCAGGCGGCCGGCGCCGACAGCGAGGCCACGGACAGCAGGCACGCACGCCGCGAGAGGCCCCCTGCTGCGGCAGGCCGCCCGAGGAAAGATGCGTCTGCGTCCAACGGGCTCATGCTCATACGGCCATGCGGCCCTTTACGTGGGCCAGGATATCGGCGGCGACCACCTTGGTGGGGGCCGCATCGCGACGGTGCTGGTACTCGACCACACCATCCTTGAGGCTCTTGTCGCCAATGGTCACGCGGTGTGGCACACCGATCAGCTCCCAGTCGGCAAACATGGCGCCGGGGCGCTCGCCCCGGTCATCGAGGATCACATCCACGCCGGCGGCCAGCAGGTCCGCATAGAGCTGCTCGGCCGTGGCCTTGACGGCCTCGCTGCGGTCCATGCCTACGGGGCAAATCACCACGGTGAACGGTGCAATCGCGTCGGGCCAGATGATGCCGCGCTCGTCGTGGTTCTGTTCGATGGCTGCGGCTGGCAGGCGCGTGACACCAATGCCGTAGCAGCCCATCTCCAGCGGCTGGGGCTTGCCGGTCTCGTCCAGGAAGGTGGCGTTCATCGCCCGGCTGTATTTGGTGCCCAGGTAGAACACATGGCCCACTTCGATGCCACGCTCAATCGCCAGCTCGCCCTTGCCATCGGGGGAGCGGTCGCCCGCCACCACATTGCGCAGGTCGGCAATCGCATCGGGCTCGGGCAGGTCGCGACCCCAGTTCACCCCGGTGATGTGGAAATCCACCTCGTTGGCGCCGCAGATCCAGTCCGCCATGAGGGCCACTTCGCGGTCCACCACGAGCTTGAGCGGCTTTTGGAGGCCGATGGGCCCCAGGTAGCCGGGCTTGCAGCCAAAGTGGTCTTCGACCTCGGAGAGCGTGGCAAAACGGAAGCCCGCCAGGCCAGGGACCTTACCCACCTTGATCTCGTTCATGTCATGGTCGCCGCGCAGCAGCAGCAGCCAGACCTGGCTCTTGAGAATTTCGCCTGCCTCGTTGGTTTCGTCCGTGGCCAGGACCAGCGACTTCACGGTGGTGGCGAGTGGCACACCGAGCAGCTCGGCCACGTCGGCGCAGGTGCTCTTGCCCGGGGTGGCGGTCTTGGTCAGCGCCTGGGCGGCTGCGGCGCGTGGGCCCGCAGGTGCCAGGGCCTCGGCCTTTTCCATGTTGGCGGCGTAGTCGCTCTGTGGGCAATAGACGATGGCGTCTTCACCCGTGGCGGCGATCACCTGGAATTCTTCGGACAGGTCGCCACCGATGGCGCCGCTGTCGGCGGCCACAGCGCGGTAAGTCAGGCCGAAGCGGTCAAAAATCCGGCGGTAGGCCTGGGCCATGACCTGGTAGCTCGCCTTGGCGGCCACCTGGTCGCGGTCGAAGCTGTACGCGTCCTTCATGATGAATTCGCGGCCCCGCATCAGGCCAAAGCGTGGGCGGCGCTCGTCGCGGAACTTGGTCTGGATCTGGTAGAAGTTCTTGGGTAGCTGCTTGTAGCTCTTGAGCTCCTGGCGAGCAATGTCAGTGATCACTTCTTCGCTGGTGGGTTGCACCACAAAGTCGCGGCCATGGCGATCCTGGATGCGCAGCAACTCGGGGCCCATCTTGTCGAAACGGCCCGTTTCCTGCCACAGCTCTGCAGGCTGCACCACGGGCATGGTCAGCTCCACGGCGCCTGCACGGTTCATTTCTTCCCGCACGATGGCTTCTACCTTGCGGATCACCCGCAGCCCCATGGGCATATAGTTATAGATGCCAGCGCCCAGCTTCTTGATCAGCCCCGCCCGCGTCATGAGTTTGTGACTGACCACTTCGGCATCCGCCGGAGCTTCCTTGAGGGTGGAAATAAAGAATTGGGAGGCTTTCATCGGAATCGATTGCAGGCAGAACGGGGCCGTCCACTTGCTGCGCGCTAGGCGCCGTGCATAATGGACACAGTTTAAAAATTTGGGGTTTGATTATGCTTGACCGGGACGGCTTTCGGCCGAACGTCGGCATCATCCTGCTCAACCAGAAAAACCAGGTGTTCTGGGGCAAGCGCATACGCACCCACAGCTGGCAGTTTCCGCAGGGTGGCATTGACCGGGGCGAGACTCCCGAGCAGGCCATGTTCCGGGAGCTGCATGAAGAGGTGGGATTATTGCCTGACCACGTGCGCGTGGTGGCCCGCACCCGGGACTGGTTGCGCTATGAGGTGCCTGACCGGTACATCCGCCGCGATGCACGCGGACATTACAAGGGACAGAAGCAAATCTGGTATCTGCTCCAACTGGTAGGCCACGACTGGGATCTGAACCTGCGTGCAACCAACCACCCGGAGTTTGATGCCTGGCGCTGGAACGATTATTGGGTTCCGCTGGACGTGGTGGTCGAGTTCAAACGTGGCGTCTACGAAATGGCGCTGACCGAGCTTGCCCGGTATCTGCCACGCTACGAACAGCGCAACCGCTATCTGCGCAGCGGCATGCGCACCAGAGAAGGTGAGCATGCGGGTACCAGCATGTTCCGCACGGGGTCCATGCTCATCAACCCGGGCATGGAACTACCACCCGGTGCCAGCTTCGACCCCGACCCGCAAAACAGCATGCCGGGTGAGCTTGATGGGTTGCCGCCCCTCACCACCACTCCGCGTTAAAGCAGAGCACACCGCCCATAAAAAATGCCTGCAGCTGCAGGCATTTTTTATGGGCGGCAAGCGCAGTGCGCGGCCAGGGGATCAAGAGATCAGGCGCCCACGGCAAGCACCAGGTTGTCACGGTGCACCATCTCCGGTTCGGCCACATAGCCGAGCAGCTTTTCAAACTCGGTCGAAGGCTTGCGGCACAAGAGGCGCGCTTCTGCAGCCGCATAGTTCGCCAAGCCTCGCGCAATCTCAACCCCCGAGGTGTCGCGCACGGCAATTACGTCGCCGCGCGAGAAGTCGCCCTCCACCGCCGTCATGCCGATGGGCAACAGGCTCTTGCCCTCATCACGCACCTTGGCCGCAGCCCCGGCATCTACCACCACAGAACCTCGCAGTTGCAGGTGGTCGGCCATCCACTGCTTGCGGGCCTGCTTCTTCTGCGTCTGTGCGACCAATAAAGTACCAAGAGACTCCCCCTCGACCAGGCGCACCAGCACATCCGGCTCACGCCCCCAGGCAATCACGGTGGATGCGCCCGAACCTGCTGCACGTTTGGCAGCCAGTATCTTGGTGATCATGCCGCCCTTGCCAATGCTGGAACCCGCGCCTCCGGCCATGGCCTCCAGCGCCAGATCCCCCGCCTTGGCTTCATGCACGAACTGAGCAGACGGATCGCGGCGCGGATCGGCGGTGTACAACCCCTTTTGGTCTGTGAGGATGATCAGCGCATCGGCCTCCACCAGATTGGCCACCAAAGCACCCAGCGTGTCGTTGTCGCCGAACTTGATTTCGTCGTTGACGACGGTGTCGTTCTCATTGATCACCGGCACCACGCCAAGGCGCAGCAGTGTGAGCAGGGTCGAACGGGCGTTCAGATAGCGCTCACGGTCCGCCAGATCCGCATGGGTGAGCAGCACCTGGGCGCTGCCCATGCCCTGCTCACGCAACTTGGTCTCGTACATTTGCGCCAGGCCCATCTGCCCCACCGCGGCGGCAGCCTGCAGCTCATGGATTTCCTGGGGCCGCGTCGTCCAGCCCAGGCGCTTCATGCCCTCGGCAATGGCGCCACTGGACACCATCACCACTTCGCGCGGCGCACCGCCATCACCACGCACCAGAGCCGCCAGTTGGCGGCTCCATTCGCCGATGGCCGTCTCGTCTAAACCACGGCCTTCGTTGGTCACAAGACTGGAGCCCACCTTGACCACGATACGGCGGGCATCTCGCAATACGCTGGAAACCATTGTCTAAGTCATTCTGGCCGCTTGCGCCCTCTCATCAAGCGCTTACAGCTATTAAAAAATATAGCATTCAAACTATGCGAGCAGCAAGTATCCCGCGTCAGGCAGGAGCATCCCCGGCGAACCGTGGATCCACTTCTACAGGCTCATTTTCCGTGCGTTGCTCGGACTGCACATGGCGGAAGATCGCGTGGATCAGCGGCTCACAGCCCTCCCGCGTCAGTGCCGAGATCTCGAACACGGGCCCCTTCCACTTGAAACGCTTCACAAAATCTTTGACACGCGCCTCTCGCTCATCAGCGGGCACCATGTCGAGCTTGTTCAGCACCAGCCAGCGGGGTTTGTTGTAGAGCTGCTGATCGTATTTTTTCAGCTCGTTGACGATGGCCTTGGCCTGGGCCACCGGGTCCACCGCATCATCAAAAGGTGCCAGATCCACAATGTGCAACAGCAGACGGGTGCGCTGCAGGTGGCGCAGGAACTGGTGGCCCAACCCCGCCCCTTCCGAGGCGCCTTCAATCAGACCCGGGATATCTGCCACCACAAAGCTTTGCTCGGGCCCCACGCGCACAACACCCAGATTCGGGTGCAGTGTGGTGAAGGGATAGTCCGCGATCTTGGGGCGCGCATTGGAAACAGCCGTGATGAAGGTTGATTTTCCCGCATTCGGCATCCCCAGAAGCCCCACGTCGGCGAGCACCTTCAGTTCGAGCTTCAGGTTCTTTTTTTCGCCCGGCCAGCCTGGTGTCTTCTGGCGCGGCGCACGGTTGATCGCGCTCTTGAACCGCATGTTGCCAAATCCGCCATCCCCGCCCTTGGCGATGGTGATGACTTCGCCCGGATTGAGCAGCTCATACAGCACCTCACCCGTTTCCGCGTCGGTGATGATGGTGCCCACGGGCATCTTCAGGGTAATGTCAGTCCCCGCCGCACCAAACATGTCCGAGCCCATGCCGTGCTCGCCCCGCTTGGCTTCATGCCGACGTGAATAGCGAAAATCCACCAAAGTGTTCAGATTGGGGTCTGCCACGGCAAACACATGCCCCCCACGCCCGCCGTCGCCGCCATTGGGCCCGCCGAACTCCTTGTATTTTTCGTGCCGAAACGACACGCAGCCATTGCCACCATCACCGGCGGCAATGTCAATAAAGGCTTCATCGACGAACTTCATGGGATATCCAGTTTACAAAAGGGCGCCGCACCGGCGATCAGCCAATGACTGATTGCAATGGAACAGCGGGGCACCTTCCGGGTGCCGCGTGCAGATGGCATGCAGGAGCCATCGTACAGACCAAACAACAAAGCCCCGGCAAAGCGGGGCTTCGATTGCATCCTAAGGACAAACCTTAGGCGGGAGTCACATTGACCGTGGACTTGGACAATGCACCCTTGGTGCCGAACGACACATGGCCGTCCACCAATGCAAACAAGGTGTGATCCTTGCCCACGCCGACATTGCTGCCGGGATGGAAACGCGTGCCACGTTGGCGCACGATGATCGAGCCAGCGCTGATCAGTTCACCACCGAACGCCTTGACAC